>CAZZJF010000009.1:0-28546 GCA_964654325.1 uncultured Ferruginibacter sp.
AGTCAACAGGTTTGAAAGCTGGTTTTATTCTTGGGCTTTCAGTACCCTTTCCTTTTTTTCTTTTTTAGTACGAGCCGTTCGGCTTGCACGTTATGTTTCTTTCTACTTTTTCCTATTTACTGCTCAATGGCTATGCTCCACTTTCTCCACATAAAACTTCTCGGCATCCGATTTCTCGATGTCGGTCATCTTCGCCTTATAATTCTCACCACTGGTTTTGAGGATAGACTTGATCTCTGCCACCGCAATCACCGGGAAGTATTTAGCAAAAAGGAAGAAGCAGGTGAAGAACAAACCAAACGTACCGAGGTAGAATCCTATCTCCCAGATGGTCGGACTGTAATATGTACTCCAGCTGGAAGGAAGGAAATCACGGTAGATGGATGTTACGATAATCACGAAACGCTCATACCACATACCGATGTTTACCACAATACTCATGAAGAAGGTAACGGTAATATTCCGGCGCAGTTTACGGCTCCAGAACAACTGAGGAGATACCACGTTACAGAACATCATCAACCAATAGCTCCATCCATACGGGCTCCACAGGTTGGCTCTGTTTTCAGAGAAGGCATACCACTCATATGGATTTTGACCGTACCAGGCAATAAACAACTCCGTCAGATAAGCACACCCCACAATGCTACCGGTCAATACAATCACCTTGTTCATGGCCTCAATGTGACCTAACGTGATGTAATCTTCCAGGGCCATGACTTTACGCACTACAATCAGCAGGGTTTGCACCATGGCAAAACCACTGAAGATCGCACCGGCAACGAAGTACGGCGGAAAAATCGTTGTATGCCATCCAGGAACAACCGACGTGGCGAAGTCGAAGGATACGATGGTGTGTACAGAAAGTACGAGTGGTGTACTCAAGCCGGCCAGCACCAATGAAAGCGACTCATGACGCTGCCAGTGTTTGGTGCTACCTGTCCAGCCAAACGAAGCAATACCGTATAAAAGTTTACGCAGTTTTGTTTTAGCGCGATCCCGCACGGTGGCCAGATCCGGAATCAATCCCGAATACCAGAACAACAGTGATACGGTAAAGTAGGTGGAAATCGCGAACACGTCCCAGAGAAGCGGCGAGTTGAAGTTCACCCATAACGGACCGCGGGAGTTTGGATACGGGAAAACGAATGGGAACATCCATACCCGACCCATGTGCCAGATCGGAAACTGACCGGCGCACATAACCGCAAAGATGGTCATGGCCTCGGCCGCACGGTTAACACCGGTTCTCCATCCCTGACGGAACAACAGCAGAATCGCAGAAATCAGTGTACCGGCATGACCAATCCCTACCCACCATACGAAGTTGGTGATATCCCAACCCCATCCGATGGTTTTATTCAAATTCCACTGACCGATACCGTACGTTACCTCGCGATAGACACTGTATGCGCCAAACAAAAGCAAACCAACGCTGATATAAAAGCCAATGTACCACAGCCGACTAGGCTTCATTTCAATCGGCTTGATGATATCTTCCGTTACCTGGTGGTAATCCTTGTTACCGTCTACCAGCGGCTCTCGTTGTTGTGATTCGTATTTCAGTAATGACATAGTCGGTATCTGTTTAGCGGGTCGTCAGCAATTACATTATTTATGAATGAGCGTCGTGTTTGGCATCAGCGGCATGCGTGTTGTAAGACAGCGAACGGTCCGTGTTACGGATTTTCGCCAGATAACTCACATTCGGCAATACGTGCAGGTGCTCCATCACATAAAAATTTCGGTTTTCGTCCATCCGGGCTTTGGATACATCGCTTTCTTTGTCGTTCACATTGCCAAACTGAATGGCGTGAGTCGGACAAGCTTGCATACAGGCCGTTTTTACATTACGTACGATAGACGGATCCTCGTTCTTTTTCGCATCCAGTTTCTTCTCCTGTAAACGCTGTACACAGAATGAACATTTTTCGATCACACCACGTGAACGAACCGTCACATCCGGGTTCAACACCATCCGGGTCAGATCTTCATTCATCTGGAACACCGATTCATCCAGGTCTTTTCCGCGGAGCGGCTCCTGGTTGTCGGCGAAACTATCCGAACCCGTATAATCGAGCCAGTTGAAACGACGTACTTTATATGGACAGTTGTTGGCACAATAGCGTGTACCGATACAACGGTTATAGGTCATTTGGTTCAATCCCTCACTACTATGGTTGGTAGCGGCTACCGGACAAACATTCTCGCAAGGCGCATTGTCGCAATGCTGACACATCATGGGCTGGAACACCACATCCGGATTTTTCGGATCACCGGTGAAATAACGGTCGATCCGGAGCCAATGCATTTCATGTGCGCGCTGTACCTGTGTTTTACCAACAACACTCACGTTGTTTTCAGCCGTACAGGCCACTACACAAGCACTGCAACCGGTACAAGTATTCAAGTCTATACTCATGCCCCACTTGATGCCGGGCTTATCGTAATACGGATAGATGGTTCCGCCTTTTTCGAAACCTTCTTTTTTGCCATCTTCGGCGAGCAGGTTCTGCAATTCCGCTTTGGTATCATGCAACATGGCTTCTGGCGACTTGTTGTGCGCAGCCAGGGTTGTTTGATAAATAACCGGACGGTTTTCAGAAGAGCCATGCACCTGTGTTTGTGCCAGCGGATATTGATTGCCGGTTTTCTCAACCGAAGCAACCATATTGTAAATAACATTCGTGCCGTTCGATAACGCAAACGGATACACGTTTTGACCGGCGCCGGTGGCGGAACGGCCGATATACTGCAACGACTTGCTTTCGTCGGCACTTTTTCTGCCATACCCAAGTGCGATAGCAATGGTTGAATCATTCAGACCGGGAAGAATCAGCGCGGGAAGTTCTACGGCTTTTCCGGCAACCGTAATTTTCAACGTTGGCTTTTCCGGCGTAACCTCATAGGCATCCGCCTGACGCTGGTTGTTGAGGACGTCAATACCCAGCACGGTTTTGGCCATTGCCGGACTGATCATCGCATAGTTGTCCCAGGTTACTTTCGATACCGGGTCAGGCAGTTCCTGCAACCAGGGGTTATTGGCCTGTGCGCCGCTTCCAATCGATACTTTTTGATAAAGAACTACTTCGGTAGCGCCCCCTTTCACGGAAGCCAGGTTGGAGGCCGCCTGTGCTACACCGGTATTGATAAATGGCATTCCGGCGGGAGCTACGATAGTCTCCTGTACGCCTTTTTGCAGGACCGCCTCGAATGATGCCGTTAATTTACCGCTCCAGTAGGCGCGTAAATAATTCTCGTAATCGGCATTCGAGCTCACGGAAGAAACAGCCGTAGAATCAGCTGCGGAAGCAGCCGAAGCGCCTCCCATCCAGGTGAGCAGGGATGTTTGGAAAGCCCTGGTTTTAAACAGCGGGTTGATGATCGGCTGCATAAAACTCACATAGCCTTTCTTAGGTTCCGCATCGCCCCAGCTTTCCAGCCAGTGATGAGTGGGCACCACGTATTGACAGTGCTCCGTTGTTTCATCCATGGTTGGATTAAATGAAACGGAGAGTTTGACTTTTTTCAGAAGTGACGCGAGATTTTTACCGTCAGCATGCGTGTAAACCGGATTACAATCGTATACCATGAGTGCACCCACTGTACCGGCTTTCAAATCGGTTACAAGCGTGTTCATGTCCGCATCGATTCCCTTGCGCGTTTGGGTTGGAGCGGCCCAGTTAATCGTATTGCCGTTTGCGCCGATCAGTTCATTGATGGCGTTGACAACAATTTGTATATTAACATCATTACTGCCACATACGACGAGTCCGTTTCCGGCCTTCAATGCTGTAGCCGCTTTTTTGATGCCTTCATTGAGTTTGGCATCAGCGATTGATGGGGCCGTCACGGAACCACCTAAAGCAGCCAGCAAAGAAAGGGCAATGGCACCCGTTTCAGAAGGCTTGTGTGTGTAGCGGTCATCAGCGTTTGATCCGGTCATGCTCAGCATACTTTCAAACTGAAAATGACGGCTAAGCGATTTGTTTTCTTTGGAATAACGACGCGTTTTGGCGAATTGCGCACTGAATTCAACCGGATTGATCCAGGTGCCCAGGAAGTCTGCACTCAGACTAACAACCGTTTTAGCTTTTTCAAAATGATAGGAAGGCAGAGCCGCCATATTGTAGCAGGCTTTGTTGGCCTCGATCATACCGCTGTAACTGATGGCGTCATATTGAACGTGTTTCACGCGAGCGGCGCCGTATTTGGCTTTGAATTTCTCAATAATATCGAGTGTGGACGGAGAATGAATAGAAGATGTCAATAACACAATTTGGCCCGTAACGGATGCCAGTGCTTCGGTTATCATTTCATCCAGCTTGTTGAAGCTGCTGATTTCCTTGAATGAATCGCCTGACTTTTTCATCGGGTGACGCAACCGGATACCATCATACAAGTCCAGAACGGAGGCTTGTGCCTGTGCACTGGTTCCTCCTTCGGTCAGGGAAGAGGCCTCATTTCCTTCAATTTTGATGGGACGTCCGTCGCGTTGTTTTACTACAACTGAAATAGCATCACCACCATTAATATACGTTGATGCGAAATAATTGGCAACACCGGGTATAACATTATCCGGTTTGTTCAGGTAAGGGATAGCGCGACGAACAGGCATCTCGCAGCCGGCCGCGATGGCTGCCACGGCAGTGCTGAATCCGAGGTATTTTAAGAAGTCTCTGCGCGGTGTTCGGCTATCCAAAAACCCCTCCTGGGCAATCTCTTCCATAGGAAGGAGAGGCTCTTTGAACTCGTTTTCAGTCGACTCCTGGTGACTTGTCGTGTTATTCAGTTCGCCAAAACTTTGCCAGTATTTTTTATTGTTCATAGCTTGGTAGTTCGGTAGTTCTGTTTATGCTGCGTGTTACCCTTTCGGTTCGTATTGTTTAATAGTGACATTTTTGACATTCGGTTCCACCGATGTGCTCAACGGTCACACTATCCATTTTGTGGTTCTTGATGTCATTATGAAACTTCTCATAAATACTGTAGAACTTGTTGCCGGTGCCGGTCTTCTTGTCATAGAAGTTCACTTTTGATTCGCGGTGGCAGTTCACGCACCAGCCCATGCTCAGATCGGAGAATTGATAAACTTCCGGCATTTCCTGGATGTTCCCGTGACAGGTTTGGCACTGCTGGTTTCCAACGCGAACGTGCTGACTATGGTTGAAGTAAACGTGATCGGGCAGGTTGTGGATTTTCACCCATGGTATGGGCGACGCGCCATCCGGTGTACCATCCCCGTTTCGGTCGGGATTATATTGTTTGGTATCGGGATTCCAGCCGGCATATTTGTATAGTTTTTGAATTTCAGCCGTTCCATCTACCTGTTTTCCGTCTTCACGAATAATTGGCTCTCCTTTATATTCTTTCACAGCCATGTGGCAATTCATACATACGTTGACGGAAGGGATACCCGCATGCTTACTGTCCTGGGCACTCCCATGACAATACAGGCAGCTGATTTGGTTGGTACCGGCATGCACTTTATGAGAATAATATATCGGCTGTTCGGGCTGATAGTTTTGGGAACGCCCCAAGCCGATAGCACCATTGATGGTGTAGTAGCCGCCAATGGCGAACAATACCAGCAGACCCAGCATGATATAGGCCTTGTTTCGGTAAAACGGAACCGGTTCTCCACGGCGAACACCTTCTTTTTCATCGGTGAGTTTACGCAAATTACTGTTGACTTGCACCAAAATCAATCCGACCACAGCCAGTATCAGTGTCAGCAACCCATACAGCAGCGAGTTGTCACTTGAATCAGACTTACTGGCTCCTCCGGGAGCTGATTTGTCCTCCACGGGTGGTTTGTACTCGTCCACATATTTCATGATCGCATCAACCTCTTCTTTTTTCAGGTTGGCAAATGGACTCATCACGATGGGCTTCCATTTGTCAGCCAATTGTTTCGCGTACGCATCGGATGCGATCATCTGCGCCGGATTGGCAACCCATTTGTAAATCCATTCATCATTGGGAACCCGGTCTTTCCATCCTTTCAAAGCGGGCCCGGTGTGGTCCACATCAGGCTTATGACAGTTGGCACAATTGTTTTTGAACAACGTTTCTCCATCCTGCGCAAACAGGTTTGTATGTGTAGAAAAAAGAAATAATAGGGATAGAGTTGCGAAAAAAACGGAGCGTTGGAGGATTCTTGGTAGACGCATACTGATTCGGGTCTGGTGTGGATAAAACCTTTTTTCGGGAGCAAAAGTACGTCAGGGGGCTGATAAACGACCAACAATTTTAATTTTTTTTTTGTTTGTTTTGTTTGTATTTCAAGGCTTTGTAAAAGATGGTGCTTCAATTTGTCATAAAAATGTAAACGGATTTTTTTTAGCGAATTTTCATAAAAAATAGCGAATGATTGATGAGCTTTTTCGCACCTTTGCGCCATGTTTGAAAAACTCAAACAACGCTGGGGTGTCAACGGACTTCAACTGGTGCTGATTATTATCACATTCGCAGCCGGCGGCAGTACCTGTGCCGCAATAGGCAAATGGCTGCTGACCCTGACAGATTTAAACAAAGGCACAGCCGTTTGGCTGGTTCTCTATGTCATCCTGGTTTCCATACTCTGGCCAGTCTGTGTGCTAGTCATCAGCATCCCCTTAGGACAGTTTTCTTTTTTTAAAAATTATTTAGGTCGTGTTTGGGGGAAAATGACAGGAAATAAGCAAAAAAAGTCATGAAAATAGCCCTTTTTGCTAGTGGCAACGGTTCTAATGCTGAAAATATTATATATTTTTCTAAAAAAATGCAAGGTTTCACGGTTGCCGCGATTGTAACCAATAACCCGCGAGCCGGTGTTATCGAAAAGGCAGATCGGCTGTCCATTCCGTGCATTATCATCGATGAGGTGGAATTGAACTCGGCCGGTTTCATATTGAAGTTGAATGAGTTAGGTGTTAACGCACTCGTTTTAGCCGGTTTCCTTAAAAAAATGCCGCCCGCCTTAATTCAGGCATTCCCCACGCTGAATATACATCCGGCCTTACTGCCCAACTACGGCGGAAAAGGCATGTATGGTATGCATGTACACCGAGCGGTTGTGCAAAACAAAGAAACCATTTCGGGTATTACCATTCACGAGGTGGATGAATGGTATGATCATGGTCCCATCTTATTTCAAGCGACTTGTGCCGTCAACCCGGGCGACACACCCGAACAGGTGGCCCAGAAAATACACGTGCTGGAATACGAACACTATCCCCGAATTATTGAAAACTGGTTAGCGTCCAAATCCGCTTCCTAACTTCGTGTATGCCTTGACAGGCTGTGCCCAACTTTACCATGACCCACCACCTCTTCCCATTACTGGTCGCTCTGATAATTACATTGGCTCGTTCGTTATCCGTCGATGCACAAATAACGGTCAAAGGAACCGTGGTTGATTCGCTCAAGCTGAATTTGATCGAAAACGTGCTGGTGAAAAGCAACAGCGGTGTGACCACGATGACCGACAGCCTCGGGCGGTATCAAATTACGGTACGGGAAACCGATTCGATATTTTTTATCTACCGAAACAAACCCACTCAAAAATATGCCGTGCATTCCATTGAGGATCCCAGGCAGTTCGACATCAGTTTGCATGTTCGGGTTCGGTCACGGTATACCGTTATGAAAGAGGTTATCGTAAACAGTCGGTCATACCAGGAAGATTCGATTGAGAATCGGGTAAAATACGCCTCGATTTTCCGGTTCGAAAATCCGGGACTCACAACATCGTCAGTGGGGGGTGTCAGTGGCTTTGATTTGGACGCCTTGATTAATGTGTTTCGATTCAGGCGCAATAAACAACTGCGCGCCTTTCGCAACCGGCTAGAATCGGCTGAACAGGAAAAATATATCGATTACCGGTTCAACCGTGTTTTTGTTCGACGAACAACCCAACTCCAATCGCCCTACCTTGATTCGTTCATGGTTTGGTACAGACCCAGCTACGCCTTCACAAGCTCGGCTGATGAGATACGGTTCACACAATATGTAATCGAGGCCGGCAATCATTTCAAAAAAATAAACAACCTGACATACAACCATATGAAACGAAATCCGCTCACGCCAGCCGAAACACAAGTCATCATCCATAAAGGCACCGAACGTCCTTACACGGGCATCTATACCGACCATAAAGAAGCCGGAACATACGTATGCAAACAATGTGAGAAACCACTGTATCGGTCGTCAGATAAATTCGATTCGCATTGCGGATGGCCCAGTTTCGATGATGAGATTCCGGGTGCTGTGACCAGACTACCGGATGCGGATGGACGAAGGACGGAAATCATATGCAGCAATTGCCAAGGTCACTTAGGCCATGTCTTCATCGGCGAACAGTTCACACCCAAGAATACCCGTCATTGTGTAAATTCCATCTCATTGATCTTTATTCCGGATACAGAGTGAGCTGATATCTGCAGGCTGGCCCTTCAACGATTGTTGATTATCTGTCAAGCAAAGAATTCAATAACGCATCAGTTTATCAACCGCTGCCGCCAGTCTGTTTTTGGGCATGAAATTTTTCTCTAGCTCTATATTGAATGGAACCGGCGTGTCAAGTGAAGCACACCGCATGATGGGCGCATCGAGATGCTCAAAACAGTGCTCGGCTATCCAGGCTGAAAGTTCACCGCCAATGCCGCCGAGCATTGTGTCTTCGTGCAGTAACAATACCTTACCCGTACGCATAACCGAAGCCCGGATCGCATCGTAATCCAATGGAAGCAGCGTTCGTAAATCCAGAATATCGATGGAACGTTCGGGGTGTTGTAACGCGTATTCGGCCGCCCAATGTACACCGCTTCCGTATGTGATGATGGACACATCCTCGCCCGCTTGCACATGCCGTGCTTTGCCAATTTCTATTTCATAATATACATCGGGCACCGACCCGCTAATACTCCGATACAGCGCTTTGTGTTCAAAAAACAGCACAGGATTCGGATCATTCAAAGAGGCAATCAGCAACCCTTTGGCGTCCATGGGCGTGGCCGGGTAAACCACTTTCAAACCCGGGGTGTGCACAAACCAGGCTTCATTGCTTTGGCTGTGAAACGGACCGGCGCCAACGCCTCCTCCGGTAGGCATCCTAATGACCACATCGGCCGGCTGCCCCCATCGGTAATGGATTTTGGCGAGATTATTGACAATTTGGTTGAAGCCTGCCGTAACAAAGTCGGCAAACTGCATTTCCATCATTGATTTAAACCCGTGTATGCTAAGCCCCAAAGCGGCGCCCACAATAGCACTCTCACATAGCGGGGTATTTCGGACACGCTCCTTGCCATACCGTTCAACAAATCCTTCGGTCACCTTGAACGCACCGCCATATTCGGCAATATCCTGACCCATCAGCACCAGATTCGGATGGTGTTGCATAGATTGATCCAATGCCTCCTGAATAGCCTGGATGAACTTTTTTTCAGTACCCGTGTGCGCAGCATTTTCAAAACCAGTCAGATGGTTTTCAATGACCATTGGTTTCGGTGTTGTTCGCTGAGCATAGACATCACGAAGCTCTTCCTCGGTATCGGGTATGATGGCTTGTCCTCGAAAACCGATGTTCAGTTCTTCTTCAATATGGTTCTTGGTAGCCAACCTGATTTCCGCAATATCGCCTTCCTGCAACACCTGCTCGCTCAACAACCACTGTTCAAAGTTTTTGATGGGATCGCGCTGCTCCCAGGTTTCAAACAATTCGTTGGGTACATATTTCACGCCGCTGGCCTCCTCGTGTCCGCGCATGCGGAAGGTCATGCATTCAACCAGGTATGGCTTTTGGTGTTTCAGGCAGTATTCCCGCACGCCACGTATCGTATCATAAACCTCCAGAATATTGTTGCCGTCGATGGTCACTGACTCCATGCCGTATCCCTTGGCCCGATCGGCCAGTTGTTCGCAGCGGTATTGTTCGCGAACGGGTGTACTCAAGCCATAGCCATTGTTCTCGATGATAAAGATGACAGGCAGATCCCACACCGCAGCGGTATTTAATGCCTCGTGGAAGTCGCCCTCACTGGTGCCACCATCCCCCGTAAACGCAACGGATACCTTTTGTTCCTGACGTAGTTTGTGTGCCAGGGCAATTCCATCGGCAATCGCCAGTTGTGGTCCGAGGTGCGAAATCATGCCACAGATATGATGTTCGGAAGATCCAAAATGAAAACTGCGCTCCCGGCCTTTGCTGAACCCATCTTTGTTCCCCTGCCATTGTTTGAACAACTGACTGAGCGACATGTTCCGGGTTGTGAAAACGCCAAGATTTCGGTGTAGGGGCATAATCCATTCATCTTCATCCAGTGCGGCCGTTACCCCAACGGCAATGGCTTCCTGTCCAATCCCGCTGAACCACTTGGAAATCTTTCCCTGGCGAAGTAACACGAGCATTTTTTCCTCGATCATTCTTGGAAAAAGCAAGGAGGCATAGAGGTCCTTGAGTTGCCGGTCCGTGAGATTTTTTCGAACAAATTGCATGTGCGAATTTCCCAAAACCCCTTCAAACCACAAAGGGATTTGTTAACAGAAACAAAAAATGAAAAAAAAGAGGGGCCATCGTGTGCAATTTGGAGGATTTCACTGTCTTGCATAAAATTTTCAACATGAAACAGTTAACCGCGCTGACCCTTTTTCTTTTATCATGTCACCTGGCACTTGTAGCCGGCGATCGGCATCCCTCCGTTCATATGAATACCATCGCGGCAACGCCCTCTCAACCGCATGCCAACCAAAAAATACAGGTAGCTATCCTCCTTGATGTGAGCAACAGCATGGATGGACTAATCGATCAGGCCAAGGCTCAATTATGGCATATGGTGAATACCCTGGGGCGCGTTCGGTGTGGAACTAAAAGCATGGAAACTGACAGGTATCAAACACCGGTTATTGAAATCGCTTTGTATGAATACGGTCGAACCGATAACCCGGTCGCTAACGGCTATATCCGTCAATTGCTGCCTTTTACAACCGATCTTGACCAATTATCAGCAACGCTTTTTAAACTATCAACCAATGGGGGTGACGAATACTGCGGACAAGTCCTCCTTTCCTCGATGAATGAGCTGCAATGGGATGCCAACCCCTATAGTTATAAGACCATCTTCATTGCCGGTAACGAAGATTTTTTACAGGGGCCGGTTCATTATATAAAAGCCTGTGAACTGGCTCGGCAAAAAAACATCATCATCAATACCATCTATTGCGGCTCCAAAACAGACGGCCTGCGTGAACATTGGAATATCATCGACCAGTGCGGTGGTGGCAGTTACACCAATATCAATCCAAATCTGAAAATAGAGGAGATTCCAACGCCCTACGACGACCAAATCATCACCCTGAACAGCACGTTGAACAATACCTACATTGCGTATGGTACCCGGGGTGTGGCAGCTGCCGCGATGCAACAAGACCTAGATAAAAAAAATGAAGCCATGAACAAATCGATTGCCGTGAAACGGGCAAAGGCCAAAGGAAACAAAATGCTATATCAAAACCAGGCCTGGGATCTGGTTGACCGCTATGAAACCGATTCGATCGGCACCATAAACCTCCCGGCTGCCGAGCTACCGGATGAATTAAAAGGAAAATCAAAAAAAGAAATCAAAACCTACATCGAAACGAAACAACGCGAGCGCGCAGCCATTCAACAGGAAATCGATTCGTTGTCCAAGAAACGAGAACAGTTCATCGAAGCGGAGAAAAAGAAAAAAGGGACTGAGCAGCAACCAACCCTCGAGTCAGAAATTGAAAAAAGTATTCAAGAGCAAGTCAATACCGTAAATATGTTTTTTGAATAAAAAACCTGTTGAGGGGTTAACGGGCCTGGCCTCATCGGTTCTCCGAGTAAGCCGGGCTTTTTCATTGGTTGCCCTGTATTTACATAAGCCTCAATCACTTTTTCACTATTTTTGACAAACTAAAAAATCATACACTATGAGTTTTTTCAAGAAAATGATGGCTTCGGTGGGTATCGGATCCGCTAAAGTTGATACGGTTTTAAATGGCATGGTCAGCACCCCGGGAGGTACGGTATCGGGAGTCGTGCATGTACAAGGCGGTAATGTCGATCAGGTTATCGAACATATTTCCGTTTCATTGATGGTCGATGTAAAACGAAAAATGGATGATACTACCATCTATCAACCAATGGCCATCACCAAACACATGGTGACCGGTCGGTTCAATATCGCAAGCGGACAATCAATGCAGTTTCCATTCACATTCACCGTTCCATTGGACGTACCGATCACTGTTCTCGGAGGGTACAAACTGGGTAATATCAAGTTGTACGTGAAAACAGACCTGGATATTGATAGCGCCCTCGATAAGGCCGATCGCGACCTGCTGGAGATCCAACCATTACCCAATATGGTTAATCTACTAAATGCCCTGTTACATCTCGGATTCAAATTTCAGAAATCTGATGTTGAGTATGGACGAATCGCCGGAAGCAACAACCCGTTTTATCAGGAAATTGAGTTTTACGGATATGGAAGCCAGTTCCCACGTATCAAAGAACTGGAGGTAACCTTCATTGCAAAGCCGGAAGGCGTTCAGGTTTTACTGGAAGCCGATAAACGTGGTTTCTTCGGAGGACATGACCAATACCGCACCTTCATGTTGCCCTATCAGGATTCGAACATCAATTATATTTCCGAATTGCAACAGGTGCTGAGCCGGATTTAACCCCTTTTTTCTTTTTGGGAAACCACCTTTGGAGGTGGTTTTTTTATTTTCAAAAAATGTTCGTTCATATTATTAGAGCCGTTTATTGGATAAGGTAAATTTTATATGTAAATTGACACGCAGTGGCACGCTTCGTGCCTACATAGTAATTTATTGTATATCCTATTACGCAAGCACGGCATTCCCGCTGTTGATTCAGGAGGCTTCAAAAAATTGGCATCGGTTTTAAAGACAAATTATGGAGTTCATGTGTCGTCGAACACCATTGAGCGTTTGATTGGCTGGCGTAAAGATGCCCGTAAACACTACGCCAACACACTGAACAGTCTTGCCATTTGCGCGGGCTATCAATCGTACGAACAATATGTTTCCCTGTTTCGGTTTAAAAATCATTGTCGACTGGATCAGTTGCATGCCGAACCGGAGGGTCCTTTTGTACTACAGTACTTGATAACGGCTATTCTCTCTGAAGACATCCGGTTTTTGGATGCCCTCGGCGACTATATAAACCGGCATGCCGTCTCCATTGATTTATACCGAGGGATTGGTTTTTCCATGTTGCATGCCCTGCGAAAAAAACAACCCAGCACCAAAATGATCCGTTATTTGACGGGCAACACGATTTATGTTGAATTGTTTTTTGAGACCTTTGTTGATATCGATTTTCTGCATGGTTATTTTGGTACAAGTATGATAGCATTGGCCAAAAACACCAAACCAACCGAAGCCCGATGGGTCTTTGCCCAATGCCTTGCCTTTCGGCATGAACGGTTGACCAATAAAAAAAGTGCGTACATACGTCGTGGCCAACAGCTAACATCCATCAAAACAAAAACCATCGATAAATGGATTGAATTAAAACAAATTTTTCCGGCCGCACGTTGGATCATGACAATGTTTGAATACTACCATTTGATGGGTGACGAACAGCAGGCGACGCAGCTGTTCGATTACGGATTGACTCAACTAAAAAACGGCAAAGCGGATGAAGCCATCATCTTTATCAGTCAGTTATCAGATGCCGGTAATTTGATGCCGCCCGAACGCATAGCGGATCTATCAACCGCCTTTTTAGCTATCCAACAACAGGTTGGGTTTGAAATGGACAGCCTATTTAATGCAGCATTGAACCTTACCTTACTCACCAGGAAAAAACACGGAAACCTGCACGATATCAAAACCTATATCCAACACAATCCTCTCTCCTTTTCCACCAGCTCAATGCAACTAGCCCAAAAACTAAAAAAGTGCCAGCGCGTACGATGAAAACGATTTATCTAAGCTTCTATGCTGCTTCCCTGTTTTTTTGGCTGGCCGATGTTTGGCAAAAAAAGGGTTCCGAGAACCGAAACCTTTGGCACTACCTCAGCATCCGATCCATATTTACATTCAGCATCGCCACGCTGTTCATCCTCTGTTTATACGGAGTGGGCAATTTTCCTCGTGTTGAACAACTGCTGGCTATTGCGGGCTGCAGTTTACTTTGTTTGGGCGGTCTCTTTTTTTACCTGAAAGCAGTGCACAGCACCGCCTTCTCAAATGTAGGTTCACTGAGTATCATTGGTGTGGTTTTTCAACAGCTGATGGGTTATTATCTGTTCAACGAGTCTCTGCGCATGAACGATTGGCTGGCGTTTTTGCTGATGAGTGCCGGATGTGTATATCAACTGTTTTCAACCCGATTGCAGAAAGGGGCTGTTTGGGTATTGTGCTGCAGCGCCTGTTGGGTATCCGGTTATAGCCTGATGGCTTATTTTTTGAAAAACATGGAAGTGGTTTGGACTATTTCCATCATGGAAGGAACTATATTATTAGTCAGTACGCTGATTGTCTTTTGTTCTCCGACCACCCTTCGAAACACCACCGCTCGTTCACTGCATTTCCCAACCCTGGTCGGCGTGGCCATACTCATTTGCCTGGCCTCTTATTTTAACAATACTGCCTTTAAGCACATCCCGCTTTCTACGCTCTCGATCCTGCAACTGTCGATGATGCCCATTGGTTATGTGCTCAGTTTGCGCGTCTTCCGTGAAAAGCCCGGTACGATCGAATGGATCAGCCTGATCACCGGCATGACTGGTTTTGCCCTGTTTGTATTCAAACCGTTTTGATCATTCTGCCGGAATTGAAACAAAAGTTACGTTCGGTATTATCCGATAATGAGGATATTTGCAGCTGAACATCACCACTATGCAAATCGAACAAATTTATACCGGTTGTCTGGCACAAGGCGCCTACTACATTGTTTCGGATGGTCAAGCCGCAATCATCGATCCATTACGGGAAACAAAACCTTATCTGGATAAACTAAAAAAAGATAACGCAACCCTCCAATACATTTTCGAAACGCATTTCCATGCCGATTTCGTCAGCGGCCATTTAGACCTGAGTCGAGCTACCGGAGCACCAATCGTATACGGTCCGACAGCCCAACCCGCCTTCGACTGTACTATTGCCGAGGACGGACAACTATTCAACATAGGCAAAATACAGATCAAGGCTATTCACACCCCCGGTCATACCATGGAGAGTACCACGTATCTGCTCATCGACGAAAACGGAAAAGACCACTGTATTTTTAGCGGAGATACCCTGTTCCTGGGCGATGTTGGCCGACCCGATCTGGCCCAAAAAGCTGCGAACATGACGCAAGAGGATTTGGCCGGTATGTTATACGATAGCCTGATCACTAAAATCATTCCGCTGGCAGATGACGTCATTGTATATCCTGCGCATGGCGCTGGTTCGGCCTGTGGCAAAAACATGATGAAAGAAACCGTTGATACGCTGGGTAACCAAAAGCGGATGAACTATGCGTTGAATCAGCCTGATCGGGACCATTTTATTAAAGCCGTTACAGACGGCTTGTTGCCACCTCCGGGATACTTCGGAATGAATGTGGCCCTGAATAAAACCGGCTACAATGCCTTTGAATCCGTGCTGAAAAATGGCATGCAGGCCCTATCACCGGATGCATTTGAAGGTGCGGCCGAAAATACCGAAGCACTGATATTAGACACACGCAATAGTGCCGACTTTTACAAGGGTTTCATCCCGGGCTCTGTCAACATCGGGTTAGCCGGTGATTTTGCCCCCTGGGTTGGCGCTATGATCGTGGATGTCAAACAACCACTGCTGTTGATTTGCGATGAAGGCAAAGTAGAGGAAGCCATTACGCGGTTGAGTCGTGTGGGTTTTGATAACGTAATCGGATACCTGCAGGGCGGTTTCGCTGCCTGGCTGGAGGCCGGTAAGGAAGCCGATACCGTTGACCGCATCACTGCCGACCAGTTTGCACAGGAATTTGAGGCGGAGAAAGATAAAGTCATTGACATCCGCAAAGACAGTGAATACAGCGCTGAACATGTGACCGATGCCTATTGCCGTCCATTGACCAGCATCAACGACTGGATCAAAGAGCTCAATCCTGATGAGCATTTCTATATACACTGTGCGGGCGGTTACCGATCCATGATTGCTGCGTCTATACTGCAGGCCAGGGGATACCGAAACTTTACTGAAATAGCCGGCGGATATAATGCTATTGCTAAAACAACCGTACCCCGTACCGATTTTGTTTGCCAATCCAAGACCAATTTCTAATACACTGAATCCATTCTTTCAAAAACCAACCGTACCTTTTTTAAATGACCTTCCAACAAACCATACAAGACCAGAAGCCGGTGTTGGTTGATTTCCATGCAACCTGGTGTGGCCCTTGTAAACAAATGACACCGATTCTGAAGTCGGTTAAAGACCGTATCGGAGACAAGGCCACCATTATTAAAGTAGACGTTGATCAAAATCCGTCCGCAGCTCGTCAATTCGATATTCAAGGGGTTCCCACCCTGATCCTATTCAAAAACGGCAAGATTCTGTGGCGACAAAGTGGTGTCGTGCCGCCACAAACGTTGATCGCTGTTCTAGAACAATATGCCTGATTATTCGCTTGCCTTTTTCAAAACCCATTCTATGTCATGCTGGAATCTATTGCTTGAACCTTGGCCCTGGTACGTGGCCGGACCACTCATTGGATTAACCGTACCGCTATTACTCATTCTCGGTAACAAATCATTTGGAATCAGCTCCTCGCTACGGCATATCTGTGCATCCTGTCTGCCGGTAAAAAAAGTAACCTTCTTTCAATACGATTGGAAGAAAGAAGCGTGGAACTTATTTTTTGTTGCCGGCGTTGCAGTTGGCGCCTGGATAGCTACGCTGTTTTTGAGTCAGCCGGATGCGGTTATTCAAGTTGATCCTCGCCTTCAGCAAGAACTCAGTCAGTACGGCCTTACCGAATACAGAGGCTTGATCCCCGAACAGCTCTTCAACTGGCAGTCACTGACCACCATCCGAGGCTGGGTTTTTCTTGTATTGGGTGGATTCCTGGTAGGATTTGGCACACGCTATGCCGGCGGCTGTACCAGCGGCCATGCCATCATGGGTCTTTCCTCCCTGCAATGGCCTTCGTTGGTGGCCACTATCAGTTTCATGCTTGGCGGTTTTATCATGGCTAACTGGATTCTCCCTTATTTACTGGCATTGTAATTTAAATACGTTGTTTATGACGAACTCTTCAACCGATAACCGCACACAGGATACCATTTGTACCAATGAAAGTAAACTGGCGCACCCCTGGTATCATCAACTCAAATACCTGGTGGCCGGACTGCTTTTTGGTATTTTGTTTGTAAAAGCTGAAATCATCAGCTGGTACCGGATTCAGGAAATGTTTCGCCTGCAGTCCTTTCACATGTTCGGAATCATCGGCTCCGCGGTGGCCGTGGGTATGGTGTCGGTTTGGCTGATCCGCCGGTTCAATATCAAAACCCTGTACGGAGAACCCATCACGATCACACCAAAATCCTTTAATAAAGGCACCATTTACGGCGGCTTGATTTTTGGATTTGGCTGGGCCATCACCGGTTCCTGTCCCGGACCCATTTTTGCACTGATTGGCAGTGGCGCTACAGTTATGATCGTTCTGTTTCTGAGCGCATTGCTGGGTACCTTAACCTATGGTGTCCTCCGTGATAAGCTCCCCTATTAATTAAAACCGATTCCTTCGTTATCTTCATATAAAAATGGCCGATCTCTCCCACTTGGACCCTTTTTTGGAAACATCCCTGCTTCGGGAGATTGACCAATTTGGGAGTTACCAGACATTCAACGAGAGCAATGTGATCAATTGCTCCACTCAATTGAAAGTACTGCTTTCCATAAAATGGACGAGCGACTGGACAGTTACCTACGTGAAAAGAAAAATATATCCGGGTCAAGTGTTATCAAAGCCTCACATCATCAAATCGCCGACGAGTTGGCCACCAACCGCGTTGTTATTTCACGCTTGTTGAAACACCTCGAAAACGACGGACGAATCCTTCTCTACAGAAATGAGATCAAACTAATGAGTGGATTCTAAATATTATAAAAAATAAATCACTAATGGCAAAACCAGCAATCGGACTTTTCATTGCATGCATACTGATAACTGTACTTGGCTGCACTCGGGGTATTTATCCAAGTACGATTGAACGCGACACCGAATTAATCAAGTTTGCTAACCGGCTGACAGGCGAATTCTCAAGCAAACGACAAGCGGCAGCCGATTCAACTTACTTGGCTATTTCCCTCAGTATGACGCCTATTTGGATCAATCGAACGGATGGCATTTGGCTATATGTTGAGCAGGCGCTAGCTGATAAAAAAGAGAAACCTTACCGGCAACGAGTATATAAACTCAATCATCCGCAGGCCACCACATTTACCAGCGAAATTTACACCATCCGAAACGCCAGCGACGTGGTTGGATTACAAAAAGATCCATCGAAAGCAGCCGCATTGACATACGACCAATTAGACAAAAAAGAGGGATGCACCGTCTTTTTGAAAAAAGTAAATCAGGGATACGAAGGTGGTACCGAAGGGAAAGCATGTCTCTCAGAACTGCGAGGTGCCCGCTATGCCACCTCCATCATTCGGCTTGGTATCGATTATCTGGAATCCTGGGATCAGGGATTCGATGCTTCGGATAAGCAGGTATGGGGTGCTACAAAAGGAGGCTATCTGTTTATACGGGAATAAGGAATGCCTAAACCGAAGATCATGCGGCCATTGCCTCTGCAAACAGTGACTTTCGGTCTGGCTGCCTGTAGGTATACTCGTTTGATTCATCAAGCAACGAATGTATTTGAGCCAAAAGCTTCTCGACCGGTTGATCAATCGGGAAAAGCTGATGATGAAGTTGGCCTATCTGCAACACAAAACCGGGTAATGATTGGATCCTATATCGATGGGTCGTTGCCAGATCTTGCTGTAACAGCCAGATGGCGTCTCGACGAAGATCATGCATGAACTGGGGTATATGCAAGCGGGCCTCCTCTGCCGCTTCCAGTATATGCGCCGATCGCTCAATGTTTTTGCCTTCTATAAACACGCGTCGGAGCAATCCGTTGAGAAAAACCGAAGCCTCTTTTTCTCCCTGTCGTTGAGCCGCTTTAAACGCTATGGAAGCAGGTAAAGACGATTGAATCGGATCATTCTTCCACACAGCCGGATTGATTGGAATACCAGTGGTTTTCGAAACCGCTATCCAATGATTGTATACGTCTTGCGGTGTTCGGATGCCACCCCGGTTGAATCCTTGCCAATGCGGCAGTAATCCACCCATCACATAGCGCAAGGTGACATGCTCCGCCAATTGATCAAACAATGTATTCAACGACGTTTGCATCACCCAACAGGTTGAGCAAATTGGATCAGTGAAATAAAGCAGTTCCGGTAAAACGGGTTTGGTATTTTTATTTTTTTCGTTTTCAGTAATCAGCGGAATCGCAATGGTTTCGGTACGACCAGCCGGATTCAAAAACTGCTCTTTCAGGTTTCGGCCAAACTGTACGTGTTCGACTACTGCGTTTATGCGTAACTGATAAAAGGCATTAAAAGCAGCATCCAATGACTCTTCGCGCTCCAGGCAAACCGAAAGCGTATGCGCATCAATCAGCGCATTGGTCGTACCCGCACTGGTAAATGGCAGGGCTACATGTGCCGCATCACCAATGAGAACCACGTTGGACTCATGAAACCGGTCAAGCGGATCAAAATCACGGGTCTTCCACAAATAGGCCTTGGTAAAATCGGTTTTATTCAAAATGGACTGCACCTCTTCAGGAAATTCAGACAACATCTCTTTGGTAAATGTTTCCAGTGCTTGCGGTGTATTCAACGCATGGGGCAACAAGCGGGCATCTAATTGATGAAACCAAACCGCTTCCGTATCCGAAACCGGAATACAACCAAAAGAAAGGCCTTTTTCAGTGTGCTGGTATTTAGTAAACAAGCCTTTCTTGCGGCTGATCAATGCAGGATCTTCAACCGTTCCTAATATTTCAAGCACGGCTGTCTCTGTAAATGCAGTCTCTCCAAACAAGGCTTTTCGAACGGCCGAATGACAGCCATCCGCTCCCACAAAAAGATCACCAAATTCAACCTCTCCATTCTGAAATACAGCGGCAACAGCCACATCGCCCTCGTACAGGAAATGGGAAAAGGTTCGGTTATACTGAATCATCGCCTCACTCACATGGTTCATCAAGAATTGGACCAGTGATTTTCTGCGGATGCATTGCCAGGGATTGGTAGTTGTTTCGTTGATTACCCGTCCGGATTGATCACGCATACTGATTGTATGAATGGCATGCCCGGGCAAGGTGGCTTCATGTCCCAACAAGGCGCGCAGGGCCTGCATGCCTTCATCGTGCATCAAAAAAGCATTTGTTCCTTCGGGAATTTGATCACCTCGTTCGTTCAGTACGACCGAGAACCCTTTTTGCTGCATGTGTATAGCAAAAGCCAGTCCGGCGATACCTCCGCCAATGACGACGATTTTAGGTGATGATTGATTGGAGTTTTTCATAAAATAATATAGGATAGTTAGCGATTTCCAGCGGGAATGATGGTATGTTCGATGCGAGCGAATGCTTCGTTCAAGAGGGATTCGGTGGTGGCAAAACTGATACGGATATGTCCGGCAGCGCAGGGTCCAAACCAACGTGCTGATCCCGGTACAACAGAAACCCGTGCCTGTTCGAGCAATTGTTGCTGAACCTGTTCGGCGGTGAGTCCCGTTTTCCGAATATCAACCCAGGCGAGGTACGTCCCTTGTGGTGCTACACAGGAAAAGCCCTCGATTTGATTAATCCGATGCACAGCCAAATCACGTACCTGGTGAAGATGCTGTACAAACTCCTGCAACCAGGATTTACATTGTGTCAACGCAGCCGTTGCAGCCACCTGTGCCAGTATATCGACTCCTTGCACGGTAAATGCATAGGCGGAGGCCGTTTCAATGGTATTGAACAACGAGGCCGATGCTGTACCCAGTGCGCCAATGCGTAATCCGGCCAATCCGTATGATTTACTGAAACCAGTTACCGTAATGGTTCGGTTTGCTATGTCATTCGAAATAGAGGCCATGCTCACAAAGCAATGCGGTTCATATACAATATCACTCCAGATTTCATCGGAAAGAATGAGAAGGTCATGCCGAATAGCCAATTCACCCAATTGTGTCAGCTCCTCGCGGGTAAAGACCTTGCCGGTTGGATTCATCGGATTGCATAAACAAATCATCCGCGTACGATCGGTAATGCGAGATTCGAGTAGCTCAATGTCAATTGGGGCATGGCCGGGTAAGGGCATCCGAACCGGAATCGCCCCCGCGGCTTCAACACTGTACGCGAATAAAAAATCAACCGGATCAAACACAATGGCTTCATCACCCGTTGTCAAAAACGATTTACAAATAAGATGAATAGCTGATGCGGCGCTGTCTGTTGGCAAAATATGTGCCGGAGAAACAGTTACCGACCGCTCGTAATGGAAGTAATTAGAAACGGCTTCACGAAAAGCCAGCATCCCTTTTGCAGGGCCGTAGTGAAAATGGCCGTTCATCGCAAACGACGAAACAGCCTCGCGAATAGCCATCGCAACGGGAAAATCAGGATCCGCCGCAGTCAATGGAATGACACCTGCTTCCACCTCTGCCCAACGCAGGTTGAATGAATGCTTGCGAAGCATGGAAAGGTCGATATGATGGCCGTTGAACAAGGTTGTCACGATTTGTTAACACATAGTTAGCGTTAATCGTGCGGCACATCGACATCAAACCCCTGGTAAATAAGGAAAATAGGTGTTCTTACGTAGTGGGTATAGCAACAATCCCATAGGTGATGCCGAAGAAAAAGGCATCCGATCGGATAATCGACCTAGCCGGATTACGGTCGCAGGATGGATTGAAGTACTGATTCCTGCACCTTGACCGGATATTTTTTCCGGAGAGTGGCTACCCATTTTTTTTCAAGCTCACCCTGATAATCATTGATGACCAGTCCGCGCGCATCGTCAAAGCCGCGAATATCCCCTTTCGGATAAAAACGGATATACTGCACAAAACTGGCAGTACCATCGACATTTTTTTGAATGGCTGAAAAATCACCGGGCTTGGCACCGGGCGTTTCCACGATTTGTGTTAATTCAAACCGGCTGCTGTCGCCTTGAATCTCTCCTTGTTTTTGTTCGATGATGGACATCCAGTGTCTCCCGGATTGCATAGCATTGATCGCGTCCTTCGCCGCCGATTCGGAAATTGCATTCATCAAGATCACATCGGCGCTGGCATCCCAACGATATTGTTCACGATGAGCGGTATAATACGCGCGCAATGCAGCTGTGTCGGATGCAGCCACCGACCAGATTGTACGTTCCATAATATCGAACAACATATTGCCTTCAATAAACTCCTGCAACTGGGCAGCAAACTCAGCATTAAATGTTTCGAGATGACGGCGATAATACGCCATCGCTGTGCGACGCGTAAACTGATCCCATAATTCCGTTGCCGATTCGTTTTTATAGGATTCCGGGTTGGCCCGGATATCACTCACAAACCGGATCCACTCGTCGCCCTTGATCACTCCTTTTTTGAAAGTCAACACCTTCGTGTTGTTGAGCGGATGATCGATCAGGTTCACTGAGGCAGGGTCGTTGAGGATTGAATCACCTGTGCGGATGCAGGCGGCACGAGCCGATGAAGCAGCCGGCTTGAGTCCGATACGGGCAATCACGTCATTGGCAAAACGCTCCCTGGCCGGCAGCAGGCGATTGTCTTGTAACAGCTTTTGTTTTAAATCAAATCGCAATCCCTCGTCGGATGGAGAAGCCGGTGTGGGCGTAACAGATACCCGGCGGACAATATGCCAACCAAATGCCGTTTTGAACGGTTTCGAGTACGCGCCGTCGTTAGCAATGGCCATAACCGGTTGTTCAAAAGCCGGATCGTATTTTCCAGTACCGAACTCGGGCAATTCGCCGCCATTGAGATAGGTCAGCTTATCATCACTATATGTTTTGACTAAGGTCGAAAAATCGGCTCCATTCATCAGCAAGCCATATACGGAGTCGGCCAGTGAGGCGGCACGTTGTTTTGTTTTTTCGTCGGCATCAGCCGGTGCACTGAAAAGCAGTTGAGCGACTTTCCATTTCCCGGCAGAGGGCCTTTTGGATACCAGCTGAAAAACATGCCAGGCTTTGGGTGCGCGATAGGGCGCGGAAACAGCTCCTTCATGCAGCCCATATGCTATGTTTTCATACACATACGGCAATGAGAACACGGTTATAAAGCCCATGTCGGTTTTCCGAATACCGGCAGGCAGTTCAACAAGCGGTTGTGCACCGGCACGAGTCAGCGATTCATACACCTGTTTTATTGATTGATAACGGGAAATGGTATCCGAAGGAGATAACCCATCTTCTACCGGTATAGTATATCGGATCAGGTGCAGATCCTGCTGACTTCTTTCGGCGGCCTGTTTCAACAGTTGCTCAAACGCAGTGGCATCATACAGGTAATTTTCTTCAACCTGCCGACGAAAATTATCCAGATCAGCCCTGAGTTGTTCGGTGGTGTCTAACCCCATCGAACGCGCCTCCAGCACTTTGAGTTTGAAATTGGCATACAGCTCCACATAGTCGCGCACAGACTGACCTCGGTCGGCTTCCGTATTCCTGTTTTTATTGAATGCCCGCAGGAATTCATCTTTACCAATGGCCTGCTTACCCACGGTGATCAGGGTTTGCGCGCTAAGCGCATGCGTCAATAGAATACAAAAAGCAAGAAGCGAATACGATTTCATAACACGGTGCGTTTAGGTAAGGAAGATTCAAGTGAGCCAGGTGTCTACTGTTCTTTTCGCCAGCGGGTTTCCAGCAGTTCATTGATTTGTGTGATCCCCAGTTTTTTTCCAATGATTTTTTTATCCTTGTCCAACAACATGATGGTCGGAGTTTGAATCACATCATACAGTTGACGGAAGCTTGGTCGCTTTTCCAGATTGACCTGGTCTTCCATCGCCTTGGTTTCATACACATTGATCCAGTCTTTCAGATTGTGTTCAATGAGATATTTCCGCCACTCATTTTCTTTGGTGTTGTCGGAAAGTACCGAGTAGATCTTTACGCCCCGGCGTTTCCAGCTGGCGCGGTAAATAGAATCAATGCGCGGGATTTCCTCTTTACAATGGCCGCAGGTTGGATCCCAGAAAACGACGAGGATATAAGATGCTTTTTCATCCAGCAGTGGTCGCATTTTACCGTCGGTGTTGAGCATATCCAGGGGCGGAGCCGGTGCGCCGATCAGATTACTCATAACCATATAAGCGCGGTCGGTAACGGTTTTCATTTGCTTCTCATTCAGCCAGGGAGAAAGGCCTTTGCTGTGGTATTTTTCAAAAAGATGCACGTAAATCGCATCGTGTCCCATGATTTTTGGATTGAGGTACTCGTCCGTAAACCAGTTCAGCATGAACTTGAAGACCTCATTATTGTTTCGGGCAAACAAGAGTCGATAATCGATGTCTTGGATGAGGGTATCGGGTACCTGTGGCAGCACATCACGGTAATAGCGTTCGAATTTGGGTATAAAAAACGGGGTTCGGATTACGCGTTCATCCATAAACGTAACGCCATCCCAGTAATGTTTTCGGTAATACTGGTAATTATCGATGGTATCCTGCCTTGTTTTCGGGTTTTTGATCAGTATCTCGGGTTCATACATGGTTTTGAGCATCATCGCCATCATCGAGTTTGGTTGATTTTCAATGATTTCATTCCGATAAGCAATCAATTCTTTGTTGGCCTTATCAAAATTCGCCTGATGACGCAGTGAGTCTTCGCGGTTGGTGGATAGTGAATAGGCGGTTCGCTCCTGACTGAGAATGGTGCCTTTGACGGAGACAAACCGCTGGTACTCCTGAAACAGTTGGTTCTCTGGTTCGCCGACCACTTGCACATTGGAAAGATCCGAACTATCAGCCACGATGTTGATCACCTGACTTTTGTTGATAAAAAAATCAAACAAGTATCGCTTACCAGGAAATACAATCGAATAAATGCCGCCGGGCAATGGCTTTCCGCCATCAAACACGACCACCTCGTTTTCGCCCATGACCGAGGAGTCCGCGATATTGAGGTTTTTCCCAAAATGATAACAGAGATAGGCCACGCCGCCGGTATAGCCCTTCAGGCGGGCCGTCACCCGAAAGCCGCTGTCGATGTCCGGCAACTGATTCGGATTGAACGCATTGGACGTTATTTTTGGCTTGGACGTCTTTTCCTGATTATCACCTTTTTGAGAAAAAGACAGCGTGGTTAAAAACAAAAAACCGTAAAAAAGTAAAAAACGCTTCATGGCGGATTGTTAGGGATTCAAATGTATCAAAATCAATGGTCAAAATGATGTTTCGTCGAAATGCGCCTATAAAATTACGAATCATTAACAAACTGTTCTCCGGCTCAAAGCGTGTACTTTTGACCGGTGAAAAAACGAAAAAAGCCCCTCGTACTGGAAAACGTGCTGCTAACCGATTATGCAGCCGAGGGAAAAGCCCTGTTTCGGCAGGATGGGAAAGTGATTTTTGTCAGTGGCGGTATTCCCGGCGACCGGGTGGATGTGTTGCTGTTCAAGAATAAAAAAGATTGGGCCGAAGGACGGGTTCTCAACCTGCTGGAACCGGCGCCCGATCGCGTTCAGCCCTTTTGTGCACACTTCGGTACCTGCGGCGGGTGCAAATGGCAGATGCTACCCTATGAAAAACAACTGGCTTATAAACAACAGGAAGCGGCTGATAATCTCGAACGAATTGGTAAAATACAGGTCCCCGAATGGCTGCCTATTGCTGGGGCCAACCCCATCAAACACTACCGGAACAAACTTGAATTCACGGCCTGTAACCGACGCTACCGTACCGAAGAGGAGATTCGTACGAATCAACCAATCACCAATGAAAATGCACTCGGGTTTCACGCACCACGGATTTTTGATAAGGCTATTGACATCACCGAATGTCATCTAATGGATCCAATCAACGACCGGATACGGCTGTCCGTAAGGCAATTTGCTACCGAACACCAAATTCCCTATTACGACATCAAGGCCCATACGGGATGGCTGCGAAATGTAATCATCCGAAACAGCTCACTCGGCGAATGGATGGTGAATATCTGTATTCACTATGAAGACCTCTCTTTACAAAAGGCGCTCTGTGCCTATCTTCTTGCAGACGTGCCGGCCATCACCACGTTGTTATTTACCATCAATCCGAAATGGAACGACAGTATCTACGACCTGGACCCCATCGTATTTCACGGACCGGGATTTATCACCGAAAAATTGGGTACCCTCACATTCATCATTAGTCCAAAATCATTTTTTCAAACCAACAGTCGCCAAGCGGAAACATTATATTCCATTACCCGTGATTTTTGCCAGCTGACCGGTGAAGAAATTGTGTACGACCTCTATTGTGGTACGGGCAGTATCGGTTTATTCGTAAGCGACCGGGCCAAAAAAGTGATTGGTGTAGAGGTGGTGGAAGATGCTATTGTGGATGCAACGAAAAACGCGGTGAACAACCGGATTGAACATGCGCAGTTTTTTTCGGGTGATGTGATCAAGATCTGTACCGATTCCTTTTTCGAAACACATGGAAAGCCGGATCTGATCATCACCGATCCGCCTCGGGCCGGCATGCACGAAACCCTGATTCGTAAGCTGCTGGAGATCGAGGCGCCGCGCATTGTTTATGTCAGTTGCAATACCGCCACGCAAGCCCGTGACCTACAGCTGCTCGGTGAAAAATACCATGTAGTAAAAGCACGAGCGGTGGATATGTTCCCCCACACACACCATATCGAATGTGTTGTGTTGCTCGAACGAAATCCGGCATAAAAAAAACCGCCCGATATCGGGCGGCCGGTAAATGGGTTGGAATGCTTATAAAACCGTAAGCTTTTCCACCGTGGTTTTTCCGGTACTGCGGTTATGCACACGAATCAGGTAATTGCCGGATTCAAGTCCTTTAAGGAATAGTGTATTATTTCTGAAACCTGCAAAATGACGAACACGGGCACCCAATTGGTTGAATACCGTAACATCAATGATATGGGTGGATACAGCATCGATGAACACCTGTGCGTTTCCGTTACTTGGATTGGGATATACAAGAACCGTTTCGGGCAATGCGGCAATGCTTCTCACCGGACTGAATCCAAATCGACCGTCTTGTTCAACTATTCGTAACCGATAGGATGCAGCCAGTCGGGATGGTTGTTTGTCGGTATATGCATAGACCGATCCATTCACGACATTCATGGGCTTCACAGTTCCAATCATCGAGTACCCGTTACCAGTATTTCGTTCTACAACAAACTGGGTTAAATCACTTTCATGCGCTGTTTTCCAAGCTAATGAAACAACAGCATCGGTGCGGGAAGCTGTGAACGAACTCAGTTGAACCGGCACGGGCCCTCCCTCTGAAAAACAAACCACTACTTGCGCAAGATCAGACTGTCCGGTAATTGTTTCAGTCATGTGGTAGGTAAAGGTAAATACTGAACGAAGTAAATCGGTTCTTGTTAACGTAAAGGAGCCGTCGGTATTTAGTGCCAATGTAGCACCACCGGGTATGGTTGACCCATTGGCAATGGGTGCGCTTGCAACGGAATAAATGACATTGGCTCCGGCAAACGAAAGATCATTGGATGCCACATTTCCATTGACAACCAGCGATCCGTTTGTCTGATCACAATACGTATCATTGATGGCATCGATGGTTCCGGATACTTGATTCTGACATATCGAAAAATTATCCATCACATACTTGGTATTCTGCTGAATACACGAACCAACGCCACTTTTGCGCTTAAAGTCAAAACGCATTTTATAGGATGTTCCGGCCGTAATAGATGGCGGAACCGCAACAATCGTACTCACACGCGGGCTATTACCTGGTCCGTTGGGCGGAAGCAATAAATCGGTAATCGCAGGAATCACAGAGGTACCCAGTACAAAAGAGATATCCATGGATGTTGGGCATGAAAAATTAGACCAAGTATTGCAGTTCAGATTTGAATTAAATCGGAAAATATCAAATGATAAAGACATGCTTAATTGTCCATTTGACACCAATGAAGGAGTAACAATAGAGGCAGGGTTGTTTCCACCTACACCGGGTGTGACAATACCGGAATCAGATGAACAACCCGTAGTTGGATTGTTGTAAGCACCCTGAGCAGCCCCACTGGAAAATACCCAATTTGGATTGGCGGTTGTGAAATCATCAGCAAAACAGGTTGTACTTTGAGCGACGCAGATTGGTGAAAAACCAATAAATATGAATACGAGAGATAAAATTAACTTGTTCATAACCATGCCTTTATATTCATTTACGGCTGTAAATGGGGTGAAAATTCGGCATTAATAGGATGAGGTGGATAGTGTGAGAAAACGTAAAGATAGAATATG
>CAZZJF010000010.1:0-26228 GCA_964654325.1 uncultured Ferruginibacter sp.
GCCAATACACATAATTGATGATGCCATCTATTTTTTTTAGATCCCATTTACTCCCCTCATCTGTTCTTACAAATACATACCCTTTGAACAAGGGCTCCAACACAATTTTTTTTCGGTCGCTCCATTGTTTCTGCACCCGGTTCAGTGGACAATAATGCTCAATACCCTTTGAGGCCAACAGCGTGGCCACTTTTTTTTCCCAGCGGGGAAGCGTGTAAACCACATGCCAATGCTGATTTGTGTTCATATGAGACAAAGCTTCGCTAGTCCTCAGTCACAAGCTAATTGTAACGGAAGACGATAATGGCAGTTTCCCAACGTCTGGTTATGCCTCCGGATCGTTCTTCTTCCTGAATAAACTGAAAATGGAACTGAAGATATCCAGGAAGCTTTTGAAGCCGGGTGTATTTTGATCTTTTACGTAATAACTCGAGTAGGTTTTACCATAAGCGTAGCCGTAGCCGTAGCCATAACCGTAACCGTAGCCGTAACCATACCCATTTCCATATCCACCGAAACCATAATTAAACAAGGAGATCCCTCGAGGTTTGATACCATTGAAAATGATACCCATGTTCTTGAATTTCTGCTCCCGGTATAAATTTTCGATCATGCGAAGGAAAACCGTAGGTGTATGGTTGTGACGAACCATAAAAATGGTGATGTCCACCAATCCGGATAATAATTGCGCATCAGTTACCGGACCAATCGGCGCCGTATCGATAATCACATAATCGAATTGATTTCTTAACTTTTCAACCAGGTCGGCAAACGCCTGCTTCACAATCAGCTCGGTTGGATTGGGTGGAATCGGCCCGGCGGTCACTAGAAAAAGACCTTCATAGTCGGCGGTTGGTTTGATGATTTCCTCCAACTCATTCTTACCCATTAGGTAACTTGAGATACCAGGATCTTTTTTAACACCTAGATTTTTACTCAATTTGGGTTTACGTAAATCCATTTCCATCAGCGCCACTCGCTTACCGGTAAGCGTCATGGAGATTGCCATATTGATTGCCACGAAACTCTTTCCTTCTCCAGAGATACTGGAAGTAACCAGCACCACTTTTTTATCATCGCCCAAACCCATGAAACCAAGGTTGGTACGTAGTGCCCGAAATTGCTCAGCGATTACTGTTCGCTTGCCTTCTTCAATGACCACGGACGTTGCCGCTTTGTTTTGTACAATCTCACCGAGAACCGATACGTTGGTCCGTTTTTCAATTTCGTTTCTGAACATCACCTTGTTGCTGAACTGCTCAAAAATTTGAACGTATAGAATAAACACCAACAACGCAATGAGAACCGAGGTCCAATAGTAGTTTTTAGGGACAGGCCGGATGGGCGTTCCACTGGCATTTCCATTTTCGAGCACTCGTAGGTCGGGACTGGTAGAAGCCGATGATAAAGCCGTTTCTTCTCTTTTTTGAAGTAAGTATGTGTAAATGTTATTCTTTATGGCTTGTTGACGGCTGATCTCGAGCAAACCACGCTCTTTTTCCGGCACCGATGAAATCATACCCTGATTGGATGAAATGGCCGATTCTATTTTCCGTTTTTCAATCGACAACCCACTGCGGATGGTGTTTATATTTTCCTGAATATAATCTTTGACTTTGCTGACTTTCTCTTCAGCCAATAAAACCGGATCACTCCGATCACCGGAAGTCGTTCTCAATTTATCACGCTCAAACTCGGCCGTATACAACTGGTCCAGTAAGGACTTAAGTGTGGGATCATTGATCATCATCAGCGAAGGCACCGTTCCAGGGTCTCTCCCCTTGTTTTGCACATAACGCTGTAGATCACCTAAAACCTCTAGCTGCATCTCTAAACTGGAATTCTGTCGATCAAGGTCTTTGATATTGTTGAAATAGATGCTTGCCTGATTACCTAGATCCGTAATCTTGTTTTGAGATTTGTACTGCTGAATGCCCCGCTCCACACTATCCAATTGACCAGTAACAGCATTCAGCCGATCTTCGATAAATGTCAATGTACGAAAGGCCATCTGATTTTTATCGGCTATACCAGCCTCATTGTAAACCTCAAACAACCGATTCAGCACATCAGCGCCTTTCTTGCCGTCAGGTGTTTCTATTTTGACATCGATAACCGTTGAATTATAGGATAGCGGACTGGCTTTCAATGAACCTATCAAAGCACCAGCCGCACTTTCGACCGTATTAAAAATAACAAAATAGTTTTTACCCAAGACATTTCGGTTATAGGTTGGATTTACATCTATCCGATAAGTCGTTTGATTAAACGTTACTGTACCACCAAAGGGCACGTATTTGCCTGCAATTTTAACGCGTTCCCGCTTCCAGTCCATTTCAAAAAAATGCTTCCCGCCGTTCTTGATGCTGTCTTTGTTCAATGCGACAAAGACGACTGGTGCATTATCGCCGTACAACAGTTCCTTCTGCACTTTTCCTTCATTATACACCACGGCATATACATCCAGTGATTTGACCACTTCTTTCATCAGGGATGACGATCGAAGAACGAGAATTTCATTCTCCACAATCTTTTTTTCACTGAATATATTCAACGCCTCCAGTAACTTTCCGTCACCGGATCCTTTGTTTGGATCCTTGAGTAGAACTTTAGCAGAAGCCACATAGATTTTTGTTTGAGAACGGAGGTATACGAACGCTAAGAACAGGGCCAGCGTGGTGAGAATCACATAGATCGGCCAGAATGGCAAATAACGATGGATAATCTGGGCAAAAATATTATCCGACGGCTTATCCTTAAACAATTGATCTTCATTCATAGCACTGCATCAGATTAACGGGTTAACGCATTGATCAGAATAACCGCCAAAGAAACAACAGACGCAATCAGAGAGATGGTTGTCTGAGTCGTTCTTCGTTTAACATCCAATCCCTCTTCTTCTTTATCCGCCAGCACATATAGAACGTCATTGGGCTCGAGGTAATAGAACGGCGAATTAAATACAGAATGGTCTTTCAATGATAGATGGCGAATGAGTTTGAAGTCCATACTATCACGGACCAGTACCAGGTTTTCCACCCTTGATTTTTCTTTCAATTCACCACCGGTTGCCAACGCATCAAAAAGGGTGATCTTTTCTTCATTCATATAAATAACCTGCGGACGGGACACATTCCCCATCACGGTTACTTTCCGATTTAAAAAGTGAACACCAATAATTGGTTCTTTCAGGTAGGCCTGCAGGTCTCGCTCGAGCTTGTTCTTGAGTTCGTTCCTGGTCATGCCCTCCACGGGCACGTCTCCTAAAAAATGAAGCCGGATTTTTCCGTTCTCATCAACTACATAACCCACCTGCTGTTTGTTATTCGCCGTACTGGCCGGAAGGTCCGGTGCCGCACCATTAAACCGGGTATCGAGTTCCGGGTTCAGGCTGCTGACCTGAATCGACAGCATATCCCGTTTTTGAATACGTGTTTCATAATTGGTCATCGCCGCCATCCGAATAGCGGTATCTCTCGGAAGATTTTGAAAGTAGTTACGATCCGTAAAGGTTGTTTTACAAGATGTTAGCTGAATAAACGAAACGATACAGACTCCAATAAGCATCAACCGGGTCTGTTGGAGCGATAGCATTAAACGAAGAAGATCCATTATGAAAAGGTATAGACGATGACCCGACAGTGATTCAGACACCGTCTACAAATTTCCAAAAAAAAACCAATATCTCCAATTAAAAAACAAAGGCAAAGCGGGGCTCTCAATAAAAAAAATGAGGTGCAAAGCACCTCATTCTCAATTATTTGTACGTTCTGTACGTTGATTACTTCTTCCGAAACAATGCCTTGGCTCCCAACCCCACCCCGGCTGCTATCAATAAGCCAATGCCACCGTCAATCGGACAAGCCGGATCAAGCGGGTCACATTCCGGGTCAGGCGGAGCGGCCCAACCGGTCTGCATGATCAGCATTATCGCCACAAAAATCACGAGTCTTGTCCAAAATTTCATACTAGTCGGTTGGGTTCGTATTAACCTAAACACAAATGTAGCGCATCAATGTGATTCATACAAAACTTTAACGGTTGTTTTCTGTCCATCAGGTCCGGTCAAGATGAGTTGATACATGCCTTGGGCCATTTTTTGGTCAGGCGCCAATCGGTACAGCTGATTCAGTCCGTTGTGATTGATGACCGTGCGGTATACTTGTCTGCCGGTTGCGTCAATCAATACGGCCTTGTATCGACCGGTAGGCATATCTGTCATGAATACCTGCATGATACCATCGGTTGGAATCGGATTGGGCTGTACAGTAATCATTGGCGCACCCTCGTAAACAACCCGAACGATGCGACTGACGATCACTGATCCGTCTGAACCAATGGCTTTGACCCGATAGTAATTATTTCCTTTTACGGGCTGTTCATCATATCCAAGATAAGCACGGGAACCGGTAGCTGTCTGTTGATTGATGGACGTGAAGGAAGTTCCATCCGTAGATTTCTCTATCTGATAACGAACTATGTTTACTTCATGCTCTACGGTCCAGCTTACACGCACTCGTTTATCATCTTTTTCCGCCTTCACATCCGTGTAGGTTACTGGCACAGGAGCCAGCGGACGGAACACCAACCGGAAGCGGCTAGTTGCATATGAACTCGGATTATTGCTGATAGTAAAGTCATAGGTAGTCTCCCCGTTCATCTCCACCGGCGTACTCGTATGTGTAAAAAGATCTTCGAGATAAGCTTGAGCGCCCGCATGTGCCATGCCTTGTGTTTGCAATACAAACCGATAGTTGGTCATTCGTACCTGACCCAGGCGATAATGAATCGTATCGGTTGTGGTAGGCATTGGCCGGCTTTCGATGGCCAACGTTTTGCCATCTCGCAGGATGCCCAGATTCTCATTGAAGTTTCCTAATTTCTCAGCATCATCCTGGTTTAAATCAGATACAAACCCATCATCAAAACGATTCATCACCCCATCATACAAAACAGGTGTTCCGTTTTGTAATTGGAAAAGATTGGTGCGTATTATAGAAGATGAATTGATGGAACGAGTGACCAATACGCTGCCATCAGCTTTGGCATTCTCCGGGAAACTCAACGCACCCACACCGGCTGTGGTCCTGATAAAGAAGCCTTGTCCCGACTGGATCGTAAAGTTGCCGGCAGTGTAGCTACCTCCTCCCGGTGTATTCGATACGTTTCCTCCGGCATCGACCAAACAGGTTTGGTACCCACCAAAGGTTCCTAGTAACGGATCCCAGAGATAATACAAGCTTTGGATATTGGTTCGTCCAAGTTTACTAAAGTCAATGGCTGAGGCAAATGGGTTTCCGACCGAAACAAACTGACCACCGGCTGTTCCCACAGAAGGCATGTTGAAGGTGCCTTGAACCAAGCCACCTCGTTCTCTGAGAATAGTGGTTGTTGGCGCCTGATTAATTTGGGTAACTGATCGGTTACCACGAATGAAGGTCATATACGCCTTGCCTACTTCAAAATTTCCCGTTGTATTCAATATGCCATCCCAAAGATTTGTTTGAGGATTGTAGCATTTCACTGAGGGCCCGGCCACACTGAATGTGTCAAATCCATCTGCAATCCATGAAGGTCGGTTGCTGGTAATTTGGATACCAAAACCAGGCACCGGATTTTGAGCGTTTCCGGTTGCCCCTTCTTGCCATGATTGTTTGATGGATTGGAAATTGTGTTGAGTTGGCATCGACAATAATCTCCAGGCACGACGAGAAGTAACAAATCGTTCGGTAGTCACGTTACCTGTAATCTGGTTGCTACTGGTGGTATTGTTATTGGTCAAATCGCCCACGCTGGCCGTCAGTGTATCCGATGATTTCAGCGTCAGGAAGCCGGCCGTGGCGAATGTTCGGTTACTACCACTGAACGAAAGCTTGTTTAACAAATTCAGGTTTCCGCCCAGCGTGACACTGCTGTTGGCAATGATCAGGTTTCGCAGATTGTTGTTTTGAAACACGCCGGCCGGAATAGTTTGCGCTGTGCTGCCGGCCATTTCAATCGTTCCGTCTTTAGTAATAAAGGTACCGGCATTTGAAATGGTTCCATGAATAGCCAATTTACCTTGTACGGTGAGAGAGGTGCCTGCAACCAATGTCAAATTGTTACAGACTGGCAGTTGTGTGGTTATAACCGGGTAGTTCGCACTGACAGGAATGGTCACATTCGTACTTGATGTAGGAATACCTCCACACCAGTTGGCCGGATCATTCCAAACATTACTAATTCCAAGCCAAGTACCAACTGCAGTAACACTTACGGTTACAGCTGACGAAGTGGCATTGACGCCGCATACACCACTGACTTGCACGTCATACGATCCGGCATCGGAACTCGTTGGATTGGTTAGCGTCAACGTAGCCGTTCCTTGTCCGCTCACCACGGCGTTATTGGACAAATTACTGCCATTTCTTCGCCAGATATATACCAGATTATTTCCACTTGCAGCCACTGAAAGGCTTACCGTACCTGCACCAGAGCATACCGGCGCCGGTGTTGTAGGTTGAGTGGTAATAGACGGATTGGGTGTAATTGTAATAGATGATGTGGCAGAGGCCGAGCAAGTGGCTGCTGTAGCCGTAACCGTATACGTTGTAGACGTATTCACTGTAGAAATGACGGCTGATCCACTGGTTGAATTCAAACCAAGTGCCGGTGACCAGGTATACGATACCGGTGTCTCTCTGGTACCCGATACTTTTACATTATCCACAATCCAGTAAAATCCAAGATTGGATTCATAACGATATCGAATGCGCAGATTAGACTGCCCCAGGTAAGCATTCATACTCACCAGATCATTGACGGTGCTCTGGTTGTTATTGGTTACCGTACCGGCATTCTGACCCAGGTAGTCTTTCAACAAAGCCCAGTTTGTACCGCCGTCGGTGGATATATCAATCTGAACGGCATTGTCGGTTGTCGCTGAACTCCGCAAAGCATGTTCAAACGATAGATTAGCCGATGTGAAATTGGCCAAACTGAATACAGGCGAGGTTATGGCAGTTACGGTCGCTGTGCCGTTTCCAGCATCCGCATCAGCCAATATAAATTTACCTGCATCTTGGGTAACGAAATTGGAGAAGGTGGCCAACCCGGTTGTATTGTTCAATGGTGCATTGGAAACCACCCAATTCGTTGCAGCCGGTGATGTTGGGCCATTGGCGATCACCCAGCTCGTAGACGCACCATTGAAATCCTCTAACAACGAAACAGCATTCAGCAATTCTACCGGATCATTGCTGGCCGTCAAGTTGGTTGGCGCGCCGGAACATGCTTCAGCAGAGGAAGGTGAAACACTGACATTGGTCGGACTGCTATTGATATTGACAATCACGGCCTTCGCTTTTAATCCTACACAACCATTGGCGGGATTGGTATTCGTAATCACAACCGAATAGATACCCACTCCAGCGGCACTCACACTGTACGTATTTGCCGTGGCACCGGTAATCGGACTACCATCCAGATACCACTGGTAAGCTGCATCGGCAGACGAAATATTGGGTGTAGCTGTTAGGGTTTGTGTTGAAGGAGAACAAATGTTAACCGGACCGGCTGGTGAAATAGTCGCAGCAGGTTTTAACTTAATCGTTACTGTAGCGAGGCCTGTCATGTTGGCCTGACAGTTAGTGACTAAGTTCGTTGCAACCACCGTAAAGTTACCAGCTTGTGTAAACTGCCCAAAATCCAGTGCTGATCCGTTTCCGTTTGCGGTCGCAAATAATGTTGCACCACGGAAAAGCTGATACTGCACACCGGATTGTGATCCACTTAATCCAATAGAAACTCCTCCATCACCCTGGCAATAGGCACCACCACCGGTAACAGAAAATGCAGTTGGCAACGGATTGATGCTGATTGTTACGGTGTTGGATGTGACAGAAGAGCATGTACCGTTAGTCACTACGGCACGATAATAACTCTCCACTGAAAGATTCGTAGCTGTATACGCACTGGACGTGGCGCCGCCAATATTGACCCAGTTGACATTATTAGTTGAGAGTTGCCACTGAATAGAACCGGTATTACCGGAGAGTGTTATGACGGAGCTGTTGGTTCCGGAACAAACAGTGTTGTTGCCACTCGCTGTACCGGCTACTGATGGAGACGTTACCGTAAACAAGGTGTCTTTCCTACAGCCGTTTGCATTGGTATACGAAATAGTTGTTGTGCCAACGGTCAACGCACTCACCGAGCCAAGGGATGACACCGTAGCAACTGACACATCAGACGATACCCATGGATTTACCGCAGCGGCCGTACCGTTACCAAATAACGTAGTACTGTTACCTTCACAGGCCGACATATTACCCGTGATGGTAGGCAACGGATTGATGAGCACCGAAACCTGGTTGAGCATGGTTCGGATACAATTAGTTGTTGTATTAACTGCCTCTACCTGATAAGTACCCGCCACAGTCTGTAAGCCAAAGTTGAGCGCTGAGGTATTACCCGGAATCGGTGATCCCACGTTTACGTTAGGCGTTCCTACCCGAACAAGCTGATAATTGACTCCGGACTGGGAGTTGGATAATCCTATTGACACTCCTGAACTACCGGCACAATAAGAACCTCCTCCGGTAACCGTGAATTGAGTGGGTAACGGATTGACGGTGAATACCACCGAGCGCTGACATCCATTATTGGTTGTATAGGTGATGGTAGCAGTACCGGCACTCACGCCAACAACCGAAGTAGTGATGGCTGTTCCACTCACAGTAGCGATGGATGTGTTGCTACTAGACCAGGTTCCGGCGGTTGCCGGAGTGCCATTTCCGGTAAGTGTTGAATTGCCGTTTACACAAGCAGAAAGCGTACCGGTCACTGTTGGTGACGCGATTACATTGACCGGAATGGTTCGGGAGCAACCCACACTATTGGTATAGGTAATATTGGCTGTACCAACAGATGCTCCGGCGGTTACAAATCCTGAACCGTTTACGGTAAATACGCTTGCATTCGACGAAGTCCATGGATTGATTGCATTGGCAGTAGGCGTTCCGAATAAATTGGTGCTGGCTGCAGCACATAATGAAACTGAGTTTAATGCGGCACCACCACTCGTTAGGCTGATGTTAGGGGAAGCATTCACCGTAAACGCAAAGGGTGCAGATACACAACCGGCACTGCTGGTAAAGGTGATGTTTGCAGTTCCCGCAGCTAATGCATTGACTGTTGTTGTTGCCAAATTACCACTAACGGTAAGAACAGATGTATTGCTACTGTTCCAGGTTGTTCCGGAGGCCAACGGCGAGGTTGAGCCGGTCAGGGTTACCGGATTTACACTCACACAGGATGAGTTACTACCACTGATAGTGGGTGGCGTATTCACAGTAACCGCTATGGTATCTTTACAACCATTGCTGTTGGTATAGATTATATTAATTGGACCTCCCGCCGTTTGTGCTGATAGAACGCCCCCATTACTGATGGTCAGCACCGAGGTGTTGGTGGATACCCATGGATTGACAGTAGCAGCAGTGGCCGTGCCAAATAGATTAAGCGTAGAGCCATTACACAACTGGGCTGTAGCCGTATCGCTACCACCATTGGTCAAACTGATCTGCGGACGGGCAAACACAGAAACAGAGGCAGGAATAGACGGTTGAGTGACGGCACAGGTAACGTTGTTGACTTGTGCCCGATACCAGGTTTTCACCGTAACATTGGTGTAGGTATAGCTCGTTAGATTAGCGGTCGATGGAATAGCCGTCCAGTTCGTGCTGTCTATAGAGAATTCCCAGGTTGTCACAGTTCCGGTCGCACCGGTCAGGGTTAAGGTACCGCTATTGATACCCGGACAAACCGTTGTATTGGTTACTACCCTACCCGAAAAACTGATGGCGTTGAATTCATCCGCACCAATATCGGGTGGGTTGTTACGTACCTCATCGTCAAAGTCATTAGGCGCCAGTGTAAGAGAAGCTGCGGCACCTGTTCCATCCAAAGATGCATTTCCACCACCACAGCTTTGCAGGTGCAAATCGGTGGTGCTCACGAATTGAGGCTGACTATTTTTTGAGTTCTGATCACGAGGACCAAGGTTTGTGGCAATCGCAGCCAATGTCGCATACGAATTGGTACCATCGTAATATAGCGTACGATTTGCTCCGGCTGACACAAATAGATTGTTGTAATCTGACGAGGTTGCGTAGTTCTGGAGTGCTGCGGCGACCGAACGGCGTATAGCGGTTACGAAACCGGAGCCCACCGGTGTACACTCGTTGACGAAGATATTGTTTCTAAGAATCAGACTGACTTGTGTACCGGTAGTGCTGGCTTGATGAAAGAAAGCAGAGGAACCAAAGGTTCCGGTTCCGGTTCCCGCCAATCGAACCGTGTTACTCACAACATTAGAGGAAGTTAGGTTGATATTTCCGGAAATATCGATACCATGAAGACCATCGCTCGAGTTCAAAACGCTGTTGGCAGCTGGTGCAGTGGCGTTGGTCAAATCTAGGGAAACCATGTTATTGTATACGTTCGACGTACCATTGGCGGCCACATTGGAAATCCGAATACCGTAGGCGTAGCTACCGGCGGTGGCACTTTGCCCAGGGAACAAATTGAAAATGCGATTGCGGTAGATATTGAGCGTCAAGGAACCAGCAGCATTCCTGATACCATTTATTTGAGCGGTATAACCGGATGCGGAGTACAGATTTTGAATCGTGTTATTAAAGAAATTCCGGGTCCCTGTACCTCCCGTACTTACAATACCTTCCAGCTGATGTATTGAAGTACTTGCCGTTGCATTCGTACTCTTTACGTAAAGCTGATTGACGGTGTTCCCCGAAACATTTTCTGAAACAACCGCTGCTGCCAAAAGTGCTATACCTCTGAGCCATACAGCGCCGGCAGCGATATTGATATTGGCTCCATTGTTCTGAATCGTATTATTGTTGGCTACCAGCGTATTGGTTGAGCCAAAATTCATACAATTGATAGTTTGTGTGGCAGCTCCACCTGTAGTAATATTAACCACATTATCAGATATGGTGTTTCCACTGGCTGTCAGATTACAAGCGGTAGACGTACTGAATAATAAAAAATCCAGGGTGCTGGCTGCAGCAGCAGAAACCGGTCGAGTATTGGTGCTAATGGTATTGTTGCTCATGGACCCCGTTGTGATCGTGCCGGAGCCAATCGTGTACAAGAATCGACAGTTCGCGTTGGTGCTGTTAATGGTATTACCGGTAATGGTATTGGCATTCATGTTAATCGTTGAGCCAATAATGGCTGCATTGTACACGCCCCTCCATTCACCGGAACTGGCCGGGAACGTGAATCCGGATACCGTATTACCATTCATGTTAAGGTTGGCAGCGGTAGCGGCGTTATTGATGGCAAAATAAGTAGCGGTCGTTGAAAGGGTATGAGAACCTGTAACGGTATTATTGTTGATATTCACCGTATTACCTGCTGCCGTACTACCAATACTGTTTTCGATAGCCGAAACAGCGAAGTTACCTCCACCTTTGATATTCAGGTCGTTGTTATTGATCGTCACACTGGCGCTGGTACCGGAAATGCCTTTTATACCCGATAAAGGTCCGGCATGATTAGACCCGGCCACACCTCGTACCGTTGTGTTGTTGTCGAGTTTATTGTAAGAAACATTCAACCCCCACTGATTGGAGGCCTGCACACCATTGGATTCCGCACTACCACCTCCTCCAAAATTGAGAATGGCATTGCCTGTAGCAATGGTGCTGCCACCAATATCATTGCCGGCATCACCATCTGTAAATGGAGAAGTCGCAGCATGACCTTTCAACACGATACCATTGTTACAATTGATAATGCTATCGCTGTAAATTTTATTGTTGGATACTGCTCCATTGGCGCCTCCTGCGAGCAAAGCTGTGTTCGGAGCGGCAGAAGTCGCATTTAAAAACAGGATACCGGTTGACCCAATTGGAACCAATATTCCGGCAGCCGCATTGTTTTCTCGCTTCAAACTGATGGTTGAATTCCGGATGGTATTGTTCTGTGCACCATCGGTTGTTGTGAGTCGGAAGAAGCCATATCCATACTCCATATAATTGGCGGCATTTCCGTCATTGAGGTTGATCCCATCGATGGTTACGTTGTCGATACCGCACAACGCCCACATACCATCGGCTACGCCAGTAGATGGCGTTCCGGTGCCTGTGGTATATGCATTGATTACCGGATTAGGACCATTCCCCGATTTCTGGAACGTGATCGTTCTTCCGAAAAGAGTCGGATTCAATGCAGCACTACCTAGGTCAATACGGGCAGTTAAATTTTCAACATAACCGGCAGGCACGTTGAAAGTACAGTTGCCATTGATCGTACGGGCATTCAAATCAGCCACCGCGGCTGCAATGCTAATGTAGTTGGTACACGTGGCTCCCGCAACAGTAGCACCGGACAAAGCTGTGGTTGGTGTATTGTTCACAGTGAACTGCGTAGCATTGGTAATGCCGGTAATCACTGTATTGGCAGCCAATACACCAGTTCCTGAAGTAAGTGTAAGGATAGCTCCAACGGTAAGATTGGACGTGCTCGCACAAGTAAGTGTTTGGCCGGAACCCGAAACACCGGTCGCTGTAATAGCACCTACGGTATAACTTCCAGACATGGGAGCAGCAGTTCCTGTCGTCAGGTTGAAAGGAGCAGATGTAAATGAACATCCGTTTGAATTGGTAACAACTACTGTATAATTACCATTGGTTGTTGTGAAATAGGTTGAACCCGTAGCACCGTTAATATTGGTTCCGCCCAACTGCCATTGAATGCTGGTAATGGTACCACTTCCCGCAGAAGCTCCCGCATCCAACGTGGCAGAACCAGACGAACAAGTGATTATTGACGAACTTATCGTTGCGGTTGGTCGGATTTGTAATTGCTGGATGATGAAGTTGCTCGCCGGATTGGGTTGGGCACAAGGTAATGAAGAGGACATCTCAACGGAAACCGAATCACCCTGGCTGGGGATATACTGGAACGTGTTACCTGAACTTCCTTGAAGTACGCCATTCACATAAAAAGTGAACGTGGGAGCTCCGCCACCATTGGTAGCCGTAGCTGTATACGTCACCTGACCACCCGCACAGGCCGGGTTCGGACTGAATGATAAAGCAACAGAAGCAGTTTGAGCCTCGATGTTGACCACCTGAACATTTGAAGTATCCGGATTACCTGGAGCACAAGAGGCAATGTTTGAATTCAGAATACAATCAACCACGTCACCATCTGCCAAGGTGGAGATAGTAAAGATATTACTAGCGCTGTTTTGAACAACAACACCATTAACTCTGAATTTGTAGTTCGGGCTTGAACCGGCATTGATTCCGGTCGCGGTAAACTCAATCGGAATGCCACCGCATATGTTAATCGTATCTCCTGATCCGCCCGGATTGGCTGCCAACGTAACCGACACAGGGAAGGAAGGATTCACCACCATGGTCAATGAATCACGGGCAGGGTTAGGGGCCGGACAGTTATTGGCGTTGGATGTCATCCGAACCTTCACTAGTTGACCGTTGGTTAAGGCAGACGTACTATATGTGTTACTGGAACCCGGACCTTGCACTGATGTGTTACCAATGAAGAACTGATATTGAGGATTAGTTCCCGGGTTGGTCGGATTGGCCGTGAAAACAGTATTGGTATTTGCACAAATTGTTGTGGAGGGCGTGCTTAACGCGACAGCTGTTGTCGTATTAGGATTCACCGTCATGGTGATCGTATTACTGAAAGACGGATTAGGTGAGGTACAAAGCGATCCATCATTCACGCTGGCACGACAACGAACCTGATTGCCATTGGCCAGATTGCTGAACGTAAATGTGTTGCTGATTTCAGCAGGCAAATAGGCGGAGATAACCGATCCGTTTGCCAATGGAACAGAAGGCGTAGCACTGACTACAAAACTGGTTGCATTGGTAATGGAAACGATTGAAGTATTGGCGGCAAAAGCACCGGAGCCGGAGAATACACTGACCACCATGCCGGGTACCAGCTGAGCCGTACTGGCGACATTGATGGTTGTACCAGATGAAGCGGCATTGGCTGTTGCTATATTATCAATAAACCAGCGGTAACCTATGGCTAGTCCTCCGGTGTAAGCGGGTGTGGCCGTGAAAGTCACGCTTGTGCCATTACAGATTGTATTGGATGGCGCGTTTGAAACAATCGACAATGTAAGCGATACCGGATTCACCGTCAAAGTAGCGACGTTGGTGGTATCAGAGGATGAGCAAGCACTTGATATGTATGCCCTGAACTGATAACCATTCAATGTGTTGGTGGCACCTGCGATTGATAGTGTTGTAGTGGTTGATCCGGAGAATACCAGGTTGTTAGTCACGTTTGTCCACGGTGATGCAGCCGTTGGACGGAACTGCCACTGGTATTGAGGTGAGGCCCCGGTAGATACCGTGAAACTGATTGAAGTGGATGAACCACAATTGACGGATGTATTCGGTGGTTGAGAGATGATTACGGTTGACCCTGCTGGGGTTACAGTAAGCAATGCGGTATTGGAAGTATCTGGCACCAAACAAGATGACGTCAGAGTAACCGCATACTCGTATCCATTGAAAGATAGTGGTGGAGCGGTTATGTTTAGCGTAGATGCTGTTGCACCGGAATAAGTGGCGTTGTTGGTTACCGGCACCCAAGGGGAAGCCGATGTGGTACGAACCAGCCATTGATAGGAAATAGAAGACGAAGCTGTAGCCGAAACCGACAGCGATGTGTTGTTGCCGCAGGTTACAAATGCGTTTTGTGGCTGAGTAACAATTTCAACAGGCGCACAATCCACAATATTTACGTTGTAATCTTCGGTTTCGCCATTGGTGATTGTTGTACAAGCCTGCCCACCGGTGAATGGAGTAGATGTTCTGCTGACACGAACTCGCATGCGGGTAATTCCGTTGGTAGCTGTAGGTGGTACAATGACCGATCCAACCAATGCCACACCACCGGCAGTGCTACCTAAACTGGTAAATTCGGTTGTTTCAAACGTTCCGTTTTGATTATAATCAATCCAAACACCAACCACCTTGGTACCGGAAGTACCGGTTTGTGTGGTCACGGAAATCGGATTGGCGGAGCCTTTGGTAATCACACCTGAGGATACAGTTGCTGCAAAATTCGTATAGCCGCCCGCAACACATCCACTGTTATTATTGATGCCGCCGAAATTGACATTGCTGATGTTATCGAATGTACAGGTGGATGAAGCCGGAATACAGTAACAACTGCTCGCCCCTTGCATGGTCACCTGTACCACGTTTGATACCGAGTTGGTGGCAGAGGGAATACATTGAACCTGAACCCGATAAAAAGTTGCCGCCGACTGAGTTGCATTCAACACGGCATTATTGGATCCGGTGTTCGTCCAGGTTACACCATCAGGAGAAGATTGCCATTGGAAACTTAAGCCGGAAATGCCGGTGGCATTCGTTACTGAAAGTGTGAAAGGCACAAATGGACAAACCGGATTGTTACTTGCTACAATGGTTGGCGTGAATGTGTTGTTACATGCAGGCGCAAATCGGATGTCAACTAGATAATCTTCTGTTTCTCCATTACCATAGTTACCACAAGGCTGAGGAGTAGTAACATTGGCATTCACCACACGCATCCGTGTTATACCAACGGTAGCAGATGATGGAATGGTGATCGTTCCGGTTTCAACACGGGGGAATGTAGAGCTGATCGCCGGAGAGAGATACACGCGTTCAGCAGGATCGGCGAAAATACCATCCTGGTTGAGGTCAATCCAAACAGAAACGGCAGTACCCACATTGGACGTTCCGCAAGTTGCCAAGGAAACACTAAACGGATTAGATGTTCCGGAGAAAATGATAGGAGCAGTAGGCGCACCAGCTCCTGCTGTATAGTTGGAGTAACGATTGGGCACCGAACCAGGTCCAGGCGCATTTGAAGAACAGTCAGATGAGTTATTAAGGGTGGATAGAGTCACATTGGTGACATCCGAAAAATTGGAAGAAGTTGGAGCCGATGAACAGTAACAGCCTGTGGGAGGAGTAAGGCCTACCGAAATGGCAGCGGACGTAGCATTGTTTGCTCCGCAAGTAGCCACCAATCTGAAGAAGGTCGTCGAAGAGAGCGTGGTCGTGTAGGTTACCGAAGTGGCTCCCCCAATAGCGGTCCAAGGCCCGGAAGCTGTCGGTGCAAATTGCCACTGGAGAGAAAGACCAACCGTTCCCGATAATGTGGATGCATTGCTCACACTAAGTGTAACTTCCTCACCGGGACAAACAGTTGGTATGGATGATGTAGGTGCTCCTATGGTTGGCACACCGCCGCAAACAACCTGATCACGAATATCAATCAGGTAATCCTCGGTTTCACCATAGGTATAACCTATACAGGCATCCGTTGAGTTTAAAGTAGTTGCAAAACGAATCCGGACACGCATACGGGTCAACCCAAGTTGTGCGGTATTGGGTATCGCAATATTGTTGGTCAATACGGCACCACCGGGAGAAATGCCAATGAAGGTATATTCATCGGTATCAAAAACACCATTTCGGTTGTAGTCGATCCAAGCTGCCACATACTCTGTCCAGGGAGATGCAGGCACGGTAATGCTGATTGGGTTATTGACACCACGATAAGCAATACCAAAATTGGTGTTCAATGGCGCAGGCCAAACGGTATTGGTGTAGTTGGAGTAACCGGTAGGTGCCGAGTTACCGCTGTTATTGTTGATTCCGGCGAACGTAACATTGTTGATTACGTCATCATCATTACTGATGGTTTGACCAGGTGTGCAATAACACTGAGTTAGTGGACTCATGGTGACCTGTGTACCGGCAGTCGTAGCCGATAAACCGGATGCTGTACAAGTTACCGTCAAACGATACCAGGTGGCTGAAATCTGGGTGCCGGTATAAGTTGCAGTGTTTGCACCTGTGATATTGGTGTAAGTGATGTTGTCAGTAGAGGATTGCCATTGATACACATAACCGGTCTGGCTAAGCAGACTTCCGGCATTCGAAAGCGTTAAGGTAAAATTGGCGTTGGCACAAACAGAAGAAGGCGACGACGTTACCGTGCCAAGTACAGGTGTTCCCGTACAAGCCGTTGCCGGTGTAATATTGACAAGATAATCTTCCGTTTCACCAAACGTGGAACTCAAGGTACAAGCCTGTGTACCGGTCAGGGCCGATCCAAAGTTCACACGGACACGCATCCTTGTTGTTCCGCTAAGTGCACCAACCGGTATATTGATGTTACCATTGGCCACCCGAACGGAACCGGTTAAAGCAGAAAGACCCAGATTGGTATACTCAGCACTTTCAAAAACACCATTTTGGTTATAATCAATCCAAACACCAACGAACTCATTACCACCATTGCTAACGGTTACGCTTATACTATTTGCAATACCGGACAAAGCGACACCGGGACTCAAACTGGTAAAATCACCATATCCGTTTAGAGAACAAGTAGTGTTGTTGTTGATACCACCGAAAGTCACATTCTCAATACGATCCGGAACAGCATCCGCACAGTTTGTTGCCGGTGGAATACAGTAACAAGCACTGAGGGGCGATTGGGTCATCGAAACGGCTGTTGATGTGCCGGACAGGCCACTCGATGCACAGTTCACAATGACTCTGAATTGAATGTTTGTTGCTGCGGGCGGTATGGCTATGTTGGTGAACGTGGTACTCAAGGTGCTACTGTTTGCACCGGTTATGTTTGTCCACAGAGCACCGCCATTCGTCGAATATTGCCATTGATGAGTAATGCCAGATCCACAAACCGGATTTTGCATGGACAGAGTGAATGGGACAGAAGCACAAATGGGCCCTGCTTCGGTAGACAGCGTATTGCCAGGAGCAGGTGTGCCAGAGCAGGCTGGCGTCGAATAAATAACTTCAAATGGCAGATCCTGTGGTCCGCCCACATCGGTTAAATTGGCCCAAGTGCCTGTGCTAACGTTAAACTGTTTTGCATTGTTTCCGGGCTGGGTAGTCGTTCCAACAACGGTACTCAAAGGCGATTGAATGGTTGTGGCCGGTGCCGTTGTATTACCCAAACTATATACAATCCAGTAGTTTCCGTTAGCGAGATTGGAGATTGTGCTGAGTGCCGGCACATTGACTTCAACGCGCCAAACCTGCCTGCTTTGATCCGTTGAACCGTTTGCGATGCGATATACCGATGCGCTGTTTGATGTAGAAAAACGATTGGTGGTAAAATCTCCAAAAATAGGTGCAGGAGAACCAACCGAGGGATCCGTATTGTAAACGGCTAACCGAACATCATTGATGGGGTTTGGCCCACCGGCCGTAACATAGCCATACAACACAAATTTGGTGATATTCCATGGACCACAATTCACGTTAAAGTTATCAGCCAACCGGAAAGATCCGGAAGTAGCAGCAGAACCAAAGGTCGTATTAGAGCCTTGAAGCTCACTCCATGTAAAACCAAGAGGGGCGAACGCACCCGCACTGTTTAATGGACCGGTACTAAGGTTACCATTGACGAAACTCTGCGCCCTCAGACCAGCAACGCCAAAGAGTAAAAACAGAAATGCGACTCCGATGAATTTTATTTTCATGCGAACGGAGTTAACCTGTTTCTTGAAAGAAGTCAATACGCGGTTAGTGTAATGGTGCATCATGTAAAAACATTTGAGTGAATGCATAGGGTTAACACACGGAATGATCCATGTGAACGGAGTATTCAATGATGGGAGCGGAAATAGTTTTTACAGGTATCGGATCACACCAAATTAAATTCGGTATTGATAGCGATAAAATTACTCATTTTCAGGGAAAATGAAAGGATTTTGCTCACGAATTAGGTCATGAGAACCGTCGGTGATAAATTGGGGAAAAATACACCTAAAAAAGACTCGGAATTTTAAACAAAATGAAGGGAAGCAGCTGTGAATTAGTCAACAATCAACCAAGTAGTGTATTGAGTTGCTCCTGTTTGATCATTCAAAACGATCCGATACGAACCGGAAGCCAGATTTTTTCCTAGCATCAATCGATACTGATTCGTATTTTCTGATAGAACAATCCGTGTTGATTGAATTTTTTTACCTTGACTATCAAATAGTTGTAAAGTAAATACACCTTGCAATCCATCCGGGGTTGTCAACGTTACCTGCCTGTCGGTCACCGGATTAGGGTAAACCGCATAACCGGATTGCTTGTTGTCAAATGCGACGGTAACAATTTTGCTGAACGTGGGCGACTCTGTCAGGGAAACTGCCCGGATTCGGTAAAAATTAACCCCCATAGCTGGATCAATATCCGTTAATTCGTAGGTTTTTGAGAGTGACCCAGAGGAGACCTCTCCAATCTTGATGAACCGTGTTCCGTCTAAGGAGCGTTCAACGTCATAATGAGAAATGGCGGACTCCTCTCCCACCTTCCATTCAATCAGGGCATCTTCGCCTCGCTTGTTCGCTTTTACGTCCACAAACTGTACGGACAATGGTCGAAGACTACGGAAGTAAATATAAAACCGTGCTTCACTGCGAGAAGCAGGATCCGTGAGCACATTGAACGGATAGTATGTGCTGTCCGTGATGCCAATGATGGTTGATGTACCTGTGAACCGATCGCCCAGTATTGGCTGTAAACCAAGACTCGCCCATCGTTGCGGACAGAAAGCCAACCGGTAGGATTGCGTCTTCAAATTCCAGATGCGTAAACGAATCGTATCCGTTTCACTGACCTGCTGACGAACATCCAATGATAACACGCGGGGTGCGTTCTCCAAACCAAAGTTCTCTCCCACGTTGTTGGGTTTGGGCGCATCGAACTCGTCTTCACCATTCAATCCAGCGGGATCGATGGCCAGCAAATGACCATCCAGCAGTCTCCCTTGCCCATCGAGCAAAATTGATTTGATCGTAATTGGGTCTGCAGAAGGCTGACGTAGTACCATACGATAGCCATCTGTTTTCACCTGTTCATTAAACCGTATCCGTCCTCCCGATCCCGAATAGACGAAGAAGGCCTGGCCGGATTGAATCCTGGCATTGACAAGGTTGGTAGGATAATTAATTGTACCACCCGGAATTGCCTTCCAACCACTAAAACTGCTGATTGTCTGGAAGGCCCCTAAGCCGTTTCCGCTCTGCAAGGTGGGATCCCACACATAGAAGGAAGGATTGATGCCATTTGATGCGGTCAACAGTTTGGTGAAGTCTATCGGTGATGCATAGGGGTTACCAATACTCTGGAATTTTCCGGCTGGTACTTGTACCGATACGGCCGAATCGACACCGGCTCCGTAGAAAATACGGCCGGTCGTTCGGAGCACCACTTCATTGGCCGGTGCCGACGATGTCAATACACTACGATCGCCTCGCACAAAAAACATATACCCTTTTGGATTGCTGACCGGTGTCGTTAATGTATTGGGCACTCCTATATAAGTGTTTGTCGCCGCGTCATATACCCGCATGGTTCCGCCCGATGGCGTGAAAAAATCAAAGCCGAGTGACGATGTTGCTCCGGACAAATTACTGGTAATCGTTGTTCCATATCCCGGGCGAGGATTATTACCCACGCCGCTCGCACCCTCCTGCCAGGCCTGACGAATGGTTTGTCCGGACGTAGGCGTGGACAGCATCTGCCACGATTTACCATGCACGACTCCGGTTGGAAAATAACGTTCAACAGTAAAACAACCTAACCCGGCATAATCAAGCATGATACCATTGCCAATTGTATCAATCCGCGCCGTCCCACTGGAAGAGGAACGGATGGTAATTGTATCCTGCACTTGCACGGTTGTTGCCCGCATCAATCGCAAAACACCAGTATCCGTTATTGAAAATTTTCGATTGAAAATAACACCCCCATCGGAACCACTTCCGGATTTGTCAACCTCCAGGATGTTCATCTTGGTAATCAATCCACCCGCACCACCGGGAAATTGCTGAGCAACAGGCCCCGATAAGCGAATCAGTCCCAGATTGGTCAGCGTGCCGCTGTTCTCAGTCATTCCGGTTATTCGGATACCACCTGTAGATTGAATAGTCAGCGATGCGCCTGACTCTATAGTCAGATCTTTGGCGGTTGCAGTAGAACCGGCTACCACCGGGTAATTGACTAACCCACTTGGAATACGCACGTTTTTGGTTAGCGTGGGAACACCTCCGCACCAGTTGGATGGATCAAACCAATTGCTGCTGGCACCGGTCCAAGTGGTTGTCGGCGAAAAATTGATCGTCACAGCCGCATTGGATTGAACCGTTTGCGGAAAGGATTGACAACCGTTTCCATCCGTGATGGTTGACAATGTATAGGTCGTGTTGGATAAAGGCGATACATTGAAAACATACGGTGAACTATTAATGTTATTTACTGCTACCGAACTGGAACCGTTTTGCAGATAGGTAAACTGCCAGGGTGGCGAGCCGGTAAACGTTGCCGTTAGGCTTGCCGTACCTTGCTCACAGATGGCAGATGATCCAGTCAAGGTACCCCGTATACTGTCGCGTATGGTAACTAAAGCGGTGCCGGTTATGTTAGCAGCCAAGGACGTACAACCGTTCCCATCCGATAAACCAGTTAATGAATACGTTGTGTTTTGAGTTGGACTAACCGGTAATGTGAGCGGATTGCTGGTAACACCGGTAACAGGTGTATTGACAGAGCCGTTTGAATAGTTGAAATTCCAAGGTGGCGACCCGGTCAGATTAACGGACAAACTGGCTGTTCCTCCGGCGCAAATCGATTGTGTTCCGGAAAGCGTAGCGCCAACGGCTCTGACGTTCACTTTGACTGAATCAGCATTGAGAAATGCGGTGGTTGGCGAACAACCCAAATTATTGGAATCTCGCAGTGTATTTATTTTGAACACACTGGTAGAATTGAGAACTCCAACATTGAAAATATGAGGATTACTACTTGTTGTTATCGTTGTAAAATTAGTACCTGTTGTAACATTTCTTACCGTAAAGCGCCAGGGTGCAATGCCGGTGAATGCAATGGATAATGATACGTTCGTTCCCGGACAAATCGTATCTACACCACTGATATCGGATGTCACCGCAGGACGGGGATTAAGGGTCACCGATGCACTCGATGAACATCCGTTCGGTGTTCCGGACAAAGCCGTGTACGTGACTTGGCTGGCAGGTTTTGTATAAACAACCGGACTAAAGATACTTGGATTATAGGGGTTGGTACAGGCCACATTGTCGAACAAACCGGTTGTTGGCGACCATGTTATTGGTGAACCACCTTTACCCGTAATCAGTACGTTGTCAATCGCCCACCAGAAACCATCTCTGGCGCCAAATCGGAACCGGAGATAAAAAGTATCTCGCGTAGACGTCGTCACACTCCGGAGATAAGGTGTCAAATCAATGACACGACGAACAAAACCGGTGCCCGTTCCGATTGGATTACTGGTGACTGTGCTTACGGCGCTTGGCACCACTGTGGGGCCGGCCCGGTAAATGGGCGTCCAGTTACTGAGGTCCCTTGACCGTTCCACTTGTATAGAGTCTTGAATGAACGGACTGTAGTGATGCCAGAAACTGATGGAAGCTGAATCATAGCCGGTAAAATCAAGTCGTGGAGTCCTCAAAATAGTATTCAAACTTACATTGCCGGCTGCGGCACTATTTGCCAGATAGAATTTTGAATTGTCGTTGCTTCTGAATGCATAACCACCGTAAATGTATGTACTGGTTTGTTGTGTCCATCGTCCGGCAACAGGACCGCTGTTCGTAATCACCCAACCCTGTGGTAACCCGTTGTCTTCAAACCGTTCATTTAGAATGGTAACCAACGAGGGTATAGTTCCACCGGAAGCAGTCAGCGTTACGGTCGATCCGTTGCAAAACGGATTGGGTGCATTATTGGCTATGCTGACAGCTGTTGGTGCTTCATTAACAGTAATGGCTAGTTGCTTTACATTAGTACAGGTACCATCGGTGGCGGTTACCGTATATGTAGTATTCACTGTAGGCGAAAGAGTCACCGAAGAACCGCTGAACCCTCCGGGAGACCAAGCATATGAATAATTACTGTTGGTACTGTTCGCGGTAATATTGGTACTTCTCCCTTGACATATATTGAGTTGTCCGTTTAAGGTAAAATCGGCGGGAATGCCAATCGTTGCATTCACCGGAATGCGATTCACGGTGCAGCCATTGAGAAACCGCCAATTGTACAAGCACATGTAAAACGAATTGTCGAATGTGTTGCCGGTTATACTGGCATCTGCTGAATTATAGGGATAGACGGCATTGGCGATATTTCTATTGAGACCACACGGCCATTGTGAATTATCTTCCTGGAAACGAATAAACAGATAGTATCCTGTAGCCGGACGTAAGAATGCATTAATCGGAACGGTTTGCGCGGTTGCTCCACCCGATACGTTGGTAACAAAAGAGGTGGACGCCAATAATTCGTTATCGACATTGTATAAATCCAACGAGAACGAAAAGCCCGCAAACTGCGGAAATACATCGACTGAATAGAGGGTGGTTGTATTTAATACATCAAAAATAACCGAGTGAGACGCCAATTGATAACTGATAGAGGCTGATGAAACAGCCGCTGGATTCACCGGACCACAATTACTGGTGCTCCCCACATAAGAAGGCTCTACAAAATAAGTGGTAGTCGAAGAGATGGTTGGTGTCGTATAGGTACCACCGGTAGCTAGCGCCACTCCCCCGCTATTCGTTGGATACCAAGATAACGTTGTTTCAGAATTGGAGGGCGTTGCCGTTAACGTTAATGACCCATTTCCGCAACGGAAACCAGGCACCGTAGATGTCACGCCTGGATTCTTGACATTAATTTTAACTACATTCGAAAAAGCCGGTGTGCCGCCGGAGCAGATTGCACGAAGCCGGAAAAAACTTGTTTGAGAGATAACGGGTGTATTCGCGCTGATCGGATTAGTTTCTCCGGGAATATCAGACCAGTTGAGGCTATCAGCCGATATCTGCCATTGATAAGCCATGCCTGATCCAACCGTAAAATTGATACAACTAAGCACCAAACTACCATTTACACACAAAAAACTGGATGCGGTGTTAGTGGCCGTTCCACCGCTTATCGTGCCGGAGCAAAGCGGGGGCGTAAACTCATCCGCTCCGATATCGGGACTCGTTAAAGAGCGTGGGGCATTATCGATATCAATAGTCACAAAACTGATTGGTTGCCCTTGATCGTTCAGGGGAGACGTATTTTGAAGGTGCAAATCTGTTACCGATACAAAAATTGGATTTTGAATCACAGACCCCCCATCCATGGAGGTTACCGTTTGCCAAGCAGCCAAATTCAATCGATTACCTTGAAGAAAGCCAAGAACACCGGATGAAAAATAATCATTGAAGTTGATTGCATTAATTCTCGAGATACTTGCTGCAATGTAGACTGCGTATCGAACACCCACGGTATTCCGATTGGAAAAAATATTGTTACGAATATCAATGCCACCCACAACCGCCGGACCCACATACAGACAACTGGTGATACCAGCTACCGTTTGATTCGTGGCCAGGTTGATGGAATTATTTACGAATTGATAGCTGCCTCCGGATAATATCACTACCCCAATGCCATTTTCTAGAACAGACAATGGTTTCCCGAATCCGGTTATTGTGTGAATGAAATTGTTGAAAATTCGAATGCGGGCACTGTCAATCACCGACTGTATACAAATACCAAAAGAACCGGCACCGGCATTGGATGTATTTCGAATATCATTGATGAAATTTCCCTGAATACTTCCATCAGCTGAATTACCAGCCACAAATACACCACCGGATGCGTCTACCTCCGAACCGGTTCCGAATACACTGCTTAAGCCGGATATGGTGTTTCCCTGAATATTGAACAACCGTTGATTGATGAGGTTCAACGATCGATAACCGAGTTTTCTAGTAGCTGTCGGAGACCCAATCACGTTAGATGTAAATACGTTTGATGAATCCCCTGCAACAGGACCATTTAGGTAAAATCCTTGATAACAGTTATTGATGTTATTGTTGATAAAACTATTGAGGTTGTTGGGCGCGTCAGACTGCACATTGACGGCAACGCCATTGGATACAGCAAAGGCCGAAAAAGTGGTCGTTGGTGAAAAACCATACACATTACAATTTCGCACCACATTATTACTGGATCCATTGTTAGAGCCAAAGCTAGAAAGCCATATGACGGTCGACAAGGTCGAGGTGCTGTTATTTTGCAAAGTCAGGTTCCGACTCGTGGTGCTGTTATTCGAACCATTGATGGTTATAAAATCAGCACCCACCAATTTGAAAATAGCTTCTGCATTAGCTGTAATGGTCGCATTGACACCAGTATTGGGACGAATGGTCAGCGTATTGACCGAATTGGCTGCTGGATTGAAAATGGGAATGGGGAAAATCTCATTGCTGCCATAGGACGCATCGGTCAATGCAAAAACAACGGGGCCATTCAAACAGGAGTTATTGTAAGCCTCAATAGCTGAGGTTATGGTTGGAAAAGTTGCCGTGGGAGCCGTTCCAACTAAATAGGTACCCGCTGCTAAAGTCGGTTGAATTAGGTAAAAATCGGGGCTTGCGGGCGGTTCCGAAACGGCAGGCGGATTAAATGTAAATCCAGATGCACCCGTGGAAGGATAGGAAGATCCTTGCGGTGTAGAACTATTGGTTTGAGCAACGATGTAATAACTCACCACCGAGCCGGATGTTGCCATACCGCCGAATGCGAAGGAATATTGATTATTGCCAAGCGAAACGGCTTGAATGGGTGTGTACGATCCTGAATTCAAACGCCAGTAGAGAACCGGAAGACCGTCTCCGGAAGTAGGCACTCCATTCGGACTTGTGATCGTCGCAATTAACGTGCGTTCGCCGAGCTGACAGGTACTGGCCAGGGGCGTATAACTGATCACAGGACCTTGAGCTATTCCATCCAATCCAATGCACAATGAAAGGATTAGGGATATCAGAATAGCATAAGACCGTTGCGACCAGAGAGTCAGGTAAGCGTGTATGGTTTGCTCTCTGTTCAATGCAGTATAGGTGAAGAGCCATTACACTCCTCCGCTTGTCTTAACGAGTATTTTAAGAATTTATTTTTTTAGATGAAACGAATTCAATCTCAATACTCCTAAAAACAATTGGTTGAATGAAGGAACTACCAACCCCTAAGTTAAAAAAAGCGACAATCAAAATCAAAAACTGTATTATTCAAGTTACTTACTAAATCTTTTTGTGCGGGTAA
>CAZZJF010000011.1:0-25237 GCA_964654325.1 uncultured Ferruginibacter sp.
TCCAAAAACGGCGAGCCACATGCCCCAGAAGGGAGGAAGAAGTTCTTCCCTTGCGAACTTTTCGCCAAACATATTGAGTAAGTGGAAAATTACAAAGAATACGATGGCCACAACCAGCGGCAGACCTAATCCCCCCTTTCGGATAATGGCGCCCAATGGGGCTCCCACGAAAAAAAGAAGTAGACAGGCAAGCGAAATTGAAAATTTACGATGCCACTCGATTTTATGAAATTTAAGTTCTTTTTGTTTGGCCTCTTTTTCCAGCTTAACCTGACGAGTGCTATTGCGAAGTTCAGCGATGCGGGCATTATACATTTGCTTTAGACGCACACTGACCGAATCGGGTACGATCGGTTTCGTGAGATACGGATTTGGAATGCCTTTTGTTTTTTCCCATGCCGCAGGCGGTAGTTGACTGTAACGCAATGAAACCCGCATCAGGTCCATCAATTTATGATCGAGCTGCAAACGAGCTTTTTGAATCGAGTCAATATTTTTGTCCAATTGACGTGCGCTAAGCATCTTGAAATTGTTCCTGAACAGACTGTCACTTGTGTTTTGTTTTTGAAGCGCACTGAGGTCCAGCAGTTTTTTGAATGAAGTAAAATGAACACGAGTATATTCCGTGCTGCTGTCGGTTGCTGATCCGCGTTCCTGATATCGATATCCGTTAGTCAGGTTGAATTCAAGATACTTTTCATCATCAGAGAGTTGCATCACGCCTTTTTCGGCGGTAATACAGTTGTCTTGCAGCGGATTGCTTTGGTCGTAAATCAATACCTGCCGAATCGTTTTGCCGTCTTCCTCTTTTTTCCCCACCTTGATCGCATAGTTGGGTATATGGGTAAAGAAAACACCTTCCTTGAGGTCAAAAGCAGGTTTTTTTAGATAGATGTCGCTATAGAGGGTTACGAATTTCAAGTTAGCCACCGGGATCACATAGTTGGCAAACAAAAAAGTCAATCCACAGAAAAAAACACAAACAAGCACCAGCGGCCGCATGATGCGTAACAAGGAAATGCCCGAAGATTTGATGGCCACCAGTTCAAACTGTTCACCCAGGTTTCCGAAGGTCATGATGGATGAAATCAAAATGGCAATGGGCATGGCCAACACCAGCAACGAAGCACTAGCATACCATACAAATTGCAGTACGGTCAGTAAATCCAATCCCTTACCAACCAGGTCGTCAATATACTTCCACAGGCTTTGCATCATCAACACAAAAAAGGCAATGAAGAATGTGATGACGAAAGGACCGAGGAACGACTTGATGATGAGTTTGTCCAGTTTTTTTATCATGGAAACCGATGCGGTTGGTCAGGTTATTCAGCCGGACCATAAAGGTACATCAAACCATAGGTACGACCATCGTGGTTGTGAGAACACGTAGAGTAAGAGAAGATGAAAAACAGGGATTAGTTGCCCAGCCGGTGGAACAGGTCTTTCACCTGATACTCCCATAGCTGGCTTTGATTGGCGATCTCTTTTTTGTCGGCAAAATCCTTGATGACGAGAATAGTCTGATTGGTTACCTCCGATCGTTCAATGGCAAATTCGAAATATTCATCTTTTGCCATATAATCCCAGCGGAATCGAATGAATTTGTCCGTTTCTTTTTCGAGTAACTGCGCCCGTTCTTCCACGCCATTCCATGAAAAGCTGAAAACGCCGTCTTTTTCATCCACTTTCTCGGCAAACCACTCCTGCAGTGCGGCCGGACTGCTTAAGAATTCGTATAAGATGGACGGAGAGCAGCGGATCGGGTACTCCAACGTATATAGTTGTTTTTTACTCATGCGGCGGTTTTGGTTTCAGGATATCTGCAATAATAAAGAATATATTGAACCGACAAAATTTAACCGGCCTTTTTTTCGTCAGGTTATGCATTCATTTACAATCATTTAATGTTTCTAGGTAGAAAATACTAGGTCGCATACACAATAATCCGTAAAAACGACGTTATATGGGGTAGAAACCACTCGTTGACTATTAAAGAACCCCAATGCGACAACTCAAAATCTCAAAATCAATTACCAATCGCGAAAGCGAAAGCCTGGAAACCTATCTGCAGGAAATCGGTAAAGTAGGCATGCTGAAACCGGAAGAGGAAGTGCAGCTGGCCGAACGAATCCGGCAAGGTGATCAGGAGGCCCTCGATCGGTTGACCAAAGCCAATTTACGCTTTGTTGTATCGGTTGCCAAACAATACCAGAATCAAGGCATGAGTTTGTCAGACCTGATCAATGAAGGAAACCTTGGATTGATCAAAGCTGCCCAAAAATTTGATGAAACCAGGGGTTTTAAATTCATATCATACGCCGTATGGTGGATCCGGCAGTCGATTCTACACGCATTAGCCGAGCAGTCTCGGATTGTCCGGTTGCCGTTGAATAAAGTAGGACTGACCAGTCGGATTGGTAAAACATATAGCCGGCTCGAACAGGCGTTTGAGCGGGAGCCAACGGCCGCTGAAATTGCCGAGGAACTTGAAGTCGACCTGGAAGAAGTAACGGCAACAATGAATGTAGCCAACCGCCATGTTAGTTTCGACCAGCCGATTAATAATGGAGAAGATGGCTCAATGATTGACCTCGTGGAAAACAAAGATGCTCTGCGGGCCGATCAACGGTTACTCAAACGCGATTCATTGAACACCGAATTAAACCGGACACTCAATACGCTCACACCCCGTCAAAAGGAGGTTCTGCTCTATTTTTACGGCATCGGTATCGATCGCCCCCTGACACTCGAAGATATTGGCTCACTCTATAACCTGACACGCGAACGGGTTCGCCAGATCAAAGACAAAGCCATCGACAAACTCAGGGAAGGCAACCAAAGCCAGCTCTTACGCGGATTTTTAGGTGGTGCGTAAGCCGTACGTAACTGATAACAAGATCATCCTACCCCCTTCCAAGGGGGTATTTTTATGCCGCTTTCTCAAAGGAATCTTTCTAGATTGCGCATTTTAGCCGAAATTTGTGCTATAACCCAACGCAATGCCCATAGACATCAAAGTGCCCCCGGTAGGCGAAAGTATCAATGAGGTCACGCTCGTAAAATGGTTGAAAGCGGAAGGCGAGTGGGCCGACCGTGATGACGTGATTGCCGAGCTGGAGAGTGAAAAAGCCACGTTTGAAATCAATGCCGAACAGGCCGGTGCCGTTCATCATATCGCCTCGGAAGGTGATACGCTTGAAATTGGGGCCATTGTTTGCTCCATCGACACCGAGGCGCCCCGTCCGGCGGAAGCACCCAAGGTGGAAACAGCAAAAACAGTAGAAAAAGAGGCGCCTGTCACGACAAAATCAGCGGAACCGTCCATTAAAGCAACACCGGTGGCCGCTGCAATTATCGCGGATAAAAAAGTAGATACAAAAGCCGTCAAACCGTCCGGTTCCAATGGTAAGATCATGAAGCAGGACGTGTTGGATATCTTGGCAGCGCCCGGCAAAAAACCGGGAACCATCCCGTTCAGTCGCCAGGAAAGACCGGAGAAGATGAGCAACTTGCGTAAAACGGTCAGTCGCCGATTGGTAGAGGCAAAAAATGCAACCGCCATGCTCACCACGTTCAATGAGGTGGATATGGGACCGATCATGCAACTGCGAAAAAAATATAAAGACAAATTCAAAGAGCTCCACGGCGTGAATCTGGGTTTCATGAGTTTTTTCACGAAAGCATGTTGTTATGCGTTGCAGGAATTTCCGGCAGTGAACGCCTACATTGATGGAGACCAGATCATCTATCACGACTACTGTGATATTTCCATCGCGGTCAGTGCCCCAAAGGGATTGGTTGTGCCGGTAATCCGTAATGCGGAGAGCTTGTCAATGCATGAACTGGAGTCTGCGGTGATTGAACTGGCAACCAAAGCCAGAAATAATAAACTCACGATTGAGGAAATGTCGGGCGGTACCTTTACCATCACCAATGGTGGCGTATTTGGTTCCATGATGAGCACGCCCATCATCAATATTCCACAAAGCGCTATTCTGGGTATGCACAATATTGTCGATCGTCCGATGGCGGTCAACGGACAAGTGGTGATCAAACCCATGATGTACGTGGCCCTGAGCTATGACCACCGCATCATTGACGGCCGGGAATCGGTCGGATTTTTGGTGATGGTCAAGAACCTGCTCGAAAATCCGGAGCGCCTGCTATTCGGAAAAGATCCGGTTGAGGCCTTGCTCGAACTTTGATCATCAAACGACTTTCCATATCCCGCCTGTGCGGGATTTTTTCATGCACCTCTATCATTCATATTATCAGTGCGCATGCGACATTATCGATCTGCATCCTGTCGGGAAACCCCTTACGCATACATTAAAAACCTATTTCAGTACCCGAAAAAAATTGGGTTCGCGCGATCGACGCTTCATTTCAGGATTGGTGTATTCCCATTACCGTTGCGCTGATTTGTTACAGGACTATGAAGCCACCAAGGTAGAGAAACTCGCTATAGCCTTTTTCATTTGTAATCAACGCCACGATGCATTGGTTGCATGTCACCGACCTGACCTGGCCGCTGCTATGACAAATTCAATTTCGGAGAAAATAAAACAGCTTTCACTGGATCCGGCAGCCATATACCAAAATCAACACTGGTTGTCTGCAGATATTGATGCGACTTCATTTGCTTACTCGCTGTTGATACAACCTGATTTGTTTATCCGAATACGACCCACAAAAAAAACGTCCGTAAATGAACAGCTGAAAGCTGCGGGACTGACCTGCAAACAGGTAATGGAAACCTGTTTGCAATTGCCGGCGGGCACGCCCTTAGAGCAAGTGGTAGCTCTCAATCGTGATGTTGTTGTGCAGGACCGGAACTCGCAACGAGTTCTTGATTCGCTGGATACGCATCGACCGGATTGGCCGATGGCCTCCAAACCAATACGCGTATGGGACGCCTGTGCAGCCAGTGGCGGAAAATCCATCTTGGTCTTTGATCATTTCAATGGACACATACAGCTAACGGCTTCGGATATACGCGAAAATATTCTTGCCAATTACCGAAAGCGGTTACAACAGGCCGCTATCAAGCCGATGGCCGTCCTGCAACAGGATTTGCAGCAGCATTCCGGACTGCCATCATCCGCTGTATTCGATTTGATTATCTGTGATGTGCCCTGTTCCGGAAGTGGTACCTGGAGCCGGACACCCGAACAGATCGGTGCATTATCCTCTAAGGCGCTGCAACAGATGCAGCGAACACAACAAGCCATTGTAGCCAATGCGGTTCCTCACCTGGCTGAAAATGGACTGTTGGTATATATCACCTGTTCAGTTTTTGCTGCGGAAAATGAAGAACAGGTTGAGTGGCTGGAAAAAGTACAGCAGCTTCAATGCCTCAAACAAGTATACTGGAAAGGATATGAACAGCAAGCCGACACCTTATTTGTGGCCCTGTTTGAAAAAAGAAGATAGTCTTATTATTTTACAAATGGAACGGGTTCGAGACGTTTGTTGTTGAGAAAAACCTGCACCACATAAAGGCCGCGGGCTAGCTGTTCAACCGATAGACTGTGCAATTGTGTGCCGGCCGGCTGATTGCCTGTTTTTTCTAAAACGGCTTTACCGGTTGCATCGATAATCCGGATAACTACTTGGGCATTCGAAACGCTGGCAACCGACACTTGTAACGTGCTACTGGCCGGATTAGGATAAAGGGAAACACCATCTGCAGACGGGATGACCCGGTCGCATGGAATGGTGAACGATACAGCACTACTATCCAGTAAATACGTCGTATCCGATCCAATCTGAACGCGATAGCGGTATTGTACGGATGATTGGGTGGTGCCGATCAGGTTATCTGTGTATGCATACGTATGTAACGCAAATGGCTGTGTTTCGGTGAAGGTTTTGATTGTACTAAAGCCGGACTCATTGGGATACTTACGCTCTATGCGCACAATGGTTCCTGAATCCGTTTTGATCTTGCATACGATATTCGTGGCACAATTCAAAAACGTAGCAGCTACCTGCGCCTTTTTTTTCTGTAACAACACAAATGCCTTTTTGAGATCGGGGATGCCGTATCCCTGGCGGTCGTCGGGGTTATTAAATCGTGTACTGCTTTCCGTTAGTGTTTGTATCAGGTCCATATTGTTCACTTCTGGAAATGCCTGCCAGAGACAAGCGGCCAGTCCGGCCATATTCGGACAGGCGAATGACGTGCCGCTGCCAAACTGCGGTAAACCGGAGAAGGCATTGGCCACCACGGTATTTCGGCCTACGGAGGCCAGGGTTGGTTTGATTTGTCCGTCACTGCTTGGTCCATAGCTGCTAAAGGAAGCGGTATTGCCCAAGGTGTCTACGGCGCCTACCGTCAGGGCGCTGTCGGCATCCCCCGGACTAATTACAAAACGCCAGCTATTGCCTCCCTCATTTCCGGCAGCAACGGCCATCAGCATACCTTTGGCTGCAGCCAGGTCGGTAGCTTTGGCACTGATGGTGGTGTTTCCATCCATGTCCGCATAGGTATGATGAAAGAGCGGGTTATCGAATGTGGAGTAACCCAGTGATATACTGCAGACATCCACACCGGCGCTGTCCGCCCGTTCAGCGGCACAGGCGAAATTATGTTCCTCAATTGGGTATTCACTGCGTACATCTTCAGACCGAAACAGGTGGTAAGAGGCCTCGGGTGCCGATCCTACAAAGCTACCCGGCATATTGGCAGCCATGATGCTGAAACAGTACATACCATGCGTATCATCTTCTGAAACCGATGATTCATTCATCACGAAATCCCAGGTACTCAGCAAGCGATTGGTGTTCCGTACGCTGTCGAATGTCGGAATGTTGTTGTAGTTTCTGAAACCGGCATCAATGACGGCCACGTGGATTGGCTGTCCCCGAAAACCATGGTTGTGCAAAAAGGTACCCTGATGAATCCGGATCTGGTTGCCGGACACACCATAGTTAAGCGATTCGCCGGTGATGCGGGCCGTATTCGAGGGCGTGGTTATTGGCAACAGGGGCTCATTATTTTTTTGGTTGACCGAGCCGGGAGAAGGGCGGGCTGCGATGGGTACTGTCTGCTCAACAAAGGAGAGTTGCCCGATACGGACGAGTGCTGTTGGATCCGATGTTTCGATAGAAATCTGATTCAGCCATTTGGACACATTCAGAATGGTGACGTTACCCACATTTCGAATACTATCGATAAAAGCGGCCGGTACGGGCAAATCAGAACTGTCGATGGGTATGTTGTACCGGATTCGGCGTTGAATCGCCCGTGGACTGAGAAATTCCTGCGGTCGTTGCAATGAAAACGGGGTGCCTTGTTTGTGTTTGCACTGAATCAGATACCGGTTAAACTGGGCCGAAACAGGTTCAGCAGCCAGCAAGAAACCGAACATAAAAAAGAGGAGGAGTGTTTTCATTGACACAACCGGATTTGATGCAATTGAACAACAACAAAATAAACAAACGGTTTACGACTCACTGTCGTAGGCCCATTTGACCCAGGTTGCTCCCCAGGTAAACCCGCCGCCAAAGGCTGCCAAGATGATATTGTCACCTTTACGAAGCCGTTTTTCCCAGTCGGATAAACAGAGTGGGAGGGTGCCGGCAGTGGTATTACCGTATTTTTCAATGTTGATCATTACTTTTTCTTTCGGCAATCCCATTCGGTTTGCGGTAGCATCGATGATGCGGAGGTTGGCTTGGTGCGGAACCAGCCAGGCGATGTCATCGGCAGTCAACTGATTGCGTTCCATCAGTTCATAACTCACATCGGCCATACCTTTCACAGCAAACTTGAAAACGGTTTGACCTTCCTGAAACACAAAATGTTCACGGGCTTGGACCGTTTCAACAGAGGCGGGCTTGACAGAACCACCCGCTTTCATATGTAGGAAGTTGCGTCCGTTTCCGTCGCTTTTTAAAATACTGTCTCGTACGCCATAGCCGTCTGTATTCGGTTCCAGCAATACGGCACCACCGCCGTCGCCGAAAATGATACAGGTGTTCCGGTCGGTATAATCGATGATGGCACTCATTTTATCGACGCCAACCACGATCACTTTTTTATAGCGTTGTGATTCAATCAGTGAAGCGCCCATGGTTAATCCGTACAGAAAACCCGAACAGGCAGCACTCAGGTCGAAGCCAAAGGCATTGGTCATGCCAAGCTTATCACTGATAACATTCGCTGTTGCCGGGAAAACCATATCGGGTGTGACCGTCGCACAGATTACACAGTCGATCTCCAGGGGATCCAGGTTCTTTTTCTGCAAAATCTGGCGGATGGCTTCTACGGCAATATCACTGCTGCCCAATCCCTCGCCTTTCAAAATTCTCCGTTCGTGGATACCGGTGCGGGTGCGAATCCATTCATCATTGGTGTCGACCATCGACTCCAGCATCTGATTCGTGAGTACAAATTCGGGTACGTAACCCCCGACGGACGTAATGGCGGCATTGATTTTTGTCATATCAGCATGTATTCTATATCCTTGGTTGCCAAAGTTACTTGATTCTCCGTTCTTTATGAACCCTGTCGCTTGAAAATACACACAAAAAACACTATATTCGCTCTTTACAAATGGGTATCTATGCATATTTGACCGGACAGTTTGTGCACAAAACACCTGCACAGGTTGTCGTGGATGTTCAGGGAGTTGGCTATGAGGTAAACGTCAGTTTGCATACATACAGCGCGATCCAGCATTTGGATGCCGGCACGTTGTTGGTGCACATGCAGGTGAAGGAAGACGACCAGGTGTTATTTGGATTTCATGAGCGATCAGAAAAAGAACTTTTTCTATTGCTGATCAGCATTTCCGGTGTAGGTGCCTCCACCGCCCGCATGATGCTCTCTTCACTCAAACCGGATGAGATCATTCGGTTGATTGCTACCGGCGATGCTCGCAGTTTAGAACGGGTGAAAGGCATCGGAAAAAAAACGGCTGAGCGCATTGTACTTGAGTTGCGTGATAAGGTGGGGAAACTGCCTACGGGCGCAAGTTCGCCGACGACGGGTACTCAGGCATCTACCTCGGTATCCGAAGCAACGATGGCCCTGACCGCTCTTGGTATCAACCGGCAAATGGCCGAACAAGCCGTTCAGCGGGTTTTAAACGAAGAACCGACATTGACCGAACTCGAAATAATCATCAAAAAAGCACTGAAATCTATTTGACCAAAATTCTACCCTAACACTGAACGAATGTTTTTTAAACCATCAACCCGTCTCATACTGCAGCGGGTGTTGTTGGCTTTCTTGGTCACCGGTGCTTGTAATCTGGCATTTGGAGGAAATGGATTTGTTTTAGCAGAAGACACAATCACCAATCCTTATGGGCTGCCGTATCCTTTCCCGGATAACCGCGCAGGTTCATTTGGACTTGGATCACACAATGCGTTTCAACAATTCCAGCCATCTTTTCACTCCGACTCGATTGTATACGATCCCCAAACACAGCGATATATCGTCTATGAAAAAATTGGTAACCGGTATTATCAAACCCCTGTAAGCTACACATTTACTGAGTATTGGGCCATCAAAAACCGACAGGCTGAAATCGATTATTTCCAAAAGCGATCGAATGTAACCAACGTACTAAACCGAGGACGATTCCTCCGCCCTCGTCTATCCCTTACCGATAATTTGTTCAATCGGATTTTCGGAAACGGACAAATTGATATTACACCCCAAGGCAATGTGGATATCCTGGCTGGTTATCAGGGACAACGTATAAACAATCCCACCCTACCGGAAAGGGCTCGTCGCAATGGTGGCCTGGACTTTCAAATGAATGCCCAGGTGAACGTCAATGCCAGTATCGGCGATAAGCTCAAGTTTCCCATCAATTATAATACCCTCGCCAATTTTGATCTCGACAATCAATTGAAATTGGATTACTCCGGAAAAGACGACGAGATCCTCAAGCGGTTCGAGGCCGGTAACGTAAACTTCGCCTCCAAAGGCACCTTGATACCGGGCGCACAACAATTATTCGGATTAAAAACGCAGTTGCAGTTTGGCAAACTTTACATTACCGGCGTATTGGCCAATCAGAAATCTCAGCGTCAAAGTGTGAACCTGCAAGGCGGAACTGCGGCCACGCCCTTCGAAATCAAGGCCGATGAATATGAAGAGAACCGGCACTTCCTGATTGGGCAATATTTCCGCAGCCAGTACAACCAGGTGTTGTCCAATTTGCCGGCCATTACTGCGCCGGTACAAGTACTTCGACTCGAAGTGTGGGTAACCAACCGCAACGGAACGACCACCGATACCCGCGATGTAGTTGGGTTGGCCGATCTGGGTGAGGTGAATCCATACTTGCAACCACCTGTGATCAATGTACTTTCCGGACAACCTGTTCCCTTCAATGCTGCCAATGATTTGTTGAGCAATATTCTGAACCAGCCTAACGGCCGTAATTCGGCTATCGTGTATAGCAACCTGCAAAACCTGGGCTTGCGTCCGGTGCAGGATTTTGAAAAAACATTTGCCCGTAAACTCGATTCAACACAGTACACGTTTAACAGACAACTGGGTATGTTATCGTTGAACCAACCCTTACAAACGGATGAGGTTCTGGGTGTAGCCTATCAGTATTCATACAATGGTCGCATTTATCAGGTAGGGGAGTTTTCGATTGATGTTCCACCAGACAGCGGAACAGCCTCTCAGAAAGTTTTGTTCTTGAAATTGCTGAAAGCCACCTCACAGCGTCCCTCGTTGCCCATCTGGGATTTGATGATGAAGAATGTATACACCGTGGGCTACGGATCACTCACGTCCAGTGACTTTAAACTGGATGTATTGTACCAGGAGCCCGGCTTGGGTGCAAAACGGTATGTTCCGTATGGTGATAAAAACCTCGGCAAGCCAATCATTTCTCTCATCAACCTGGATCGGTTGAATGGTCAGCTGGATCCCCAACCGGATGGTGTGTTCGACTATGTTGAAAATTTCACGGTGATCTCGCCCTATAGCCGTATCGTATTTCCGGTGCTGGAACCATTCGGTAAAGACCTGGCCAATCAGATCTACACAACCGTTCCCTCCACCGTGCGGGATACCTTGTTCTACGCGCTCTACGATTCCATCAAGGCTGTCGCTCAACAATTTCCAAACCTCAACCGGTTTGTACTAAAAGGCACGGCTAAAACATCAGGATCCTCCGAGATCAGTATTGGCTACAACATCCCCAAAGGATCGGTAACTGTGACGGCCGGTGGCCGGACATTGCAGGAAGGCATAGATTACGACATCAACTACGATTTAGGTACAATCAAAATGACGAACCAGGCCATTCTCAATGCGGGATTGCCGGTTCAAGTGAATTTTGAGAATAACGCCACCTTTGGATTACAACAACGCAATTACCTGGGACTCCGGTTTGATTACCTGGCCAAAAACAAATTGAAAGAACAGCTGACCATCGGTGGTTCGATTGTTCGATTAGGTGAACGGCCGTTTTTTACCAAAGTCAATTATAACGAAGAGCCCATCCGCAATACGATGTACGGACTGGATATCAATTACCGTAATGAGTTACCCAGACTGACCCGAGCGCTCGACAAACTTCCTTTTTATACAACCACCGCAACCTCCAATATCAATGCGTATGCTGAAGCCGCATACCTGAAACCGGGCCACGCACCACAGATTGGTCGAGGGAACGACGGACTGGTTTACATTGATGATTTCGAAGGCAGTAAATCCGGCATCGATTTGCGCTTTCCGCTGATCAGCTGGACATTAGCGTCTACGCCTGCCCGTGCTACCGACCGTCTTGGCAATGAATTGTTCCCTGAAGCATTATTAAATAATAATCTTGATTACGGCAAGAGCCGTGCAAAAATCGCCTGGTATCAGATTGAGCAAACGCTGCAGCAGGTCAATGCACCCAATAATCCCATCAACGACCGAAATGAACTGAGCGATTCTCGCGTTCGGCAGGTATACCAAAAAGAAATTTTTCCGCAACGGACAACCGGATTTGGCGAGAGTCAATTGGTCACGTTTGACGTAGCGTATTATCCGAAAGAACGGGGGCCATACAACTATGAGTCTGATCCATCACGGATAGCAGCGGACGGATCATTTAACGATCCGGCTGCCAAATTCGGCGGATTGATGCGCAGTATCGACCAGCCCGATTTTGAAACCAGCAACATCGAGTTCATTGAGTTTTGGGTGCAAGATCCGTTCATCTTACCACAATATGCCAACTCCAATGGTGGTAAACTTTATTTCAACTTAGGTAACATCTCAGAAGATGTGCTGAAAGACGGCCGTCGTTTTTATGAAAACGGATTGAACACGCCGAACGCCCCGGCACCCGTAGACAATACAATCTGGGGACGTGTTCCGCGAAACCCGATCCAGGTTACCAACGCGTTCAGTAACATACCCGAAGACCGGGTTTTTCAAGATATCGGTTTCGACGGATTGACTGACACGGCCGAAACCAACGCCCGTGCTGCTTTCCTAAATGCCCTTGGAAATAATTTCGGAACCAATTCGACCATTTATCAGCGCGCAGCAGTCGATCCATCCGGGGATAACTATGTCAATTACCGCGACGGTCGCTTCAGTGCCAATACGGGTATCCTTGCCCGTTATAAAAATAATAACGGACCCGACGGCAACTCGCCTATCGCAGGGGCATCAGAGTTTTCGGCAGCGGCAACCTTATATCCCGACGGCGAAGATCTCAACCGTGACAATACCCTCAATGAAACGGAAGAGTATTTTCAGTATATCGTTGACATCAAGCCAAGTGCCAGTCCGGAAATGATTATTGGCAACAATTTCATCGTTGATAAAAAAGTGGTTCCGATCAGTTTGGTCAATGGAACGACTCGGAACGAAACCTGGTATCAGTTCCGTATTCCAATCGGGAACTATCAGCGTAAAGTGGGCAATATTCCTGATTTCAAATCCATCCGCTTCATGCGTATGTTCCTGACCGGTTTTGAAGATAGTGTGGTGCTTCGTTTCGGACAGCTTCAGCTGACGCGGAACGTTTGGAGGAAGTTCCAATATAAAATTGATTCTACCGGATTGTATGCCGCACCAACCAGCACACCGTTTAATGTGGAAGCGGTGAATATTGAAGAAAACGACAAACGAACGCCGCTTCCATACCGAACGCCGAAAGACATCCAGCGGGTACAAACATTGAGTAATAACGGGGTAAACCTGCTGCAGAACGAACAAGCCATGAGTCTCTCGTTCTGTAACTTGAGCAAAGGTGACGCCAAGGGTGTGTTTCAAACATTTGCCAATCGGGATATCCGTCAGTTCCGTAAACTATCGATGTACATCCATGCAGAACAGGCGCAGAATCCGGCGAATACCATTCGCGATAAAGACCTGACCGCTGTTATCAGAATGGGTACTGATTTTGTCAGCAACTATTATGAAATCCGTATTCCGCTCACGTTGACGCCACTCAATGCCGGGATCAATCCGGATTCCGAAACCTATAACGACTCATTGTGGAATCCATCCAACTCCCTGGACGTGGATCTCGAAACCCTGACAAAAATCAAACAACAACGAAACCTGTCTACCGTTACACTCGGACAAATCTTCCGGCAGTTACAACCAAATGGTCATACGTATTCGGTTATCGGAAATCCAAACCTGGGTGAAATCAGAGGTATTTTGCTCGGTGTAGAAAATACCAATTCCAACAGCGCCTGTGGGCAGGTCTGGTTGAATGAATTACGCCTTTCATCGATCAATGAGCAAGGCGGCTGGGCCGCCTTGGGTCGGGTAGATCTTACCTTGGCCGATCTGGGAACCTTGTCGTTGTCTGCCAATGCCCATTCAAGAGGTTTTGGTACACTGGAGCAAAGGGTGGTGGAACGTTTCCGAGATGATTTTTTACAACTTGACGTGGCGACAAATCTTGAGTTGGGTAAACTGCTTCCCAAAAATTTCGGACTTTCCATTCCGATGTATGCGAGTTACACACAAACAACCAGCACACCGCAATATGATCCATACGACCTGGATATCGAGCTTAAAGACAAACTGAATGCGTCTCCACGTTCACAGCGCGACTCTATCCGAAACAATGCCATCGACTTCAACTCCATCAAAACACTCAATTTTACCAATGTTCGGAAAAATAAAACCAATGGTAAGCCGGTCCGCATTTACGATATCGCCAATGTGGATGTGAGTTATTCATTTATCAAAACAGAGAGCCACAATCCGCTGATCGAGCTGAATGAGGTAACCCGACATCGCGGCGCGATCGGCTATAATTATTCATCCCAGCCCAGGTATGTCGAGCCGTTCAAAGGATTGTTGCGAAAAGTAAAAACCAAATGGGTTGATTTCATCCGGGATTTCAATTTCAGTCCGTTGCCTTCCCAGCTCAGCTTCCGTGCCGATTTCACCCGTCAGTTTGGCGCGATTCGTCCCCGCAGTGTGGGCGCGGATAAATATGAAGTGCCCGAAACCTACGATAAATTTTTTACGATGCAGCGGGACTACATCATGCGATGGAATCTGACTCGTTCCATCAATATGGATTACACCGCAACCAACAACTCGCGTATTGATGAACCGAACGGTCGGATTGATACACGCGAAAAAAGAGATAGTATCTGGAAAAACTTGTTGCGTGGCGGACGAAATACGGTGTTTAGTCAAACAGCTAATCTTTCATACACGCTGCCAACCACTAAACTACCACTGCTTGATTGGACTACCATGAACGTGCGTTATCAGGCCACGTATAAATGGATTGGAGCATCCCGTCTGGCCGTTAATCTGGGTAATTTCCTGGAGAATGGTGTTCAGAAAGAAGCGACCATCCAACTCGATTTTACCCGCTTATATCAAAAGTCGAAATGGCTCCGTCAGCTTGATCAACCGATCAACAAGGATGATAAACAACGTTGGAAAAATCGTGTGACGATTGTGAAAGATTCGGTGATGACCAAGTCCGGTAAAAAAGTTTTGAAAAAACGTCGAATTGTGGATCGCGGCGCCATGCCGTATATCGGTAAAATTCCGCGCGTGTTTGGCAAGTTGTTGACGAGTGTCAAGCAGGTTAGTATTTCGGCTACCGAAAATGCCGCAACCCGATTGCCGGGATATACCGACAGTACACAGTTTGTGGGACAAAATTTCCGGAGTATGTCACCGGGTTTTGATTTTATCATGGGATACCAGCCCGATACCGGCTGGCTTAACCGAAAAGCGGCCAACGGATTATTTACGAGGGATAGTGGGTTTAATGCGCTCATCCAGCAGAATTTTGATCAGAAATTCATGTTGACGGCACAGCTCGAACCTATGCGTGACATGAATATCAGCATCAATTTGAGTAAGTCATTCACCAAGAACTACAGTGAAACGTTCCGATTTATTGATACAACATTGATCGGAAATAATCCATCATTCAAACATTTGAATCCGTATGCGGGTGGTGGATTTGATGTCTCCTATATTGCGTTTAAAACGTTATTTGGCAAGTTCGATCCCAACCGGGTTTCCGAAACGTTTAAAACATTCGAAAACTACCGGAGCATTTTGTCTAAACGACTGGGCCGGCAAAATCCGTACAGTGCCTCTCAGCCGGTCGGGGCCGACGGATACTATTACGGCTATGGCAAATATGCGGTTGATGTGTTGATCCCGTCGTTCATAGCCGCCTACACGAAACAAGATCCCAACTCGGTTGGCTTGATCAAACAAAGTAATGCCAATATCCGGTCAAATCCGTTCCGGGCGATCTTACCGCGACCGAATTGGAAAATTGACTACAATGGTCTCAGTCGGATCAAACCACTGGATAAAATTTTCACCAACTTTACGTTCAGTCATGGCTATACCGGCAACCTGAGTATGAATGGCTTTACATCGGCCTTGCTTTACCAGGACGTTTCACAATATGGCTATCCATCATTCTACGATACGTCTTCTCAAAATTTCGTGCCTTATTTCCTGATACCGAACATCACGATTCAAGAGCAGTTCTCTCCACTTTGCGGCGTAGATATGATGTTTGTGAATCAGATGCAGGCCAAGTTCGAGTACTCCAAAACACGTCAGCTTAGTTTGAGTTTGAATGATTTTCAATTGAGTGAGGTTAGAAGTACTGAATTCGTTATTGGATTTGGGTATCGAAAAAAAGGCCTGAAGCTGCTTGGCGGATTGCGCTTACCGAAGTTCCTCAGTAAAAACAACTCCGGTAAACTTGACAATGAAATCAATTTCCGACTCGATTACCGGATACGGGATAACGTTACGGCCAACAGCCGCCTTGATCAGGATAATAATTTTGCAACCGGTGGTAGTCGTGAAATTTCCATTACGCCAACGATTGACTATTTCCTCAATCAGCGTGTGAACATCAAACTGTATTATGATCAGCGAAAAGTAATTCCGTACATCTCATCGAGTGCACCCACCATCAATACCCGGGCCGGCGTACAGATCCGTATTTCTTTAACACAGTAACGACGTTCGTATCAAATCTTTTTATGGAAAAGGGTGGCGCTGGCTTGTGCGGTTGGCATCACGACTAATTCATTGATACATACATGTTCCGGCTGTGATGCCGCAAAATAAACGGTTTGAGCGACGTCATCCGGAGTGAGTGGGGTAAAGCCTTGATAAACCGCATCGGCTTTTTGCTGGTCGCCCTTGTACCGAACCAGTGAGAATTCAGTTTCTACGGCCCCGGGATGTATGGCCGTGACGCGTATACGATGTTTCAACAGATCCATGCGCATGGTCTTTGTGAGCATGTCTACCGCCGCTTTACTGGCGCAGTAAACATTACCATTTTCATAGGCCTCCAATCCGGCGATGGAACCGATATTGATGATGGTTCCGGCAGCACGGATCAAAGCAGGCAACAAGGCTTTGGTCATGTAGAGGAGTCCGTGCACATTGGTGTTCAACATCGTATTCCAGTCGTCCAGCGAGCCATCGGCAATCGATTGGCGGCCTAAGGAGAGGCCGGCATTATTAACCAGTACATCCAGGCGACTGTTTTCCGGAAATGATTTTTCAATAACCTCAAAAACCTGTTGTTGGTCCTGTACATCGATTGTAAGGAGGGTAACCTGAACGCCATATTCGGTTGTCAATTGTTCTTGTATGGCGTGTAAGCGGTCTGTTCGTCGTCCGGTCAATACCAGATCATATTGTTGTGCGGCAAATAAGGTTGCACATGATTTGCCGATGCCGGATGTAGCTCCGGTGATGCACGCGATTTTACGATCCATACGATTATTGTAAGAGTAAAACAGTTCCTTTTCGGGTCAGTTTCTTATTGGTATAATCGGTGCCTTCCGCATACCAGACATAAGCACCAACAGGTTGCACTACACCCCGATACTTGCCGTTCCAGCCTTCTTCGATTTGTGTAGTTCGGAACATCAGTTGCCCCCATCGGTTATAGACCATAAACAAGTCGACTGATTTCATTCCGAGTGCCAGTGGGGTAACCACGTCGTTCAATCCATCACCATTGGGGGTAAAGGCATTGGGCACAAAAAAATCAGGGGACACCCGGTAATACCGAACACGGATTGAATCAACATCCGTACAACCGATGCGATTGCTAACCTCTACGATGTATTCAATATCATCTTCCGGGTTTGAAACCGGATTGGAAACGGTGGTACTACTAAGCCAGGTAGCAGGCGACCATTGGAAGATTGTACTACCGGTTGCTTGTAGTTGCAGTGGCTGACCAGAAACTACCGATGTATCGCGTGGTCCGGCGTTGGCAATGACCCGGTCAATATCTACCCGAACGGTATCAAAGGAAGGCTTAGGACAACCCAGCGTATCGGTAACCGCTACTACATAATCGATAAAATCAGCAGTGGCATTTTGAACGATTGGATTAGCTATAGATGTGTTGTTCAGATAAACAGCGGGAGTCCAGGTATAACCAACTCCGCCGGATGCTTGCAGGAAGGCAGACGTGCCCCAGCAAATAAGGGTATCTCGGCCGGCACGGGCAATGGGGTAGGGTATGGTTCGTACACGAATAGAATCATCTTCGTAACAGCTGCCGATGAACCCACGAACACGATACGTAGTCATGCTGGCGTTGGGTGTGGCTACCGGATTCTTCAGTGTTGGATTATTCAGGGTAGCAGCCGGAGTCCATTGATAACGTAACGCATTGGAGTTGAGTGCCAGCGTTACGCCATCGGTTCGGCATATTGTGGTATCACCGGCCGCATTGAGGGTAACGGTATCCACTACCCGAACGCGAACGGAATCACGGTTTGTGCAGCCGGATGCATCAACGTACGTCACAAAATAGATGGTATCCCGGATAGGGGTAACCACGGGGTTTTGAACAGAGGTATTGCTGATGTTGTAATTGGGCGACCAGGAGTAATTGCCGTTTCCTCCGGTGCTGGCACTGAGTTGTAGCGGGTCAACGGAGCAAATCAGGGTATCGTTGGTTACTTGCAGTACCGGTTTATCAACCACGGTGACCGTTCCTTGAATTGTATCGCGGCATCCCCGATCACTGCCAACCACCAGGGTTACCGTATACGTGCCGCTTTGGCTGTACGTGAATTGCGGGTTTTGCACGATACTGGTATCACTGGATGTGCCAGTAAGTCCAAAATCCCAGTGCCAATAGTTGGGAGCGCCATAGTTGGCTGTGGTCTGATCGGCAAATAAAACCGGATTTCCCTTACAAGCCGGTGAATTATTGCTTTGTGCCGGGAAGAAGCCCGGGAAAACAGCCACCCGCGTGGTGGTGGAGTCGGCACAAGGGGTCCCCCGGTTCACTACAAACTTTACGGTAAAAAGTCCTGCTGTTGAAAAGGTATGGGTTGGATTCGGATTAGTGGATGTATTGTTCGCGCCCGATCCCGGATCGCCGAAATCCCAGAAAAAAGACTGGTTCAGCGGCGATTGGTTGCGGTTGCTGAACTGGAAGGAAAAACCATCGCAGGTGATATAGTCTGGTAGCAGTTCCGCGCTGGCGAAGTCACAATCCGCCACGGTGATAATCATATCTTTTCGGTGAACGGCAATCAGGCGGCCGTTACGGAATGACGATACGCACACAGAGACCACATATTTGCCGGAGTTAGGGGCAATGCCCGATATGATACCCGTTTGTGGATTGATGCTGGCCTGCGGGCCTAATGGCTGATTCCCGCTAAAACCGCCGACATAGTTCAATGATCCGTACGGAGGGATACTTGGTGTGATGTTTTGAGCATTTTGTGCGGCACCGCCATTGTAGGCATTGCACATGCTGTACACTAATTGGTCGCCATCCGGATCAGTCGCACTAAAATCCAAGGTAAACTCCTTGTTGAAACAAACCACGGAAATCGCTTTTTCGAAGCGGGGACTATTATCGGTGAGGGTTGTGCCCAACGTGCTGTTACCAGGTATAGTAGAGGTATATGTGGCACCGGCACCATTGGTTCCGTTGTCTATATTGTTGATGTTATCAATGCGGCAACAAGTTTGATAGGCCGCGGTATAACCCAGGTTATTATTGTTCAGGGTGACTACAAACGGATAGTATCCGGCAGTGTAATTCAAGGCAGGCTGATTGGAAATACAAAGCGGCACGTTGATCAGCGGGAGTGTCTCCACGCGATTGAGATTTACATCGATCGTAGGCAGCGTACCCGACCCGCCGTAAGGTTCATTATTGTCGTTGTTGTAGATACCGATGCGGACAACCGGAGGCATGTCGGCACAGTTGAAACAATTCTCATCCCGAAATAGAATAAGTGTGATGCGGTAGGTTTTGGTTGTGGCTGTGCTGGAGATCAGGTCATAAATCATTTCACCACCGGTAATATGCTTCGCCTGAAGAACCGGGATGCTGCATAAAAACAGAACAATAAAAGAAAAAAATCGTTTCATTGGGGCTGATGAACTGCTAATAACGAAGGTACTTAATTTGTTTCACCATACCGTGGGACGAACGACAAGGTTCTCATAAAATTTCGGAACACCGCCACTGTTTTTTCGGGCTGTTCTAGCATGGCCATATGGCCCGATTCCGGTACAACAACCCATTCGGTTACCATCGCCCGCCCGCACTGTGTCAAGCTTTCTTGCAGGGGTATGACCTCATCCCGTTCGCCGGCAACCAGCAAGAGGGGGATTTTCAAGGTATTCAGCCAATCGCTATAGTCCGTTCGCCCGTACATCGCGGCCTGATAGGCGATCAGTGTGTCGGGCTCAATTCGGCTATTTTCGGCGATCAGGGATGTTACCATCGGATCTGACCGGTATTGCGGAGCAAATAAGGCAGGTATACTCGTTTTCAGATAAGCCAGAGTGCCGTGTTGCTGTATGAAGGCTATCGCCCTTGTCCTGTTTTCTTTGCGTGTTTCCGAATCGGCTTGTGCCGTCGAGCAAAATAGGCCAATACCATTCAGATGGTGTTGATACCGGTCCGCAAAGGAAAGGGTAATGTAACCACCCATACTATGTCCGATCATAGTCACCCGGTCTATTTGTTCATGCGAGAGTATGGCGTAAATCGATTCGGCATGCTGTTCCAGGGTCCAGTCAAGCGGTTTTGAACCGGCTGAATCTCCGGTGCCGGCTAAATCAGGAACTATAACCTGAAATTGATCGCTGAGTGCAATGGCTGTTTTGTGCCACACAGAACCCGACATTCCGAATCCGTGCAGTAACAGTAGCGGGGTGCCAGATCCAAAAACACGATAATGAATCGTGCAGCCGGCATGAATGATATGTTTCATGAGGTAGCGGGTAGTACAGGGCGACTTAATAACCAGCTGCGGATTGCCATCAGCGCTACCCATGGTAAAATAGCGGGATGCAAGGTTTGTGGCAAAAAGAACCAGCAAGCAATCACCAATACCATCAGGCAGGAGAGAACGAAGAAATACCTGCGCGCGAATACAGTTTGTTTGAATAGTAAATAACAAGAAAGCAGATGGGTTGGCAATGCCCAGCAGAGGTTGTAATTGTTTTTGGTCATGGTGTGATCCGTCGCGGTCCAGGCCAATAAAATGATCCAGCCCAGTATGGCGGTGGTCAAAAATATAAACAGGTCTACCCCCCGTGTAACCGCGGACGTTTTTTTCTGTTGAACGGACGTCAGGGTCAGAAGCCCAATCGTAACCAGGCTTATGACGATCAGCGGTGAGAAAAAAGAAGATGATGTTGTTTTCTCCGGAGCCTGGTACAAGGTGTTTTTTTGTACGATGGATGCATGCTTGTCAATACGATCGACGGCCAGCAACAGGTTGTCTGGCAGAAATTGCTGCTCGGCAAGTGTCATAATCCGATCTGTTTTCGCACCCAGTAATAAGTCGATGCCCAGCATGCTCCAGGGGTGATCACCTTTCTTCAAATAATCGTGTATGGCTTGCCGGTAGGTTGTATTGGTCGGCATCGTTGGTATCGAGCGGGTATCAATGAGGCCGTATTGTAGGAGAATATCACGCAAACGCGTGGTGCAGTTGTCGAGAAAAAAATCGTACTGATAATATCGGTTTTCGGGTTGGCTGTTTTCAATCAGGGCATTGACCAGATTGATTTTTTGCGGTGCAGGCAACAAGAGGACTTGTTCAACAACCGATCGGCCCATGTATTGATAGTCGAGTATGAAACCGTTTGTTTCTTGTATACTCAGGTAATAGTTTAGTTTTCCCTGCACAAATTTGACATAGAAATCAGGGTCGCTGAAATCAAACGTGCCGTAATTGAAAACCATGTCGGCCATACGGTTGCTGTCGGTTACCCGAATGGCACTATGACCGAAAATAGCGTATAACTCGCTGCCCGGACTACACGTAATCAGGGAAACCCGGATGCGGGAGCTGTCTTGTGCGCTGGATGAAACAGGCGATAAGAATGAAAAAATCATCCACGTAAAAACAACTAAAAAAATGCGGGTAACCATATTACCGACTGTAGTTGGGGGCCTCTTTGGTAATGAAAATGTCGTGTGCGTGGCTCTCCCGCATTCCCGATGGGGTAATACGGATAAAACGGGCTTTTTGTAATGCCTGAATGGTTGAAGCACCGCAGTAGCCCATGCCGGCTCGCAGTCCACCGGTGAACTGATGGACTACTTCTTTGAGGTTCCCTTTGAATGGAACGCGGCCTTCGATACCTTCCGGCACATATTTTTTCACATCCGCATCGTTCTCCTGAAAATAACGGTCGCTGCTTCCCTGAGCCATGGCACCCAGTGAACCCATTCCCCGGTACTGTTTGAATTTACGTCCTTCGTAGATGATTGTTTCGCCCGGACTTTCCTCCGTTCCGGCAAATACATTTCCCATCATCACGCAGGAAGCACCCGCTGCGAGGGCTTTTACCATATCGCCGGTATAGCGAATACCACCATCGCTGATGATACCAATGTGTTTATGTTGTCGAAGCGCCTGGGCAACCGATTGCACAGCGGTGATTTGTGGAACACCGGTGCCGGCTACAATGCGGGTGGTGCAGATCGAACCTGGACCGATTCCTACTTTGATGGCTGATGCGCCGGCTTTGACTAATGCGAGAGCACCTTCCCCCGTGGCTACGTTTCCGGCAATAACCGGAAGGGTCGGGCATTTTTTTCGAATCTGACGGAGGACATTGATTACCCCCTTGGTATGACCATGTGCACTATCGAGGCAAATGATATCTACACCCTCCCGATGAAGGGCCAGCACACGTTCCATATAATCGCTGGTGATGCCGATACCGGCGCCAACCAGTAGTCGTCCGTACTGGTCTTTCACAGCGGCTGGGTGACTTTTCAGTTTCAAGATATCACCGAAAGTAATCAGTCCGGTCAGTTTGCCACTTCGGTTTACCACCGGTAATTTTTCAACTTTATTTTTTTGAAACAGTCGTTCGGCTTTTTTTAGGTCGGTTCCTTCCGGGGCGGTAATCAGGTTGTCTTTGGTCATGATGGATGATACCTTCTCGGCAGGGTTGTCCACAAACCGCAAATCGCGGTTCGTGACAATACCCACTAGCCGGTGTTGTTCATCGACAATGGGGATTCCTCCAATTTTATTTTGAAACATTAGTCGTTGTGCATCGCCGATGGTAGCGTTTGGACGCAAGGTCACCGGATCCATGATGATACCACTCTCACTTCGTTTGACTTTTCGTACCTGTTCCGCCTGTTCCTGGATGCTCATGTTTTTGTGTAAAATGCCCAAACCGCCTTCGCGTGCCAGCGCAATAGCAAGGGCGGCCTCCGTCACCGTGTCCATCGCGGCACTGAGCATCGGAATATTGAGGCAAATCTGGTCAGTCAGCTGACTGGAAATGGATACATCTTTTGGTAAGACATCCGAATAGGCGGGGACGAGTAAAACGTCATCAAAAGTTAACCCTTCCTGAATCGCGGATGATTTGCGAGCGGTCTGTTTCAACGTGGTTGCCATGCACAAAATTACGGCAAAACCGATGATGTATGTCAGTTGGTTGTACTTTAGGTCCATTTTGCCCGGAACCGCCCACCCGGAAGCGAATCAATGGCCCCTTTCATTTCAAGGGATAATAACTGCTGTTGAAGATTGCCAAACGAGCACGTGGAGCGTGCAAACAAAGTATCGCGATGTAGCATGGGCTCGTCCCGAATCATCGTGAATACCACGGCTTCTTCTTCACTCAGGGAGTCAAAGAGCGACAATTGCCTGTTTATTTTCGGAGGTTGGTCGTTGTTCCAGCCCATGGATTCAAGCAGGTCTTTACCAGAAGTGATGAGTTCAGCTTTTCGCTGACGCAGTAATTGGTGGCAGCCCTTGCTGTTTTTATCATAGAGGTTACCCGGAAAAGCAAACACATCGCGATGATACCCAAAGGCATAATGGGCGGTGATCATCGAGCCGCCTTTTTCGCCGGTTTCAATTACGACCAGCGCTTGACTGATGCCGGCTGTTATTCGGTTTCGGGCTGGAAAATTGGGTTTGTCGGGCTTTGTGCCAGATATGAAATCAGTGATCAAAGCACCTTGTTCTACGATGCGCCTAGCCAGTGATACATTGTTGCCGGGGTAGACCCGATCGATGCCGTGACCCAATACCGCCACGGTGTCTAGACCTGCCTGTAGCGCGGACTGATGGGCAATGCTGTCAATGCCATCAGCCAGTCCGCTTACAATCCGGATATCGTAGGCTGCCAGTTCTTGAATCAGCGATTCGCAAATCATCCGTCCATAGGTACTGCATTGCCGCGTTCCGACAATGGATACACATCGGTTGTGTAAACTAGCCGTTTTTCCTTTTAAGTAAAGTAGGGTGGGAGCGTCTGCACAGTCACGCAGCGTGTCCGGATAATCCGGTGACTCTATGAACAATAGCGTCACGTTATTTTTTTCAACAAAATCCAGTTCCCATTCACAGCGTTTCCATTGGTTAAACGATTTGATTGCGTTAGCCCGGATACTGCCAATTCCTTCAATTCGTTCGAGGTGTTTACGGGATGCGTTGAAAATGGTACCGGCTTCTTTGAAATGTTCCAACAATAGTCGTGCATGTACGGGACCGATCTGAGGTACCTGTGTGAGTGCGATTCGGTAAACCCGTTCATCTATTGTCATGTTGGCCAAAAGTACAGGCCAGCTTACTCAAACACTGGTTTGATTTCCGTTCGACGGTTGCGTTTTTTCCCCTCAGCCGTTTCATTTTCAGCAATGGGCATTGTGTCAGACAGGCCGGTTATTTCTACAGACACATGGTTCAACCCATGTTGTTTGAGGTATTCGGCTACGCGGTTTGCGCGATTTTCGCTCAAAGGCTGGTTGATGTTATTATTTCCGGAATTGTCGGTGTGACCTGCGATTCTAATTCCGCGGATATTATTTGAAAGCGCCAGTTGAATGAATTGATTGAGCGATTTTATAGAGGCAGCAGACAAGTTGTAACTGTTTACATCAAAATAGACCAGGCAATCATCCATCGCTTGGCTGGATGGCGGTTGTTTTATCATTTGAATACTTGTTTTTAGGTTGACAACGGCTGTATCAGCACAGGCATTCTCATTGGTTGTGATCAACAGAACCCGATCGTACAGGCTGTCACTCGTTGGTATGGTCAGCACCTGGCTGCTGTCTTTGATAATGGCGAGTAAACTGTCATTGGCCAGAATCCACGTTCGTTTTTCGAATCGACCATCTTTAAAAATGCTATTATCATTGAGTGTTAATGTGCCACTATCTTGGTTAGACGAAACGGTATTTATTTTGGCATCAACGGCACTGATCAACACTTGTGTATAAGCCGTGTATGGACAACC
>CAZZJF010000012.1:0-23000 GCA_964654325.1 uncultured Ferruginibacter sp.
ATTATCCGGTCCGAAGATCCTCGGTAAAATTGAACTGCCGGTCGAAAATGACACCCGACCACGCCGTGAGTCGGCTGAAGATCGCCAGAAACGCAAGCGAATTCCTATTCAGAAAAAAGGACCTGATGGTCTTCGTGGAAACCGGGCTATTCCAGACAGTCACGGTGCCCAAGCCGGCGGCCCTCGGGGCGGCATGCGTGGTGGTGCCAAAAAAGATGATAAAATCATCGATGAGAAGGAAATACAGGAAAAGCTCCGCCAAACTCAAGCAAAGCTTGCCGGTGCCGGTGGTCGTGGTAAGAGCCTGAAAGCGAAATACCGTAAAGCCAAGCGGGAAGAGATGGCCGAACAAATGGGCGATGATGCCGGCGGTATTCAGAAACTCCAAGTAACAGAATTCATCTCAGTAAGCGAACTGGCCAACCTGATGGATGTATCGTTTGCCGATGTGATCAGCAAATGTATGAGCTTGGGGATCATGGTTTCAATCAACCAGCGCCTGGAGGCGGACGTGATTGAACTGGTTGCCAGCGAATTCAATTATGAAGTGGAGTTCATTGGGGTCGATGATGCGGCCGAACTGGATACGGAGGAAGAAGTCGATCAGCCCGAAGACCTGGAACCCCGCGCTCCGATCGTGACCATCATGGGTCACGTCGATCATGGTAAAACCTCCCTGCTTGACTATATCCGAAACACCAACGTGATTGCCGGTGAGGCCGGAGGAATCACCCAGCATATTGGTGCCTACGAGGTAACGCTCCCGAATGGACGAAATATCACATTCCTGGATACGCCCGGTCACGAAGCCTTTACGGCTATGCGTGCCCGTGGTGCCAAGGTTACTGACATTGCCGTCATTGTGGTGGCCGCGGATGATGCCGTGATGCCTCAGACCAAGGAAGCCATCTCACATGCCCAGGCCGCCAACGTGCCCATGATCTTTGCTATCAATAAAATCGATAAAGACGGGGCCAATCCCGAAAAAATAAAAGAACAGCTAGCCGGCATGAACATTCTGGTTGAAAGCTGGGGCGGTAAATTCCAAAGCCAGGAAATCAGTGCTAAAAAAGGATTGCATGTTGACCTTTTGCTGGAAAAAATCCTCCTGGAATCAGACATGCTGGACGTAAAATCCAACCCAAAAAAGGTCGCCAACGGAACCGTTATCGAAGCCTCACTGGATAAAGGCCGCGGGTATGTGGCTACCATCCTGGTGCAAAACGGAACCCTTAATCAGGGCGACATGATCGTATCCGGTCAGTTCTTCGGAAAAGTAAAGGCGATGCTCAATGAGCGTAACCAACGGGTTGATTCAGCACCACCATCTACACCCGTTCTGATTCTGGGCCTCAATGGTGCCCCTCAAGCCGGTGAAACATTTAAAGTATTTCATGACGAAGCCGAAGCGCGTGAAACGGCCTATAAACGCGGACAAATCCTCCGTGAACAAGGTATGCGCGCCAAAAAGCATATTACCCTCGATGAAATCGGACGCCGACTGGCCCTTGGTAATTTCAAAGAATTGAATGTGATCATCAAAGGGGATGTGGACGGCTCCGTAGAAGCCCTCAGCGACTCCTTGCAGAAACTCAGTACCGAAGAAATCGTGGTGAAAGTCATTCATAAAGCCGTTGGTGCCATCACCGAAAGTGATGTAACCCTGGCTAATGCTTCCGATGCGATCATCATCGGCTTCAATGTGCGTCCTTCCTTACAGGCAGCTCGTATGGCCGAAAATGAATCCATACAGATCAAACTGTACTCCATCATTTACAACGCAATTGAAGAGATCCGCAGTGCGATGGAAGGAATGCTCGAACCAACTGTTGAAGAGAAAATACTCGCCAACGTGGAGATTAAGGAGACTTATCGCTTCGATAAAGCCACCGTGGCCGGTTGCCAGGTGTTGGACGGTAAAATGGCCCGTAATAACCGCATCCGACTGGTTCGTGACGGTATTGTGATCTTTACCGGTGAACTGGGAAGTCTCAAGCGCTATAAAGACGACGTGAAAGAGGTTACGTCCGGTATGGAGTGTGGTCTGGTTGTGAAAAATCATAATGATATCAAAATAGGAGACATCGTGGAAGCCTTTGAAGAAGTGGAAGTAAAACGAACACTCTGATGATTTTTTTCAAAGCGGCTTTTATGATCGGCATAAATACCATGACACGAAAAAAGATCCTTTCTCAACCATTGAGCAAGCCACTGTATCTGCTGGCCTTTGTTTTTTGCTCATTGATGGCAACCGGGCAACCCAAATCCCTGGTGGCTGAAAAAATCATCGCCGTTGTTGGCGACAAGATTATTTTAAAAAGCGACATCGATAACAGCTTGCTCGACATGAAACGGCAGGGCATCGAATTGCCTCCGGATGCTTATTGCCTTACGCTTGATCAGGCGATGGCCGTCAAAGCGCTGGTGCTGCAAGCTGAAAAAGATTCGTTGCCTGTATCCGATGAGGAAGTCGATGCCGATATCGACAATCGAATCCGCTATTACATCAACCAGTTCGGATCGAAAGAGGAAGTGGAAAAAGTAGCCGGTAAGACATTGTATCAGTTGAAGGAGGATTTTAAAATCAATATCCGCGACCAGCGACTGGCCACTGCCATGCGCAATAAAATCGTGGATGGTATCAAAATCACACCCAATGAGGTTCGCGATTATTTCAACACAATTCCGGTTGATAGTCTGCCCTATTATGAAACAGAGGTGGAGGTTGGACAAATCATCATCTTCCCCAAAGCCAGCCGGGATGCTGAAGAATATTGCATTGAACAATTAAGAGACTACAAACGGCAGATCGAATCCGGCAAAAAAGATTTCGCTAGCATGGCATCGCTATTTACCGAAGATCCGGGTAGCAAGGAGCGTGGAGGACAATACGAGATCAATCGCAATCAAAAAGACCTGGATCCTATCTGGCTGTCAAAAGCCTTTTCCCTCAAGCCGGGCCAAATTTCAAACCCATTCCGCTCCCGGTTTGGATACCATATTATTCAACTGGTAAGTCGTCTGGGCGATGATGCCATCGTTCGGCATATTTTGAAAGTGCCACAGGTTACACAGATTGAACTCAAAACCGGTTTTGAACGCATGGATACAGTCCGCGCCAAGCTGATTGCCGGTACCATCGATTTTGGGATGGCCGTTTCAAAATACAGCGACGATGAAAGCAGTAAGTATAGCGCAGGCCGAATTCAACCCCGGGAAGGAAATTATCTCACTATTGACCAACTCGATAAAGACCTGGTCGTTCGATTGAAAGAACTGGCCGTAGGTTCTTATTCAAAACCATATGAATACATGGATGAGCGCGGACGCAAAGGCATTCGAATGATTTACCTGATTAGCCGCACGGAGCCGCACCGGGAAAATCTGCGTCAAGACTACAATCGGATTGCCCAACGAGCCCTCGAGCAGAAAAAAGAAAATACGCTGGAGCGCTGGTTTGATGGCCGTATCCAGAACTATTACATCATGCTAGATCCGGATTTCGGTGATTGCCCCAGCCTGAAAAAATGGTATGACGCGGCTAAAGCTGTTAAAAAATAATCAATGTTTTACAGCGAGGCCTCATTCACCTTTTCTTTTGATTCGATGGGCTATTTTCAAGGATGAAACGAAATGTACTTTACACACTACTTGTCTTTTGTTTGATCGGCGGCCTGGTTTTCGCGATGTTGGCAGCGCGTAATCAACAACCGAAACTGATGGATTACCCACCGTCAGGAAATACATTCTACAGCCAGATTGGGGCTATTCCACCTCCCGCCGGATATGCCCGTAAAACACTGCCGGAACAATCTTTCGGCTATTTTCTTCGCCAGTTTTCGCTCAAGAAAGATAATGCCATTTATTATTACGACGGCCAGGTGCGTAATAATCAGAATGGACATTTTGCGGTACTCGACATGGCGGTTGGTGACAGGGATCTGCTGCAATGCGCGGATGTGGTCATGAAATTGCGTATGCTGTATCTCAAAACGCAACGTAAAGAGATGCTTTTTTATGATAATGATGGCGGTATATATGCGTTAAGCTATCCGTATGACAAACTGGAGCAATATATGAACCGGGTATTTGGAATGTGTGGCTCTATGTCATTATCAAAACAATTACACGCCAAATCCATGCATGATATTGCTATTGGCGACGTTTTCATTAAAGGCGGATTTCCCGGACACGCACAAATGGTGGTGGATGTGGTCGAAAATGACCGAGGTCATCGGTATTTTATGCTGGCACAAGGATTTATGCCGGCGCAAAGTCCGCATATTGTCAGAAATTTGAACAATAACAGGAGTCCGTGGTTTGACGTGCGGGAAACCACCATTGCTTCACCCGATTATTCCTTCACGAGTGATCAGCTGAAAACATGGTAACGGACCTTTATCTGCACAGTAAACGACGATAAAAACGAACAACCCTTGATTGAAAAAAAGAAAGCGGTCTTACAGGAAGAAAAAGCCTTATTGGTTGGGTTGATTCAAAAGAATCAAACAGAACAACAAGTCAACGAATACCTCGACGAGCTGGCCTTTCTGGCTGAAACGGCCGGTGCCAAAACAGTGAAACGATTCACCCAGAAATTATCCCATCCGGACTCTAAAACGTTTCTGGGTAAAGGTAAACTGGAGGAAATCAAAGAGTATATCTCGTTTCGGGGTGACATCAACCTCGTGATCTTCGATGATGAACTGACCGGCTCGCAAATTATCAATATTGAAAAAGCCCTCGGAAAAAAAACCATCGATCGCAGTGATTTGATCCTGGATATTTTTGCCAGCCGCGCTAAAACGGCGCAAGCGAAGGCGCAAGTCGAACTGGCGCAGTATCAGTACATTTTACCAAGACTGAAAGGGATGTGGAAACACCTTGAACGTCAGGGCGGCGGCGTTGGTACGAGAGGTCCGGGCGAAACGGAAATTGAAACAGACCGCCGGATTGTGAAAGACAAGATCTCCCTGTTGCGAAAACGACTGGCTGAAATCGATAAACAGGCCTTCACGCAGCGCAAAGACCGCGGTGAGTTTATTCGCGTGGCCCTCGTCGGATATACCAATGTGGGCAAATCGACACTGATGACGGTACTCAGCAAAAGTGATGTGTTTGCCGAAAACAAACTATTTGCCACCCTTGATACCACCACACGTAAAGTGGTATTTGAACAAACGCCATTCCTGCTAAGCGATACGGTGGGCTTTATTCGGAAACTACCTCATCATCTGGTCGAAAGTTTCAAAAGCACGCTCGATGAAGTACGCGAATCTGATTTACTCATTCACGTAGTTGATATTTCTCATCCGCAATACGAAGAACAATACCGGGTTGTTTGTCAGACCCTGGCCGAACTCGATGCGGCCGATAAACCAACCGTGACCGTTTTCAATAAAATGGACCGGTTTGAGCAATTGACATTTGATGAGTGGTTGGACGAATCCGTAAAACAAGAATTGCTGATGGATCTGCGTGATCGCTGGGAGCATGAAACCAACGGAAACTGTGTTTTTATTTCTGCCACTGAAAAACAAAATCTGGATCTGCTCCGGCAACAAATCCTCAACAAAGTGCGCGACTTGTACCGGATCCGTTATCCGTATAAAGCAGAATTTTTTTACTGATTTTTCAAGCAAGCTCCATGAAGCATCTACGCATCATCAGTTACAACGTCAATGGCATTCGTGCCGCGATCAAGAAAGGATTTTATGATTGGCTGGCAACCCATCCTGCCGATATTCTCTGTATTCAGGAAACCAAAGCGCTGGAGTCGGATGTGGATGTAGAAGCACTCGAATCACTGGGCTTTGAGCATCATTGGTTCAGCGCACAAAAAAAGGGATACAGCGGGGTGGCCATTTTCTCACGTATCAAACCGGCGCAGGTTAAAAAAGGCAATGGACATACACAAAGTGATTTTGAGGGACGCGTCATTGAAATGGATTTTGATGATTTCAAACTGATTAATGCCTATTTCCCATCTGGCACATCCGGTGAAGAGCGACAGACGTTTAAATACCACTGGCTGGATGCATTTAAAAAATACCTCGACCGGGAAAAGAAAAAACAACCCAATATCATCTTGTGCGGAGATTACAATATAGCCCACGAGGAGATTGACATCCACGATCCCAAAGGAAATAAAAATACAACCGGATTTCTGCCCGAGGAACGTGCCTGGATGACCCGGTTTCTGGAAAGTGGCTGGATCGATACATTCCGGCATTTTCATAAAGAGCCTCACCGCTACAGCTGGTGGAGTCAGCGATTTCCGAGTGTTCGGCTAAATAACAAAGGCTGGCGGATCGATTACATCACCGTCACGGAGTCTATGAAAGACCGGCTGGTGGATGCCGATATTTATCCGGATATCAAACACAGCGATCATTGTCCGGTATTCCTGAAAATACGCCGCTCGTAATTTATTTTTTTGGAGTTGCCTTTTTTCGATAATTTGAGAACAAAGGTTCGGTCTACGAAAAATAATAAACCGTAAAATACCATGCACAACCTATTCGTTCGTCCAGTGGCTCTTTTACTTATTCTGATTATGCACCCGGGTGGATATGCCCAACAACAAACAATCAAACCAGCGAATCCGCCAATTTTTGCTACGGTGAAAATCGGCAATCAAGAATGGATGGCTGAAAACCTGAATGTAGACCGATTTCGCAATGGTGATATCATACCACAGGCTAAAAACAAAGCAGCCTGGTTGAAAGCGGTTAAGAAACAGACGCCCGCCTGGTGTTATTATGAATTTGATGCTCAAAACGGTAAACAGTACGGCAAGTTGTATAATCAATACGCCGTAACGGATGGTCGGGGATTGGCTCCAATTGGTTGGCACATACCGAATGCCGGCGAATGGGATGTACTTAGTAAAGCATTGGGTGGAGAGGAGGTGGCTGGCGCGAAACTAAAAAGTAAAACCGGCTGGAATGCTGTTTCAGGGACCGATGAAACCGGCTTTACAGCCTTGCCTGCCGGCTATTGTACTGAAGAAGGAAATACAATCTATCGCAGTAAAATGACCGCGTTCTGGAGTAATGAAGAAGGCATTGATGTTATTTTCGGATTGAGCTACCACCTCTCGGACGAAGACGGTAAGCTGGTCCAAGTCAATCAATGGAAAGAAGATGGTTTGTCGGTTCGTTGTATCAAAGACTGAATTATATTAACTTTTAAATCAAAGAAATGAAAAAAGCCACATTCATTTTCATCGTGCTGATTATTGCACAATACATGATCACGCAGGCGCAATCCATGCCTGAGGTCCAAATCGGACAGCAGATCTGGGCAAAAACGAATCTTAATGTTGATCGTTTCCGCAATGGCGATCCGATTCCGCAGGCAACAACAAAGGACGAATGGACTGATGCTTCCGAAAAACAACAACCGGTTTGGTGTTATTACGAATATAATTCGGCCAATGAAAAAAAATTTGGCAAGTTGTATAACTGGTATGCAGTCAATGATCCACGTGGACTTGCCCCTGCTGGTTGGCATGTGCCCAGCGATGGTGAATGGCGTGAACTGATTACTTTTTGTGGCAAAGAAGAGATCGCTGGCCAATTATTAAAAAGCAGTACCGGGTGGAAAAAGGGGCTTACCGCCAGCAATAGCACCGGTTTCACTGCCTTGCCGGGAGGCACTTGTAACGAATTTGGTTTTTTTAATGGTAAACTCCAGGAGACTGGACGTTGGTGGACGTCAACCCCCACTATCAGCAAAGAATGGCCTTGGCTATTTGGATTTGATTATAACCGTAATAATGTACTGATTAGCGATTATTTCAGTGCCAGCTGTGGCATGTCGGTACGCTGTATTAAAGACTAAGCCCTGTTCTGCCAATTAGGGTATCCGGTTATTTTTGATGTCTTCCACTACGGCCGGGTCCAACAGGGTGGTGGTATCCCCCAGGTTTTCCATGTCACCCTCGGCTACTTTCCGTAAAATGCGGCGCATGATTTTTCCGCTGCGCGTTTTCGGCAATCCGCTCACAAACTGAATCTTATCCGGCTTCGCAATCGCGCCGATGACTTTACTTACCGTTTGTAAAATAGCTGCTTTATTTGGCGTTTCTCCGGCTGGATGATCCTGTACAATCACATAGGCGTATATGCCTTGTCCTTTGATATCATGCGGATAGCCGACCACCGCACTTTCCATAACGCCCGGATGGCTGTTGATGGCATTTTCCACCTCAGCTGTACCAATGCGGTGCCCGCTGACGTTCAGCACATCATCTACCCGTCCGGTGATCCGATAAAAGCCCTGTTCATCGCGCAGGCAGCCATCACCGGTGAAATAGCGGTTGGGGTAGGTGCTGAAATAGGTTTGCCGGCAGCGTTCATGATCGCCGTAGGTCGTTCGTAACATACCCGGCCAGGGAAACCGGATGCAAAGGTTTCCCGAAACGCCATTGCCGGTCAGCTCATGACCTAGTTCGTCGACCAGCATTGGCTGAACGCCCGGCAGTGGCCAGGTAGCATGGGCCGGCTTGGCGGGTGTAACACCGGCCAGGTTGGAAATCAGGATCCCGCCGGTTTCTGTTTGCCACCAGGTATCGACAATCGGACATTCTTTTTTTCCAATATGCTCATGGTACCAGTGCCAGGCCTCCTCATTGATTGGTTCGCCAACGGTACCAAGTACACGAAGTGAAGACAGGTCTTTTCCGGCTATGGGATCAGTGCCAAAACCCATCAAACTCCGGATGGCGGTGGGGGCGGTATAAATGGTGCGACAGCCGTATTTCTCAACAATCGCCCAAAATCGGCCGGCATCGGGCCAGGTTGGAATGCCTTCGAACATCAGCGTGGTGGCGCCGGCACTCAGTGGACCATAAACGATGTAACTATGTCCGGTAATCCAACCGATATCGGCAGTACAAAAATGCACATCGCCGGGTTGATACTGAAATACATTGACAAAAGTATAGTGGGTCCAAACCAGATAGCCCGCTGTTGTATGAACAACTCCTTTTGGTTTTCCGGTACTGCCGGATGTATAGAGGATGAATAAGGTATCTTCGGCTTCCATCGATACCGGAGGTACAAAAACGGGTCCGTTTTTCAAAACGTCTTTCATCTCATCTTCCCACCAGCTGTCGCGGTCGGGTATCATACGTACGGAAACGCCTGTACGATGTAAGACAATTGTTTTTTCAATCGTGGGGCAAGTCAGCAGGGCCTCATCCACTAATGCTTTCAATGGAATGGATTTGTTGCCCCGAAACGCGCCGTCGGCGGTGATGATTAGCTTGCAACCGGCATCATTGATCCGGTCTGCAATACTTTGCGCCGAAAACCCACCGAACACGACCGAGTGGATCGCACCGATACGGGCACAGGCCAATACGGCAATGGCCAGTTCGGGAACCATGGGCATATAGAGGCAAACCCGATCCCCTTTGCAAACGCCTTTGTTTTGCAAGACCTGCGCGAATGCGCAAACTTCATTCAGCAGGTCTTTATATGTAATCGACCTACCGGGTTCGGTAGGGTCGTTTGGTTCCCATAAAATGGCAACGGCATCAGGTTGTATGGCAGCCCAACGATCGACGCAGTTTTCAGTGATATTGAGTTGACCGCCTGCGAACCATTGGATCGAAGGTTCGTTGAAGTTCCAGTCGAGTACCTTGCTCCAGGGTTTGTGCCAGTTGAAATGGCGGGCGATGGTTGCCCAAAACAATTCTGGATCATCCACGCTTTGCTGATAAGCCCGGTGATATTCGTCGATTGTTTTTAGTTGATAAGGGAATGCATGGCTCATGATGATCGCTTGATCTCCGAAATTAAATCTTTATCTTCAACCACGTTCGTTCAACCAGCAAACAATCGGCTATTCTATTCCAAACCAGTTGTTGAATACATGAAGGCATCACAGCGGCCACTTGGCAGGATCATTTTCAGCTCCTCATTGGGCACGCTCATTGAATGGTATGATTTTTACATTTTTGGCATGCTGGCCCGGATCATATCAACGCAGTTTTTTCCAAAAGGGAACGAAACGGCGGCGTTGCTCAGCACCCTCGCCATTTTTGCGGCCGGATTCCTGGTACGTCCGTTTGGCGCCTTAGTTTTTGGCCGGCTGGGTGATCTGGTTGGTCGGAAATATACGTTTTTACTCACCCTGCTATTGATGGGCGGCTCCACATTTCTGATTGGTTGTATCCCCTCGTATGCTTCTATTGGCTTGGCTGCGCCGATTTTAGTTTTAATGCTACGGGTTGTTCAGGGATTGGCATTGGGGGGTGAGTATGGGGGTGCGGCTACCTACGTGGCAGAGTATGCGCCGGTACATCAACGCGGGTATTACACTAGCTGGATCCAAACAACGGCTACACTCGGGCTTTTCATGTCACTTGGTGTGATCATGCTCGTGAAATCATCAATGAGCGATTTGGCCTTTGAGGCCGAATGGGGAGGCTGGCGGTATCCGTTCTGGATGTCAATTCTGTTGGTAGGCGTATCCATTTATATCCGTATGAAAATGGAAGAGTCGCCCTTGTTCAGCCGGTTGAAACAAACCGGAAACACATCAAAAAATCCAATCCGCGATTCGTTTGGACAAAAAGCCAATCTCAAGATGGTTTTGCTGGCTTTGTTTGGAGCTGTTATGGGACAAGGTGTTATTTGGTATACCAGCCAGTTTTACGCCCAGTATTTTTTAGAAAATGTAGCGAAGCTTGATTTTATGCAAAGTCGGGCCATTATGCTGTGGGCGATTGCACTCGCTACTCCTTTTTTTCTGTTATTCGGATGGTTAAGCGATCGGATTGGCCGAAAATGGATCATGTTGTTGGGCATGCTGGGTGGCATCTTGTTATACCGTCCGATTTTTTCCGACTTCGTACAACGAACAGACATTCGTTCATTCGTCAAGCACTTACATCAACCCGGTAATCCGGCAACCGTAAAACGAGTGGATTTCATCAATCAAGACACCATTGATCGTACACGAATCATCACTAAAACCAATACGCACTGGCTTTTACCCAACGGTATAACCTTTACCGAAAAACGAGCTGATACATTAATTGGCTACCAACAAGGTGTTGCCGCTGTACTAAAAAAAGATCAGCATCCTGTCATTGGAGAAAAACGCTTACCCTCTTCCACACAATGGATTTTCACCGCCTGGGTATGGTGTATGATTATATTGGTGACCATGGCCTATGGGCCTATGGCCGCCTTTTTGGTGGAGCTGTTCCCAACCCGTATCCGATATACCTCCATGAGTTTACCATATCATATCGGTAATGGTGTATTTGGTGGATTGGTTCCATTCATTGCCACTTTGTTGACTGTGGCCTTTCCGCATGATCCTTTAGCGGGTTTATGGTACCCTATTGGGATTGCCGCTTTATGTTTTTTTCTTGGTGCCATTTATCTGCCAGCCAATCATAAAACAAACGTACACGAATAAACGATGACAAGGATTAAACAAATCGTCGGATTATTAGTGATGTTACTGTCGCCGGCAGCCTGGGTGGTGCTGTTGATGGCGGCTGTTCATCATATTCGGCCGGAAGCAGTGGAAGATATTCAAAAGCCGGTACCGTGGATCATCATTTTGATCATCTGTTTGCCCATAACCGTCGGGTTGTGCCTGTTCGGTTTTTACGCGTTTCGGCACGAGTATGATGATGATTGATTCGTTATTGGATGAGGCGGTAGATCGCATCCAATACCTTTCCGCGTACATTCAGGGTTTTGAAGAGATCGTTTTCGAACGGATAGGTTCGGTTACTTAAAAAAACAAATACCAGTCCGGCTTCCGGATCAGCCCAGGCACAGGTTCCGGTGAATCCGGTATGGCCGAAGGTGCCGGGTGAGCAAGCACGTGAAGGGTAGGGTTCTTTGCGGGTGGCATTGTCTTTTTCCGGTTTGTCAAATCCAAAACCCCGCCGGCTTTGTTTGCTTTGGTAGGCGGTAAATGCCTGAATGGTCTCATCACGGAGGTATCGTTTGCCGTTCCACACACCGCCATTCAATACCATTTGCAGGATACAGGCGAGATCCGCTGCATTACCGAAAAGCCCGGCATGCCCGGATACGCCATTCATGAAATTAGCCCCCGGATCGTGTACGTAACCGCGAATCTCCTGACCCCGAAAGTCGTCATCCCGAATACTGGGTACGATTTGTGAACGCGGCACATGCCGAAGTGGAAGAAATCCCATCGAGGGCAGGTTCATTGGTTGATAAAATTGTTTTTCAACATATTCGTGAAGGGGTACTCCGGTAACAGCCTCCACGACCTTTCCCAAAAAAATAAAATCGTTGTCGCTATATACATAACGAGCAGGTCGAGTCAGCGGCGATTGCAGGATTTTTTGGTAAAACCGATCGGTGAGTTCATTTTTCAAAAAAAGGTTGTCGGCAATTTGATTGTCAAATCCAGCCTCTTTTGTTTTCCGAAACCAGGCTGGTTTCAACAAGCGGCTATCATCCAGAAACTCTTTGTAAAAAGGGATATAAGCTACCAGGCCGCCCTCATGGATAAGCAGCTGCTTGAGTGTGATGTTGGCTTTATCGGTGTCTTTGGTTTCCGGAAGATAGGTGGAAAGCGGCTTTTGCAAATCCAGTCTGCCATCCTCGACCAATTTCATGGTGGCTAATGTGGTGGCAGCGATTTTTGTGATGGAGGCCAAGTCGTAAACAGCCGATAGCGTTGTTTTTTCGGGCTGAAGCGCATCGGTCATGTTACCGTATGCTTGTTGATAGAGAAGCTGACCGTTTTTTAGGGCGACCAGCACTGCTCCCGGCATCGCTTTTTTTTTATAGCATCGATTACTATGGAATCAATGGTTGCTGTGACCGATGTCAACGAGTTGAATGTTTCGTTGGCGGATGGAAAACGATGGCTGTTTGTTTGCAAGCCATGGCCATAACGAAAGGATGAACAAACGGTTACGGGAAGACGCCCCAGGTAGGGTAGTCGGCCAACCAACATATCAAAGACAGTGGATTGAACCACGGCATCGTCCTCGTAAGCAATGACCAGATTAGAAGCGTCGCACCAGTTTTTAGCCGCATACGCATTGCCAAATTGCAGGATCATGCTTGGGTTCGATCGGCTGATGCTATTGACCATGGTCACCACCGATTCAGACAGGCCATAATTAGCAGCGGCATTTCGGTTCAGTCCATGAATGCCGATGATCAGCGGGCTGCCCGATTTTTTGAGCTGAGCCGCCAATGATGTCATGGAATCCTTGGATAGTTTTGCCGGGTCTATGTATAGGCAACGAGCGCCAAAGAAACGAATGAGTGAGTCACCAAGTGTATTCTTAGTGCCGGCACCGAAAGCAAGGTAAATCGGGCTGAGTGTCGATGTAACGGTCATCGGGAAAAACCGATCGTCGTTTTTTTGCAGCAGCGTGATGGCTTGTTCTGCCACTTGTCGGCGTAGACGGCTGACCGGTTCATTGAGGTCGTTGGTCAGGTTTTGGGTTTCTATAGGCCCATTGTTCGACAATACATATTGGTATTTGGCACGAAGCACCCGCTTGCAATGAAATTCTATATCATTCCAGGAGAGTCGTTTCTTGCGGATGGCTTTTTCGATTTTTTCAAGAATCATTGGAATGCTGTCGGGTAAACACAATAGATCATTTCCGGCAATCAGCGATTCTACGGCGGCTTCACCTTCATGGAAGAAATTTTTGACGCCTTTCATTTCCAGGCCGTCGGTGATGGTTAGTCCTTGGTAGCCGATCTCGTTACGAAGAATTCCTTCAATATTGTTTTTGGATAATGAGGTCGGACGGTTTTTTCGCGCATCGATGGCTGGAATGTTGAGATGGGCAATCATCATACTCCCAACGCCTGCCTCCGCCAATTTACGGAACGGGTAGAGTTCCAGCGAATCGAGTTGGGTTCGGCTTTTTTCAATAACAGGCAGGTCATGATGTGAATCGACCGTAACATCACCATGTCCTGGAAAATGTTTTGCACAGGCCATGATGCCATGATCCTGCATGCCTTTTGCATATTGAATGCCCCATTGCGCTACTTTTTCTTTGTCTTCACCAAAGCTGCGGTCATTGATAACCGGATTATTGGGATTATTATTTACATCAACCACGGGCGCATAGTTCATATGGATGCCCAGTCGTTTGCATTGTGCGGCCACTACTTTACCGTAAGTGTATACGATCGACGAGTCGCGCATCGCACCCAGCATCATTTGTTTCGGCAACGGTAATACACTGTCTATAAGACGCATGCCCACACCCCACTCGGCATCTATGGAGAATAATAAGGGGGTTTTGGCTGCGGCTTTTAGCTGGCTGAACTGATTGGCCTGATACTCGGGCGAACCTTGAAATACACAAACGCCCCCAATATTATAGTCTTTGACCAGATTCAGCACCCGATCAAAATAGGATTTGCTGGTTTTGGATTTGCCGTCGTAAGTCGACAAGCGGGCGACAATCAATTGAGCAATGCGCTCTTTCGGTGTCAGGGATGCGTATACGCTGTCGGCCCAGCGAGCGGCTTTATCCTGTGCCGTTGCAAACGAAGTCAAAAAAACAAACAACAGCACGAAAATAGGCCGGAGCCACCGGAAGGGGAGTGATGAGGATTTCATAAATTTGGCTCCAAATTACAAGGATTTTGAGAGATATCATACAACGACTTCCGGAGAATATTGCGAATCAGATTGCGGCGGGGGAGGTCATCCAGCGTCCGGCCAGTGCCGTCAAGGAATTGCTTGAAAATGCCGTGGATGCCGGTGCTGATCATATTTCACTGATTATCGAGGATGCCGGTAAAAGCCTGATACAGGTAACGGATAACGGTAAAGGAATGAGTGCGGCCGATGCCCGCCTGGCTTTTGAACGGCACGCTACCTCCAAGATACGCCATGTAGATGATTTGTTTCGAATCCGCACGATGGGTTTTCGGGGGGAAGCCCTTGCCAGTATAGCAGCCGTGGCACGCGTGGAACTCAATACCCGTCGACCCGAAGACGAACATGGCATTCATCTCGAACTGGAAAACAGTGCCATCATCCGGGAAGAACCGGTAGCGGCCAATCCCGGAACTACGATCCGCATGAAGCATCTGTTTTTCAACGTGCCGGCCCGTCGGAATTTCCTGAAGAGCAATACCTCCGAACTAAAACACATCATCGATGAGTTTGTACGGGTGGCGATGGCCTATCCTGCTATCTTTTTCGAACTCACTTCCAACGGACAAGATGTGTTTCATCTCGAAAAAGGCACCCTGAAACAACGGCTCGTACAATTACTTGGCCATTCCTTTCAATCAAAACTGGTGCCCATTCAGGAGCAAACGGATTACCTCAACATTTCCGGTTTTGTAGGTAAACCGGATACGGCCAAAAAAACCAGAGGCGATCAATATATTTTTGTCAATCAACGATTCATTCGCAGTCCCTATCTGCATCATGCTATCGTGCGGGCCTATGATGCCCTACTCCCCAAAGACACGGTACCTATGTATGCGTTGTTCATCGAACTTGATCCCGCCCGGCTGGATATCAATGTGCATCCAACCAAACAGGAAATCAAGTTTGAAGATGATAAAATCGTGTATGCGTTTGTACAATCGGCCGTGAAGCACGCGCTGGCTCAATTCAGCATCACCCCAACGCTCGATTTCGAGCTCGATCCGTCTATTCAGCAGCTTGACGCCGTTCAGCGGCCGGCCTCGGAGGAACAGCAAGATATGACGGCTCATTCCAGTTTGTATCAGACGTTCCGACAGAAGAACCAGGCGCATATGATCGAACGTAACGCTGATCTCAAGCATTGGAAATCCCTGTATGAACAAGCCGGTGAGATACCAGAGGAGAAAGCCACCACGTTATCACCTTTGTTTATTGAACAGCCGGCAACAGCCAAACCGCTGGCCCAGTTACATCAGACCTATATTCTGACAGAAACAACAGAAGGCTTTCGACTGATTCATCAACAACGGGCCCATGAGCGAATCTTATACGAGCAATATTTGCTGGCGATGGAGGGAAGACCGGTAGCTACACAACAAAGCCTGTTTCCGGCAACGGTTGAATTATCGCCGGCTGATGCGGTTATGATGCATGCATTACTCGATGATCTACGCGAGCTGGGGTATCAGCTTGAACCGTTCGGGCATACTACCTTTATTGTGCAGGGAACGCCCGCTGATGTTGACATCGGATCCGAGAAAGAAGCTATCGAGGCAATACTGGAACAGTATAAACAGGTCTCGCCGACATTGAAACTGGAATCTCGTGAAAAGTTAGTTCGGGTATTAAGTACCCAGCACGCCTTGAAAACCGGCATTGGATTGTCCATGAACGAAATGGAGTCGCTGGTCAACGCCTTGTTTACCTGTGCGCAGCCAATGGTCAGTCCGGGAGGGAAACCTGTATTTACCGATTATGTTTTACCGGCATCTGGGCAATAACAAGCCATCGTGTCAAAAAAAATAAATATGAAAACATTTACTGTTATTACGGAGTCGTCTATGTTTTGGTCGACCAAAAAACTGACAGAAAAAGTAGAAAGTACATTAACGCAAAAATCAGCCGAGGGGTATGATATCGTGTCAGTGTCGTTTTCCTATAATTTATGGGGCACACCTACGGCGTACATCACCTTGTCGAAATAATTCCATAACTGAAGCGGTTGGCCTGTTGGCTGTTTTTGAGATTCAATACGCGTTTCTCACCGCGATTAAAAATCCCTCAATGGCTTTTCTTACCGGCTGGGCGGTGCCGGGAAATTGATTGGCGATGATTGAAAAGGCAATGCGTTTATTTTTTTTGGTAATCAGGTATCCGCACAACGAAACAACATTACTCATCGAGCCGGTTTTGGCATAGATGAAGCCGCTGTGGGATTGGTATAAATTTTTCAATGTACCTTCTCCACCCGTTGGGAGAATTGCTTGTATGCGTTCCCAGGATACGTCGCGGTAGATGGTTTTCAAAAGATAAACAAAGTCATTGGGGGTAAAGAGATTGTGCCGGCTGAGTCCGCTGCCATCAATCCACTGTACGGTACCGGATAAATCAGGCAACCACTTTTTTTGAAACAGTGCAATGGCTCTGTTGGTATGCAAGGTGTCATCCATCAACGTAGCCCCGGCCATGAGGAGCGTTTGCTCTGCCAAAAAATTATCACTTTCATGCATCATTATTTTGAGCATGCTGTCTGTTGGGTGACTCTCGATGGTTTTGACGGCCGATCCTTTTTGTTTATAGGCTATGGGTTGTCCGGCTGAAAACTGGTTATTGCAGGCCGGAAGCTGCGCATTCAACAGGCGGGCGGTATAGTGCTGGTTGCCGGGATGAAAAGGTGTTTCAACCGTAAGACTCGTACTTGATCGCTTCAGGCAATAACTGAAATGGTTTTGAAACATCATGCGGTGTACATACTCGCGACCGGACTCCTCTTCTTCTATAAAGCGAGCATCGGGCAGCACCGGATCGGTCGTGAATTGTACCTTGCCGTTGTTCCTAGTAATTTGGACCGAGGCGATATTACTTCGAATCGGAAAGGCACTTAGTTCCGGCATGTAGGTTTCATATTGATCATCCCAAGACCACCCTTTTCCATAAGGTGCAGACCGGAGGTCCATGCCGGAAAAATGCAGTTTTTTATTCGCGTGTTGCGTAAGAAAACGAAGCACGGGTTGCTCCGTAAAATCAGTACGGAGAAACGTGGGATCTCCGGTTGGGAAAAGATAGAGCGTGTCGGCCGTTTCGATGTACCGTAAGCCGGGCAACCGGCTTGGTAGGCATTTTAGGCCCGCGTACATGCTGAATAATTTGGTGGTACTGGCTGGTGTGAAATATTGATCCGCTTGATATTGATAGAGGAATTGCTGGCTGTCCATGTCCCACATACTGATACCGATATGCCCTTTTTGGATGGCATTGTGATTCATCAGGTGCTGGCTGGCCAATTGGTTGATTTGTGCCTGCGTTAACAGCGAGCCGATCTGAAGAAAACAAGTTAAAAAAAATAACTGCCTCATGCGTGATGCCTATCGTCTTTCTTGTATACGGAGCCAGCGTTCCGGAATGTCGTTGTTGCCGGCTGTATGATAATCTTTTTCGCTGCAGGGCACAAATTGTCCGTCAGGCATTTGCATCCACCAGCGGCCGGTTCGTTTGCTTTGTAAAAAGCGGGTATCCACCTCTGCCAGGAGGGTATGATATTCATTAAACGATTGCGTCTCTTCAAATGGGGCTTCCATCTTTTTTCGATAGAGACCTTCGATGAAATACCAGATCATTTGAGCGATTTGCTGCGCGGTCATGCCTTCCACATCCTGCTCCGGTTGATAGCCGTATATACCGTATGATTTGAGTGCGGTGCTCAGACCGGCATACTGGCTGATCAAACAAGCCTCCTCGCCGGTAAAACCGTTTGGACTGGCGTGTTGGGCTGGTGCGAAACAGTGTTGGATAGCTTGAATATCAAAACTGAGGATGTCGGCACTGCGAATAACCGGTTCCATTTCCTCCGGTGTTTCGCGCACTTTACCCACCCGGTAACAATCAAAACGGAGTTTGTCGAGTGTTTCCAGTAGGCGAGGGTGGACCAGGAAGCTTTGAAAGCCGATATGGCTGTAATGCCGTATATAATTGGGTTCGCCGGTGAGCATATCCATCAGGAAATTTTCATCCCGACGAATGCTGTCTCCTTTCAGATCGATGAAAGCATCCACGCAAGCGGCTTCAACCAGTTGCTGAAGACCTTTATGGGTTTCGTATTGCCCCAGGGTTAGGTCATGCGAACCACCAATGATCAGGGCTGTTTTACCGGCTTGAACCAGCTCGGTGAGGGTTATTTTCATGGCCGCGATCGTATCGGCCAGCGTGGCTCCTGCCTTCAAGTTACCAATATCGGCCACACGGATGTCCTCATGCCAGCAGTGCATACGATAAAAAGCACGTCGAATCAGGTCAGGGCCATTACTGGGCGCTGACAGCGGGTTGGCACCTCGCATATCACCGACACCAAGGATGACCAGATCGGTTGTACTCAAGTCCGGAAACGCTGTATCAAAAACCTGAATGTGTTTTCCATACTGACCATCATTAAACTCGAGGTCTTCATTGAGGTATGAGGGTTCAACGGGCGACAGGTAGTCGGTGAGATCCTGCAACGTATTCATATCTACAAACCTACTTACTAAAATGGAGCAAACCACGCTTTCGGTCTGTTTTTTTCAGGCTCGGGCACGCTGAATTCAGTAATTTTGCAACCAATCTGCAAGCATTATGAAAGGGGTATCCGAAATTGTTCAGGATGTAGTTATCAAGTTTGCCGGCGACAGCGGTGACGGTATGCAGCTGACTGGTTCTCAGTTTACTTCCAATTCAGCTTTGCGCGGTTTGGATCTCGCCACCTTTCCTGATTTTCCGGCTGAAATTCGTGCCCCGATCGGCACCTTGCCCGGTGTGAGCGGATTTCAATTACGGTTCAGCAGCAATCCGGTGTATACCCCGGGCGATGCCTGTGATGTTTTAGTGGTGATGAATGCAGCGGCACTGAAAGTGAATTTGTCTTCGTTGAAGCGTGGCGGAAAAATCATCGCCAATACTGATGGATTTGATGCCAAAAATTTGCGACTTGCCAATTATCCGGAAGGGGTGAATCCGCTGGACGATGATAGTCTGCAGGGTTTTGAGGTCATCCGGATGGATGTGACCAAGATGACCCGTGAAGCACTGAAAGACTTTACCCTGGGTACCAAAGAGAAAGACCGGGCCAAAAACATGTTTGTATTGGGCTTTCTGTATTGGATGTATAATCGGGATATGGAGAATACGATTCAATTTCTGACCGATAAATTTTCAAAACGCCCCGAAATTTTAGAGAGTAATATTCGCGCTTTACAGGCCGGATATAATTATGCTGACACGGTGGAGATGTTTACTACCCGTTATGAAGTCGGGAAGGCGCGTATGCCAGCTGGAACCTATCGGTCGATCATGGGTAATCAGGCCCTGGCATATGGTCTAATAGCAGCTTCGCATCAATCCGGACTTACATTGTTTTTGGGATCATACCCTATTACACCGGCCTCCGATATCTTGCATGAATTGAGTCGGCATAAAGCCTTTGGCGTGAAAACATTTCAGGCAGAAGACGAAATTGCGGCCATCACGTCGGCTATTGGTGCCAGTTATGGCGGGGCCATTGGTGTTACGACTACCTCCGGGCCGGGTATGGCATTGAAAACGGAAGCCATTGGTCTGGCCGTTATGCTCGAAATTCCGCTGGTGATTTGTAATATTCAACGTGGCGGGCCGAGCACAGGACTTCCCACCAAAACCGAGCAAAGCGATTTACTTCAGGCATACTATGGTCGAAATGGCGAATGTCCACTGCCCGTGTTGGCGGCGGCTACACCATCAGACTGCTTTCACATGGCCTTTGAAGCGGTTCGGATCGCCATAGAACACATGACACCGGTGATTTTATTGAGTGACGGCTACATTGCCAATGGTGCCGAACCTTGGCGGTTCCCCCAATCAACGGAGCTGGCTACTATCGATCCTGGATTTACATTGCGCGTAGCGGATGGGGAAACAGCCTTCAAACCGTATGCCCGTAATGAAAAGTTAGCACGTCCTTGGGTCGTACCGGGTACGCCCCATTTGGAACATCGAATCGGTGGGTTGGAGAAGCAAGATATCACCGGGAACATCAGTTATGATCCCGCCAATCATCAGTTGATGGTGAAACGCCGGCAAGCCAAGGTTGACCTGGTTGCCGAATATATACCGGAGCAAAAAATAGAGTGTGGCCCAGATCGCGGTCGTGTACTCGTGGTGGGCTGGGGAAGCACCCATGGATCAATAAAAAGCGCCTGTTTGCAATTGATAGGCGAGGGGCATGCCGTTTCGCATGTGCATCTCCGTTATGTTCGTCCTTTCCCTAAAAACCTGGATTCAATTTTATCGTCTTTTGACACGATTCTGGTTCCTGAAATCAATAACGGCCAGTTGGTTCGAATACTCCGTGATCTGTACCTGGTCGACGCCAAGTCGTACAATAAAATAATGGGTACGCCTATCTCGCAGGGCGAATTGGTGGAGGAAATCCGGAAATACTTGTAAGAATGCAAAAACCGCCGTCAAGGCGGTTTTTTTGTAGAATACGTTTTGAATACTTTTTATCGAATGCCCTCGCGACCCAGAATCATGCTGATTTTGAGATTGAATGAGAAAAAGGCATCGTTTTCGGTTGGACTTCCGCGTTTACCACCCGGTCCGGTTACTTTATCGATTTGCCGGTCGTTCGCCAGCAGCGCATTAGCCAGCTTCACTCCAGTAAAACCATTGGCAGCAAAGGCTGCTGGATCTATGTAGCGGGTACTGCAATCATCGAGGTAATCGGTGGTTAGAATTCGGTACACAAATTCGGCCCGAAGATTGATGATGGGAGATAATTCATATTTCACACCGGCACCCAGTGGAAAATTGAATTGACGTAGTTTATAGATGGATCGATCCGGGTATTGTTTGAAGCCTTGGCCCTCGGTACGCAGGGGTTGCAAATCAATCAGTTTATTGTTGATGTTCGCCTGCGGGTTGAATGAATAGTATCCAACACCGGCCAGCAAGTAGGGCGAATAAAGCGGCGGTACATCATCTCTTGACTCCCAATTAATGAACGTATGAATCGGGTGCAGTTCCGTAATCAGTGAAAACTCGGTAATGTTGCTTTGAAAATTGAGGTTTCGGTTATAACGTGTGCGGGCAATATCACCTTCCGGAACACTCGCTAAGACGGCATCGTCGGATGATACCTTACCGAAACTGGCCTCCAGTCTGGCGCCAAACGCATTGCGATACATCATCCCAAAAAAGGCGCCGCCGCACATTTTATTGTAGCCGAGATTCAAATCTTTAATGAATCGTTTGCCAATCCCTTTTTTCCCGCCCAAATCGGTCAAACAGTTCATTACGCCTACAGATGCACCTACTTCAAATAAAACAGGATTATCGTAGTATGCATCGTTATAAAAATAATACTGTGCAGAGGCCTTCTGAGAAAACAGACCAAAAGTCAGCAGGACAACAATCGATAAAACCCTTTTTTTCATGTCATTACACAATTTGGTATCGAGCCGTTAGAGCGTATGGCTAAAACAGGCTACAAATTAACTGAAAAATCTTGAATTACGATATGTTTTGCTTTTTTGAAAAATACCGGCAAACGGTTTGTAATCCGCACTGCGCACAATCCGGATTGCGTGCCTTGCAGATATAACGACCGTGTAGGATTAGCCAGTGATGGGCTTTGTGAATCAATGCCTGTGGAATATGCTTGATCAGCTCTTTTTCAGTACCCAGGATAGTCGCTCGTTGAGGTACCAGACCTATGCGTTTGCTGACCCTAAAAACATGCGTGTCAACGGCCATATTGGGCTGATTATCTAATACAGACGTGATCACATTGGCTGTTTTTCGTCCGACGCCCGGTAATGTTATCAGCTGTTCTACAGAGAGAGGCACTTGTCCGCCCATAGTTTCTTCGATTATGTTTGCCGTGGCTACCAGATGCTTTGCTTTAGAGTTGGGGTACGAGATGCTCCGAATCAGCTTGAAAACGTCCGCTTCGCTGGCCTTGGCGAGCGCTTTGCTATCCGGAAATTGCCGAAATAACCCCGGTGTGACCATATTCACCCGCTTGTCGGTACATTGCGCAGAGAGCATAACAGCTACAAGTAGCTGAAAATCAGTTTTGTATTCAAGTTCCGTCTCCGGGTTGGGCATTGTTTTTTCGAAGTAATCAATAACGGCCTGATATCGCTGTTTCATTTGCATAAAAAATGCCCGTGGTGTACGGGCAGATTCGTTAAGACCTTTATTTGTTCAAACAGTTCCAACTGTTTCCATTGATTTCTCGGCGTAAGCCATAATCGCAGCAATCTAGGCTTTGCGTGGAGTTAAATTAACGGTACTCAAGGGACTATGTGCTCCCTGCAGCAGGGCAAACTTCTCTT
>CAZZJF010000013.1:0-22849 GCA_964654325.1 uncultured Ferruginibacter sp.
TGTTGTTTTGATAAAGATGCCGAGCATCAGCTTGGTAACCTTCAACAACAAAGTTTTCGGGAGATATGGCAATCGGAGAATTACCGGCAATTCCGTGCCCAGTTGCTTCGGGGCCGTAAGAATATCGATATTTGTGCCAATTGCAGCGAGGGACTCTCTGTTTGGAAAGACGCCTAAAACCTGTCTATGCAACCCAAAACCTTTCATGACCGATTTCGGCAATTGATCATTTTTGCTGTGATCGTTTTGTTGTTTTTATTGCTGTTCAATCAGCTTCGGATTTTTGTTCCTGGATTCTTAGGTGCGATCACGTTATACATCCTGAGTCATTCTTTGTACAATAAACTGGTCAGCAAGCGCAAGTGGCCAAAAGGCATTACGGCACTGCTCTTCATTTTTGTTTTTCTATTAATGATTGCTGCCCCTGTTTTCACGGGCATAGTACTGATGACGCCCAAAATAAAAGTATTGGTTTCACATCAAAATGATTTTTTAAAAGGGTTTTCGTTGATCATTGCGAAACTTGAATCGATGGTGGGTATGTCTGTTTTGGAGCCGCAGACGATGAAATCGGCCTCCCTATATGTGGCCGGCTTGTTACCGGACGTGCTTAACGGAACCGCCTTATTCGTTTCCAATTTGCTGATGTTATTTTTTGTTTACTATTTTCTACTGGTTTCCTCGACGAACATTGAAGGCTTTGTACATCGAATGATGCCGCTTAAAAAAACCAATGTCGCCTATTTAATGAGCGAAACCCGAAAAACCGTCAGAGCGAATGCGCTGGGCATACCCTTGATTTCCCTGATTCAGGGACTAACGGCAGCACTGGGTTACTGGATATTCGGGTTAAAAGACTGGGCGCTGTGGGGATTCATGACGGGGTTATTTGCTTTCTTTCCGATTGTGGGTACCATGATCATTTGGGTTCCATTGGTAGCCCTGTTGTTTGCGGAAGGCCATACAGGACAAGGAACCTGGTTGCTGTTATACAGCCTCCTCATCACCGGCAACATTGATTATTTCGCCCGACTCACACTGATGAAAAAAATGGGCGATGTGCATCCGTTGGTTACCATCTTGGGTGTTATCGTCGGTTTAAATCTTTTTGGCTTTATCGGCTTGGTCTTCGGGCCGTTGCTGGTCAGCTATTTTCAGGTGCTGGTTCAGATTTATATAAATGAGTTTTCTACCGGCGACGCCGGCTCCGACTCCACGCATTCTACAACAGAAACATAAAAAACGAAGGACCCGATCAATTTTGGCGAAAGCAGGTTATTTTGCGTGCAAATTCGTTCGCATGCGCCAGTTGATCCTGTTTTTAAGTACGGTTTGTTATGTAACCGGAGTCTTTGCCGGTAATCAAGATTCAGTAAAGCCGGAAATGCGAGCCGTTTGGGTGGCAACCATTGGCAACATTGACTGGCCCGACGGACCAACTACCGATCCCGAAAAACATAAGGCGGCCTTTATCCGACTGGCTGATACACACCGAAAAAACGGCATCAATACCCTGGTTGTTCAGATTCGTCCATGTTCAGATGCGTTTTATCCATCAACACTGGAACCGTGGAGTCACTGGCTGACCGGCAAACAAGGAATAGCACCGGCAAACGGATTTGATCCGCTTGCTTTTATGATCGAGGAAACGCATAAACGAGGCATGGAGTTTCATGCCTGGATGAATCCATATCGGGCCATGCATGTTTTAAACAACGGATACCTTGCTCCCAACCATATTATTCGTCAACATCCGGAGTGGTTTGTAACATACGGCGACAAGCGCTATTTTGACCCCGGTAATAAAAATGCCCAGGCTTTTTTATTGAAAGTGGTAGAAGATGTTTTGACCCGCTATCCAATTGACGCCCTTCATTTTGATGATTATTTTTATCCGTATCCGATTTCAGGAAAACCCTTTCCAGACCAGCAGTCTTATGCCGAACACGGCAACGGATTGGCCTTAAACGACTGGAGAAGAAGCAATGTGGATTCGATCATCTACAATATTCACCAAACAATCAAGCGTACCCGAAAAGAATGCCAGTTTGGGATCAGTCCTTTTGGCGTTTGGCGAAATGCAGACAAAGACCCGCGCGGCAGTAAGACAAAAGCCGGCCCAACCAACTATGATTATCTCTATGCCGATATCCTTCTTTGGTTGAAAAACGACTGGATAGATTATGTAGCACCTCAATTATACTGGGAGATAGGCCATAAACTCGCCGACTATAACATCCTGGTAGACTGGTGGAGTCAGAATACCTACGGAAAAAAATGCTATATCGGGCTTGCGCCCTACCGGGCGGGATCCAACAAGGCCTGGCGTGACAAAACACAACTGCCCCGACAAATTGAAAAATTAAGGGCCACACCCAATATTCACGGCATGATTTTTTTCAGCAGCCGGTCTCTTGAGCAAAATCTGAATGGCTGGGCCGATCAGTTACGAGAAGAGATTTTTGCTCAGCCGGCTCCCACACCCACTATCCGATGATTTCGATCCGGCGGAAAAGCAGTCGGTAAGACCTTTCAAAATCGTATTTTTACAATAAGGATTAGCGGATAAATACGCCGAGCTTTTCAATATGTCGATGCGCCAAAGTCTTCAGCAGAAAATGCTTCAAAAGTTGTCTCCTCAACAGATACAACTCATGAAGTTGTTTCAGATACCGACGGCACAACTCGAAGAACGAATCAAAGAAGAACTGGAAGAGAATCCGGCCCTTGAACTGGCCGATGAAGGACATGAAGAAGCGGATGCCACGGAAGACCAGTATATCAACGAATCCACCGACGACCAAACCAATGAGGATGAGCCCAAAGAGCTCGATATGGAAACCGTTGATATCTCCGACTACTTGCCGGAGGGTGATGAAGACATAGCCGACTACAAATTACGCGATGATCAATATGCGGATGATGACGAAGACCGAACAAGACCTCAGCGGGTGGAAACGAGCTTCAACGAGTTGATGATGCAGCAGCTGGGTATGTTAAGCCTGGATGAGACCGAGCGTCGGATCGCCGAACAGATTGTGGGCAGCTTGGATGACGACGGATACTTGCGTCGCGAGGTAACCGCTATCCAGGATGACTTGGCCTTTCGCCAAAACATTGATACGTCGGAAGCGCAGATCAGCGCACTGATTGATCAGATACAACAATTCGATCCGGCCGGTGTATGTGCCCGCGACTTAAGAGAGTGCTTGCTGTTACAGTTGAAACGAACCGACACCAGCCGTTCCGATGTACAGTTGGCATATCGGATCATCAATAACTATTTTGATGAGTTCACGAAGAAACACTACGAAAAAATTCAACGGTCACTCAGTATCGATGATGTTACGCTGAGAACGGCTGTGCAGGTGATTGTTCGGCTTAATCCCCGACCGGGCCTCATCGCCGACACATCGGCCGGTGGCGAAAATTATATCACGCCCGATTTTTTCGTTCAGAACAATGCCGGTAATCTTGAACTTACACTCAACAGTCGAAACGCACCCAATCTTCGCGTAAGCGAACATTACCGCGATATGCTCGTTGATTACGAAAAGGGCAGCAAAAAAGACAAGCGTCAGAAAGAAGCCGTGTTGTTTATCAAGCAAAAACTGGATGCGGCGAAATGGTTCATCGATGCTATCAAGCAGCGGCAAAACACCCTGTTGTCGACGATGGGCGCGATCTTACAATACCAGCACGCATTCTTTCTGTCGGGTGATGAAACCGATCTGAAGCCAATGATCTTAAAAGACATTGCCGAAAAAACCGGATTGGATATTTCAACGGTCAGCCGCGTTGCCAATAGCAAATTTGTACAAACCGAATTCGGCACCTACCGCCTGAAATTCTTTTTTAGTGAAAGCATGCAAACCGAATCGGGAGAAGAGGTAAGTACCCGGGAGGTTAAAAAAATACTTTCGGAAATGCTGGAACAAGAGGATAAGAAGAATCCGCTGAGTGATGAAAAGCTAACGGAGATGCTGACAGAACGCGGATATAACATTGCCCGCCGAACAGTCGCTAAATACCGGGAACAACTCAATGTGCCCGTAGCCCGATTACGAAAAAAGTTATAAAGCCTACGAATGAACGAACATCAAGCAACCGTTTTGGAAGAAACCGAACCGTTATCCCGGTCAGCAAATGTGTTTCGGTGGTTTGCTCATTTATTGTCGCTGCTTTTTCATCCTGTATTCGGTCCCTTATACATCCTGATTTTTTTACTGTATGTGCAGCCTGTTTTGTTTGTCGGGTTTTCGGCAGACATGAAAGTGCGCACCTTGCTTATTGTTACCCTTAACCTGATTTTTTTTCCGTTACTGACGGTGGTGTTACTCAGGGCGCTTGGCTTTATTGATTCCATTTTCCTGAAAACCCAGAAAGACCGGATCATACCGTATGTGGCCTGTGGTATTTTCTTTTTCTGGGCGTATCTGGTATTCCGTGGACAACCGCATTATCCGGCTTTGTTAAAAACATACATCCTGGGGGTGTTTCTGGCCTCTTCCGCGGCATTGATTGCCAATATCTATTTGAAAGTTAGTATGCACATGATTGGTGCGGGCTGTGCTGTTGGGTTTTTATTGCTGTTGTTTCACACAGCAACTATGCCGGTCTCGCCGGCACTTTTTATAGCCGTCTTGCTTTCGGGCTTGATCGGGTCTATTCGGTTGTTTCTTGCTGCTCATCAACCGGCCGAAATCTATTTGGGCTTTGCGATCGGATTACTGACCCAGTATGCAGCCCTGTTTTTTACCCAATAAAAAAAAGCCCCGACCAATAACGGGGCCTTTGTCCTGTAGTGCCAATAGAAAACAAGGTGACTGCGTGAGCAGCAAAGGGTAGATAGGGTAAACCGAGTTATTCAGGAAGCGCCTGCAGAACAAAGGCTTCGGTGAGATTCGGTTTTCATGGGTACACTCTATAAGCGTAAAAGGGCCTATTTTTATTGCATCGGCGCTTAAATTACGTAGAACTACTCTTTTCCATCGTATATACTACCTAAATACAATGATATGAAACAAGTAAAACAATTGATTGTCCTGGCTTCGCTTGGTTGGCTCATCATGATTACACCATCCTGTAATCCATTCAAGACCTCAAAACAAAACAGTATAAATAGTCTGTTGCAATCCGACTCAAGCATGACCGCAATGAATGCGCGGCTTGATTTGTATAACAAATCCATTTATGATTATATAGCGAATGCTCAAAGCGATCCAGGGTTATCAGCCAACGCACGGGTTTGGGAAGAAAAAGCAAATAACGTCCGACAAACAAGCGACAAATTTATTCGCTTCCTCGAATCACTCAAGGTTGAACTTAAGTTGGAAGCCGGGTCTCAAGCATTAAGTGGGTCTTCGTCCCCCGGTGGTGAACAATATAAATATGATGACACGGAAGCAGCAACGCGCCTTTTTGGTGATAGCGGCAAAAAACAAGGTCAGGCTCTTTTGCAAGAAGCCGGCACATTTAAGAACAATATTACCGGTACAGATATCCAGATGACTCAACAAATCAATACGTTTTTCTCGGGATTTAGCCTATCTGCGCGCAATAAATCCGAGCTGGATGAGCTGGAGGCAATGACGGCTGTTGAGGCGGTTTCAAGGCTATCAAAATACATCAACGATGCAAAAATTATTGAAAACAAAGCACTCATACTCTGTGCTGAGCAGGTTGGTAAAATAAAACTATCCTTTAATCAGTTTTGCTCATTGGTGAGTCAGAGTTCCAATTATGTAATGCCCGGACAGACCATAGATATATCAGCAGGCGTAGGGGCTTATTCATCGGAAGTGGTACCCACGGTTACCATTGGCGGATCGGCTGTTCCGATTGGTCCAGAAGGCAGAGCTATGAAATCATTTGTGGCTAACGGTTCAGGGGAGCAGTCTGTTTCGGTAACGGTCAAATTCAAAAATCAGCAAGGCGTCGATCAGGTTGAAAATCATGTTGTGAAGTATACGGTAGGTACACCGGCTGGTGCGGCGGTCATGCCAGACAGAATGAATGTTATGTATTACGGGATCGATAATCCGTTGACCATCGGCTCTCCGGCCGGTTGGGATAAGACCTCCGTGTCCGGAAGCGGTTGTTCGCTTTCCGGTAGTGGCGCCAGTCGGATCGTTCGTCCAGCCGCCATTGGAACCAATGCAACAGTTGCTGTTACAGCCGACGGAAAAACAGCCCAGTTTCAATTTCGTGTAAAGCGTATTCCCGATCCGATCTTTAAAATAGGTAGTGGAAAAAGCAGGATTCCTGTGGTCGAATTTAAAAATCAGGGATATTGTCGTGCCGATATGATTGAAGGGTTTGATTTTGATGTTCGCTATACTATTGTTAGTGCCACCGTTTATTTTTCCGGTGCCGGATTTTCGAAGGAAGTGACCAAAACGATCTCAGGGCATAGCTTATCCGGTTTAAGTGCTGAGATGAGCCGTTGTCTGCCCGGAACTGCCGTTACGTTTGACAACATCAAAGTAGAGGGCCCGGACGGCATTCGTACTATTGAGTCAAAATGCTATTCGTTGTATTGATTATTGGATAATCAGCGTCTAAACGTAATCGTTCCCCGCATGTTGGGGTTCTCTACACTATGATAGTTGATGACACCTACGGTATCTTTTTTGTAATAGTAGCTGCTGGATGGCAGAATCGCCGGACTGGCCAGGGATTGGCCATTGTCGCTGACCAGTGTGTGTGTTTGTGAAGACAGGTTGACGAAGGTGATGGAAGCGCCAATCGATACAGTGAGCTGGTTGGGCGAGAAAGAGTCCTCCAGTATCCGCACATAATAGGTGGGCAGTCCGCCACCCTGGGCATTGAAATTGGTTTGTTTGTTGCAACTGCTGGTTAGCAGGGTTGTCAGTACGAGTACCGGTAGGATGATTCGTGATAAGAGCCGCTTCATGCGTGATTGAATAAGGAACAAGATAGTTTATTTTTTTAAAATCCAGACCAGTCATTGAAACACGTTGATACAACAACAACCGAACCGGCATTGAAATATTTCTTCACATAGGTAAAAACCGCTGGCCGGCGCAGTACATTTGTCTTTATGTCGTATCTGGATACCCTGAATGAACCCCAACGCAAGGCCGTTCTGCATCGTGATGGTCCTTTGATGATCATTGCCGGCGCCGGAAGCGGTAAAACCAAAGTAATCACTACCCGCATCGCGCACCTGATGGCTACCGGTGTAGATCCGTTTCATATCCTGGCGCTAACGTTTACCAATAAAGCGGCAGCTGAAATGAAAGAGCGGATTGAACATATTCTGGGCAATCAGGAATCCCGAAACCTGTATATCGGTACGTTTCACAGTGTGTTTGCCCGCATCCTTCGGGCAGAAGCACCCAAACTCGGCTATCCGGCTCATTTTACCATCTATGATACGGATGATGCCCGCGCGGTGATCAAAGCCATTGTCAAGGAACTTAACCTGGATGAAAAGCATTACAAACCGAACACCGTCCTCTATCGGATTTCCCTGGCGAAAAATGCCTTGGTTGGTCCGGATGAATATGCCAACGACTGGATGCTGCAACAGGAAGATACCCGCTCCAACCTTCCGATGATCGCCACGATCTATAAAACCTATGCCGATCGTTGTTTCAAAAACGGAGCGATGGATTTCGACGATCTGTTATTCAAGATGTATTGGTTGCTCAAACACTTTCCCGAATCATTGAGTAAATACCAGCAAAAGTTTCGGTATATCATGATCGATGAGTATCAGGATACGAACGTAGCCCAGTATGAGGTAGTCAAATTGCTGGGCGCCATGCATGAAAATGTGTGTATCGTGGGCGATGATGCCCAAAGCATTTACAGCTTCCGCGGGGCAACCATTCAGAACATCTTGCAGTTTCAGCGGGATTACGACAATATCGAAGTTGTCAAACTGGAACAAAACTACCGGAGCACGCAAACCATTCTGCATGCCGCCAATCAGATCATCGGTAACAACACCAAACAGCTGGAGAAAAAACTGTTTACCGAAAATCCGGCTGGCGATAAGATCCGGCTGGTGCGCACCATGACCGACAACGACGAAGGCAAATGGGTGGCTGACACCATTCAGGAATTACGGTTACGCAATCATTTTCAGAATCTTGATTTTGCCATCCTCTATCGAACCAACGCCCAAAGCCGGAGTTTTGAAGAATCGCTGCGACGAATGGGCATTCCGTATCGCCTATACGGCGGCATGAGTTTCTATCAGCGCAAAGAGGTGAAGGATTTTATTGCCTATCTCCGGGTGGTGGTTAACCCACGCGATGATGAAGCCATCAAGCGCATCATCAACTATCCGGCGCGTGGTATTGGTAAAACCACCCTCGACCGGCTGGTGCTGCTTGCCAATACAAACAACTTGCCGTTGTGGGATGTGCTTCACCGAGCGGATGCCTATGGGTTTAAAAGTAATGCCCTTGAGTGTTTGCGTGAGTTTGTTCTCATGATCCGCATGTTTCAGAGCGAGCTTCCCAAAAAAAACGCATACGACCTTGCCTTACTGGTAGGTAAGCGATCGAATCTGGTAAAGGAATTGTTCGACGATAAATCCACGGAGGGACTGGCCCGTTATGAAAACGTACAGGAGTTACTCAACTCCATTAAAGAGTTTACGGAAACACCGCAAAACGAAGAAGATGGCGAGGTGGGCGACAAAGCACTGGGCTCTTATCTGCAACAAATTACCTTGTTGACCGATACCGATGATGATAAAGAAGAAGTCAATTCAGTTAAGCTGATGACTATTCATGCGGCGAAAGGACTGGAGTTTCCGGTGGTCTTTGTTGTGGGTATGGAAGAAACCCTGTTTCCAAGCGCGATGAGTATTAACACCCGAGAGGAGCTTGAAGAGGAGCGCCGGTTGTTTTATGTGGCGATCACGCGGGCTAAGAAACAATTGTTTCTGAGTCACGCCAATGCCCGTTACCGGTTTGGCCAGTTGCAGCAGAATGAGTCCAGCCGCTTTTTGGAGGAAATTGATGATCAATACCTTGTTCGGAATACGGCCGGCCGCAGTGCCCAGTCCGCCCCATCAGCCTCGTCAGCTTATGAGCGGATGCACCGCGGGTTTGGCAATACCCGCACTACGGCTAAAACGCCGTCACCCATTGCTTCCCTGATGCAGCGCCCCGCGCCCAAAGAACATACGCCCAGCGACAACTTCCAACCCAGCGATACGACTGTACTCAAAGCGGGCGATCGGGTCGAACATGTCAAATTCGGATACGGCACGGTTACCCGTCGGGAAGGGGCCGCACATAATCCCATCGTAACCATCCAGTTTGAGATCAATGGCGAGAAAAAAATCATGCTCAATTACGCCAAGCTGCGTATTGTAAACCCGTAGAACCGTTTCCGAATTCGGGAAAATAGTGGGGTTTTAACAGCCGGTGGTTCACATCCCCGTAAAATCGGTTTATTTTTGCATCTAAACTGGCACTATGATCAAGACCGGCAACCCTGTTATCAGCATCTACACCGAGATGACCCCCAATCCGGAAACGATGAAATTCGTCGCTAACAAATTATTATCTCCCGGAAAAAGTATTGACTTCCCGGATGCCGGGAGCGCGTCAGCCTCTCCGTTAGCACAAGAGCTGTTTGCCTTTCCGTTCATTCGTTCGGTGTTTATCGCCAGCAACTTCGTCACGCTGACCAAAACAACGGAAACAGACGACTGGCAGGACATGATACCGACCATCAAGCAGTTTCTAAAAACCTATCTCGAAGAGGGCAAGATGGTAGTAAATGAGGAAGAGGTTGCCAAACGAAAAGCGGAGAGCAGCAACGATATCAGTGCCGACGACAATGATGTGGTTAAACGTATCAAAGAACTGCTTGAAAACTATGTGAAGCCGGCCGTTGAAATGGACGGTGGCGCTATCCAGTTTCGCAGTTTTGAGAACGGCCGCGTGAACCTGATGCTGCAAGGCAGTTGCAGTGGTTGTCCTTCGTCTATGATTACCCTCAAAGCCGGTATTGAAGGCATGATGAAACGGATGATCCCCGAAGTGAAAGAGGTCGTAGCCGAGGCGGAATAATCCACTCAACCGATTTATCTTTTCGATCAGTCGCCTGACAGCCATAAACACCCCCATTGATATCGGGTAGAGTCCGCTGGCCTTCATACAATTTGTTACTATTACAGCATACACGATCAAACAGCCCATACCGCACTTGACTCTTCATTCCATCTGGCACGTTTTTTTGGAAAATATACGTCAGTTAAGCTGGCAGGAATGGGTCAGTACTGCGATGCAGATTCTCAGTGTTTGGTATGCACGGAAAAACAATGTGCTGGTGTATCCAACGGGTATCATCGGTGTACTGTTGGCTGCGTATTTGTATTATTTTGTCTCCGATCCACCGTTGTATGCTGATGCGACGTTGAATCTATATTACTTTTTCATGAGCGTATACGGATGGATTCAGTGGAACAAGCGAAACGAACAGGCGCTTCAGTATCCGATCAGCTGGTGTACACCCAATGAGCGGATCGTCGGCGTATTGCTCGGATTGATTTTTTGGGCAGGCATCGCCTGGATTTTACAATATACCGACAGCAACACGGTTTTATTGGATGCCCTGGTTTCAGCCACCGCCATTGTGGCCATGTGGTGGATGGCCAAACGAAAAACGGATCACTGGATGGCCTGGATTGCCTCCAACTTGGTGGCGATTCCCTTGAATTGGTATAAATCATACTACTTGTTTACAGTGATGTACGCACTCTTTTTATTCATGGCACTGGCGGGCTTGTTTTCCTGGAAAAAAATCATGGCTGGTCAGTCAGTAAATTCTACCAATCCATGAGTCGGATTTATCAATTTGCGGTTATTGGTCCCGAGTCGACGGGCAAAAGTACGCTTTGCAGACTGCTGGCCGAGCATTTCAATGGAGCGTGGGTACCTGAATACGCACGTGAATACCTGACAACTAACGGAAAAGAATATACGATAAAAGACCTGCAAAAAATAGCGGCTGGTCAGTTAGCATTGGAAGACAGTCAGAAAATTCACTTGCAGGAAAAAGTGCTGGCGGGAGCCGCTCGTCCATTATTGTTTACGGACACAGACATGCAGGTGATGCGTGTATGGAGTGAATTTGTTTTTAATACCTGTGATGCGGCAGTGCTCAATGCAATTGTGGATCGTTCCTGTGACGGCTATCTGTTGTGTGCGCCCGATGTACCTTGGGTAGAAGATCTGTTGCGGGAATATCCCGACCATCAAACCAGAAACAAGCTCTTTCACTATTATTTGGATACGATGATCAACCAACAAATCCCCTGGATCATGATTCAGGGAGACTATGAAAAAAGAGTCAGTCAGGCTATTGGCTTCGTTCGTTCGTTGGCTACTGCCGCACTATGAGAAAAAAAGGGCTAATCGTCAAAAAAAAGACCTATTATCAGAATGGCGCCAAAAAGAAGATAAAGCAAACCGGCAATTCGATTGATCATTAAAACCGTTTTATCATTCAGTCTATCACGTAATCTTCCGGCCAGGTTAATCTTTAAAATATCGGCCAACACATTAATTCCGATACAGAGTCCAAAAAGCAGCATTCGTTCATTCACGGAGTTGGAGTGTGATTTCGATGCGGCTGCGAACCACAAGGCAATCACGCCGGGATTTAATGTGTTGATCAGGAAGCCGGTTAAAAAAAGTCGTAGGTATTGCGTACTGGGTAATTTTATACCGGTATCGATTTCGCTTTTTGAATGGTATTTTTTGATAAACAGGTAATACAGTCCTAGTAAAATCAGGAACAAACCACCGATAAGACTGATGCTTTGTTTATAAAAAATCAATGTTCCGAGCAGGTCGCTGAACAGATTGGCTGTGAGGATCCAAAGCAGATCACTCAGCCAAACGCCTGAGATGAAGGCAAAGGCCATGCCGATGCCGTAATTGATACGAAGTTTCAGTACGGTAAACAACACGGGCCCCACGGCAAATACAAGCGCAAGGCCAAGGAGTATACCGGTAATTGCTGCTTGTAACATGAGTGGAATATTATGCCTTATTTGTTTTCAGGTAATTAATCCACTCCTCCAAAATGGCGCCTTTCAGTACACGGGGAAATTTATGTTGTCCACCCATTTTCCCTTTTTGTTCCAAAAAGCCCATGAAGGCATGTTCCGGTAAGATGGTTACGATTATTTTTTTGAGGGCATGTTTTCGCTCGACATCATAATCGTCATTCAGTCTGCGGAGCGTGGCGTCAATTTTTTCTGCTAAATGCTCCGGGTTTACCGCGTCGTTGGTAGCAATGTACCAATGATGTGCGAAAAATCCTTCAAAGGGGATGCCGGTTACGGTAAATTCGGGAATGTATAAGTTCAATTCATCAGAGACGATTTCAATGGCCTTGTTCATATTGTCGACACTGAGGTGTTCGCCAACCAGGCTTAGAAAATGTTTTGTTCGGCCGGTGATGATGATTTCGTTTTTTTCTTTGTTGACCAGTCGTATCGTGTCGCCGATGGCATATCGCCAGCATCCGGCATTAGTGCTGATTAGAACGGCGTAATCAACCTGTTCTTCCAGTTCATGAACCATTCGGGTTTGGGGTGCGCTGATCATGTTGCCTTCGCTGTCGAAGTTTATGTCATCAAACGGCACAAACTCAAAAAAGATATTATTATTCAACACCAGCTGCATTCCTTTGGTGTCTTGCCGGCTTTGATAGGCTAAAAAGCCTTCGCTGGCAAGGTAGGTTTCAATATACGTAATGGGTTTGCCCATCAGGCGTTCGAATCCTTTTTTATAGGGATCCATGGCCACGCCGCCGTGTACATAAAAAGCGAGATTAGGCCACAGTTCATGAATATGGTTGAGTTGATATCGTTCGATGATTTTTTCGAGGCACAGTTGTAACCAGGCGGGCACACCAACGATAAAACCGATATCCCAATTCGGCGCGTTTTGAACAATTTCCTCTATTTTCTTTCCCCAGTCTTTTTCTTCGGCAATCTTTTTACCGGGTTTGTAGAGGCCAAGTCCCTGAAACCAGAAGGGAATATTTTTTTGTTGAATGCCGCTCAGGTCGCCCGCGAAATAAGTAGGCCCTTTTTGGAGCTGGGTACTTCCGCCGAGCATCAACCATCCTTTACCTATGGCGCTTTTGGGCACATTTTCATATTTAGCCAAACTCAACAGCTGACGGACGCTGGTGATAGTATTGCTTCGGATCAGCTCCCGCGTGATCGGAATGTACTTACTGGCCGCTTCGCTGGTTCCGCTACTCAGTGCGAAATACCGGATTATTCCGGGCCAACAAACGTCCGGAACACCCTCCTGTGTTTTATACCACCACTCCCGGTGAATTTTTTCATAATGGTATACCGGCACGAGTTGTTGAAACTTTTTACCGGGATGTTTACTGAGGAGTATTTCATCAAATCGGAACCGTTGTCCAAATTCCGTAAAACGGGCTTTACGCAACAATTTTTTCAATACTCGCAACTGCTGTCTTCGGGGGTCCGTTTGCGTCAGCTTTAGCGCACGCGCAATCGGTTGTGGTATGTTGATGGAAAACAGGGCCATGTTGAGAAAGGGCGATTGCAAATATAGTTTTTTGCGGCAAATGCACCGTTTTCCGGCTTCATACCCGCCGGCCGGATTATAAAGGCATGAAAAGAGCGTAATTAATCAGTAAGTTTGCCGGTATCAACCAATCCTAAACGTATATAACTGCATGATTATGAAAAAGTTTTTCTTGTCTATTTTAATGATGTTCACCATCGTGACTGTACGGGCTGATGAGGGTATGTGGCTTCCTATGTTGCTGGGTAAACAGGTTTATGAGGACATGGTCAAGCGAGGACTGAAGCTCACCAAAGAACAACTGTATTCGATTAACAAAGCCTCTTTGAAAGATGCCATTGTTATTTTCGGAAGGGGGTGTACCGGCGAAATTGTAAGTGGAGAGGGGCTATTATTCACAAACCACCACTGTGGTTATGATGCGATTGCCAAGGCCAGTAGCGTAAAAGATAACTACCTCCGTGATGGATTCTATGCATACAGCAAAGACCAGGAAATACCGACGGATCTGACTGTTCAGTTCTTGGAGCGAATCGAAGATGTGACCGACCAGGTGGAAGCCCAGCTCAAGGGATTATCGTGGGAGGAACGCCTTAAAAAACTCAATGAGGTATATAAGTCCATTACGGATAAAGTTGCCGATAAGGAAAACGGTATTTCCGGCAGGGTGTACAGTATGTTTAAAGACAATCAATACATCATGTATGTATACAAAACGTATAAAGACATCCGTTTAGTGGGTACACCACAAGAGAGCGTAGGGAAATTCGGGGGCGATACCGATAATTGGGAGTGGCCACGCCATACCGGCGACTTTTCGGTCTTTCGCGTGTATATGGCTAAAGACGGCAAGCCTGCTGCTTATAGCAAAGACAATGTTCCGTTTAAACCCAAATATTATTTGCCGGTAAGTATCAAAGGAATCAGTGATGGCGACTATGCGATGATTTACGGATATCCCGGTAGCACCAATCGTTATGAAACCAGCTATGGTATCAAGTTGAAAAACGATATCGAAAACCCTTCGTTGGTTTCACTGCGGGATACTCGCCTGAAGTTCATGCACGAACAAATGATCAAAGATGCGTCGGTTAAACTCAAATTAGCTTCCGATTACGCTGGTATCGCTAATTACTGGAAGTTTTTTGATGGCGAAACCAAACAACTGATAAAGTTCAACACCTATGCGAACAAGCAGCGGTACGAAGCTGATTTTATCAATTGGGCCAAGGGTAAACCGGAGTACGAGTATGTTTTTTCGGAGTATGCAAAAAATTACGCAGCCTGGACGCCCTTTGCCAAGCATCGTCAGTATTTTCGGGAAGGTATTATGGGTTCACCGCTAATCGCGTATGCGGCTACGTTAGGATCACTCGAATTGGCATTGAATAAGCCCGGTGCTACAGCTGACGATATCCGTAAAGCGGTGGATGCGGCGGATGCGTCGCATAAGGCGTTTATGAACAGCGAAGACATACCCAGCGACCGAAATATTCTGGCAGCCATGGCTCACCGGTTTTATAAAGACATTGATCCGTCACAGCATCCGGATGGGGTATATGACAAGATAGCCCAATACGGCAGTCTTGACGATGCGGCCACGTACACCAAATGGGCCACGGATGTGTTCGCCAATACCATTGTCGCCGACTGCACCAAATGGCACGATTTTGCCATGCATCCCGCGGTCAATATACTCAAAGACGATCCAGCCTATCAGTTTGCCGCTGCGTTCCTTAAAAATTACAATGAAAAGGTAGCGCCTAAATTCATGGTGTTCAACAACAAGAATAATGAACTGGGCAGAGCGTATCTGAAAGGAATCATGGAGCGGGATCCGGTCGCTGCCGCCAAAATGTACCCCGATGCGAATTTTAGCATGCGGGTGAGTTTTGGAAATGTAAAAAGTTATAAACCCCGGGATGGTATTTTCTGTGATTACGTCACAACCGCCTCGGGCATACTGGAGAAATACAAACCCGGTGATTATGAGTTTGATCTGCCACAAAAACAAGTTGAACTGTTTCGCAAGCGTGATTTCGGGCAGTATATCGACAAAAAGAAAAATGATCTGATCATCGGATTCATTACTACCAATGATATTACCGGTGGCAATAGTGGCAGTCCGGTTATCGATGGAAAAGGTCAGTTGATCGGGCTGGCGTTCGATGGCAACTACGAGGCCCTAAGTCACAAGATAGAATTCGATAAAGACCTGAACCGCACCATTTGTGTGGATGTTCGGTATGTGCTTTGGTGCATTGAAAAACTTGGCGGAGCCAAGAATCTGATTGACGAAATCAAGCCGGTTCGATAACTGTCGATAAAACCAATTGTTAAGTCGCTCACACAACGAGCGACTTTTTTATTTTGTAGTCGCAGGCAGTCGTTTTTTCGTTGACTTGTTCTTCTTATCGGCGTCAAGAAAAAACAGAACATTCAATCCGGCGATATGATACAACCGATTATATTTGGCTTTGCCGAAATCGGGTCGGTAGATATAATATAACTCCAGTTTCGTTTTTTTATTGATACGGTAGCCTACTTCCAGGGTATTTCGCCAGTTGTCGACAATGCTGTTGCCTCCGGCTTCCATGATGGGTTCAATAGATGCCTGCACCGACCATTTTTTTGTGATTTTGTAACGGCCTGCTAAACGAACGCGCCAGAACAAACTGCTTTGCGTGATTTCAGCCGTATCGTAAAAATCTTGAATTCGGTTTTGAGCGAGGACGCGGAACGAAAGGCTGGTTTTTTTATGAATTTGTAATTCAGAAGACGCGCCCAACGTTAATCGATGGGTCAGCACGTCATTTAAAAAAGCTGCCCGATACTCGGTAATGAGGTTCAGATATCGGTGGAGCTGTTTTTCGGCACCAACAGACAGGTAAGAACCATAATAGGTCGACAGGTTGTTGTTAAAACGAGCTTGGTAGTCACTGGATAACGTCCATTTTTTAGGCAGGTCAACGGTAACGCCTACACTATACCATCCCTCGGCATCGGTTGGGTCGGCTTTGGTGGCTTGGGCACACACATTGAATGAATGAGCAAATAGCAGGATGCATACAATCAACAATCGGTTCATGAATGGTAGATTACGGAGCAAATGTAGTAACCAGACTGATACGATTGGTGACATGGGTCTTTAAATTCGCCCGCTCATTGGTGAACGTGGTTTGATTGGTCAGATAGGTATACCCGGCCTGTTCGCCATTGATACCAATGGCATACGGCGTGATCATGTCGTAATACTTATCAATCAACGCATGCATTGCAGTTGTTGTAAATACATTGTTTTTAAAATCTTTCAGATAGGTTTTGTATTGCTGAAAATAGCCTGGGTCGGTGGCAACATACCGGATCAGCGGCCAGGTAGTGCTCACTTCATTCATTGTCAGCGATAAGGCGCCACCCATTGGATTGCCGCCGGTCGTGCCCGTAATACCCGGACTGCGCGTAAGGGCTTCGTTGTTATCCCAGGGGATCCACATGATTTTATTGGAGGTATGGTTATAGAGGTAATAGTTGTGAGCCATCAGGCCGTAGGTGTCCCAGTTAACGATTGCGTTATTGATAGCCAGATACTTCAGGAAATAGGGCATGTTGAATACCGCTTCCAGTTCTTGCTTCCACAGGGTTGGGTTGGTCGTACGAGTAGATGCGTTCAGTTTCGCAATGAACGTTTGCACGTCACTGTAATCGGCCGCGGTTTCGTTGCTTTTCTTTTCAAATTCAGATTGAACGAACGTAGCGAGTTTTGATTCCGGTTTATAGAGATTGCCGCTTTCTTCACCCAGCTGATTTTTTACCATATTATCATCAGGCAGTTCGATGCCACAGTAAACGCCCCAGTATTTCATGCCGGTTCCGATATCAACATAAACCCTGTAAAAGGCGGTTTGCGGGGCTGCCACACCACCAAGTCTGAAAATATCGGCCGCTATTTTTTCCCGAATCAGCGATTGGTCTTTGAAGCCCGGAGAGAACGACATTTCTTCAAATCCATAAAAATGCTGGTTTAGGATTCCCGGATATCGTTCCTCAAATTCATCAAAATTGAGTCGGAAGGGCAGTTTATAGTTGCCGGAAGTCCAGGCGGCCCGTAAGCTGGAATTTCCTTTTAAGCGAAATCCCACATTTTTCCAGGTTTTGTTGTTGAATTTAAGGGTTACGTCTACATAGTTGGTTTCAGTGGACGGGAAGCCACCACCACCGGGTGTCGGCGGGGTAAAGATGCCAAAATCAGCTCCAAAGAGGGCGGTCATATTAGAACGGATTGCCGACCAGTTGGCTGAACCAATGGTGATTTCCAACGTATTTACTGAATTCTGGGGAAAAACGGTTGCATAATCGGGGGGCACATTTCCGTGGGATGCGTCGGTCCAGTCTGGATTGTACTGCTGAGGGGTAATTGGGGTTGTATTGCCTCCACCGCCCTCATTGATCGGGTCTTTTCGGCAGGAAAACAAGGCAACGAACATGACTACAATCACCGAGTATCGTAGGAATCGCAAATGACTAGGCATAAAAAATAGTTTTTGTAAGACAAGAGCAATCAACTGACCTGAAAGTTCGGCTTTTGTTTAAATTTTATCAAAAAACTGTTAAAAAAGGCAAAAAACGTATCTTACAGAAGCGTAAATACCAGCCATTCCTGTCACCCCACGAAAGCATTTTTGCGTTACAATTTTTATTTTTTCTCTATGAAGGGAATGATACTTCTTGTTTTTATTATGGCTGCGCAGCATTCACTAGCACAGCCCGGATTTAAGAGAGCCAGCGATTCGATGCGCTCTCTTCAAGAAAATAGCAGACGCCCCCCCCAGTCTAATCAATCGAGAGCAACAAATACATTGAATAGGGATGAAAAAGCCTATCAACAACTTATTCATGACTACGACCGTTTGCCAGAAAGGGTGCGCCAACAAATGGCATCCAATAAAGCCGGCGGTCACCCCATTGGTATGGGTATTCGTAAATATTATCTGTTGAGTGTGTCGTTTGCAAATGGTACGAGGGAAGCCGCCCAACTTGAAACGGCTATTCGTTCGTTGGCCGGTTTTGTATCTCTTGTATGGGTTAAAGAAGGAGTACTTCAATTACATGTGGAAACGGTGGTTCAATCGGAACAAATCAAAGAAAAACTACAGAAAATAAACAGTCTTGCCGCCGTAGAGGAAGAACAGTACTATGCCTATTAAAAGAAAACGTTGTGTAAAAAAAGGTCATATCGTGTATTTGTAAACGTTGTGTTGCTGCTGCTGGCGAATGGATTGTTTGCCCAGGCGCCATCAAACGATAATTGTAACAATGCCATCTCGCTTCCCGTTGGATCGGCTTGTAATTATGTACAATACACTAATGCGAATGCAACCGCTTCCAATAATGCACCAGCTCCGGGTTGTGCCAGTTATTCCGGAGGTGATGTTTGGTTCACAGCGGTGGTTCCTCCAAGTGGGTCTCTGATCATCAACACCAACACGGGTGTGGTTACTGATGGCGGCATGGCTTTGTATACAGGCACCAACTGCAACAACCTTACACTCGTTACCTGTGATGATGATGGCAGTCCGAATGGCTTGATGCCGATGATTTCTCAAACAGGCCTTGCGCCCGGTACAACTGTATATATCCGTTTTTGGGAGTTTGGAAATAACAACAATGGTACTTTTTCGATATGTGCAACCGAAGGTCCGAATTGTAATTCCTCCACATCGAATCCAACCTGTGCTTCTGCCAATCCTTTTTGTACCGGAGTCAGCTACGATTATTGTAATACCACTAACGTACCCTCATTGGGTGGCGGGGGCATTTATGGTTGTTTGGGTTCATCTCCCAATCCTTCCTTTTATTTCATGAATGTGGCTACAACCGGTCCAATTACATTTACCATTTCTCAACAAACGTTTGCGGGTGTTGGCATTGATGTGGATTATGTCATATGGGGCCCCTTTGCCAATCAAACGTCCATGTGCAACGGATTAACAGCCAACAATATTGTTTCATGCAGTTATTCCACTGCGGCAGTTGAAACCGCTACCATTCCCAATGCGATTGCCGGTGAGTGGTATATGGTTCTGATCACCAATTTTTCTAATCAGCCCGGTGTGATTAATTTTTCACAGACAAATGCAGGGTCTGCGGGTTCGGGCGCAACTAACTGTAATATCATTACAGCAACGCCATCTGCCTGCTCCTCCGGTTTTTATACGCTAAACGGAACAGTGACCGTTCAGGCTCCACCGGCTACAGGTACACTAACGATTACGAATAGTTGTGGAGGAAGTCAGACCATCAATCCGCCTTTTTCAACTAATATCAATTTCAGTATCCCGAATATCTGTGGCAATGGCGCGAATTGTTCCGTTTCGGCTTCTTTTTCAGCTCCCGGTGCACCCATTGTCGTCCCCACCACGTACACTGCACCCAGCTGTAATACACTTACTGCTACACCGGCTCCCTGCGTTGGTGGAACTTATGTGATGTCCGGAACACTTACAACGGGTTGTCTGCCAACTTCCGGTACACTAACGATTACGAGTAGCTGCGGGGGTAGTGTTACTTATAACGCGCCATTTACCAGTCCATTGAACTGGTCATTACCTGCCTCTAGTGGCAATGGCGGAACCTGTACCATCACCGCTGTTTATTCTGCTGCTGGCGCCCCCATCATTGCACCAATCAACATCACCGAACCTACCTGTTGTAATAATAATGCCGGTACAACCAGTTTTACAGTCACCAATGGCACCAGTACCTTGTTGGCAAATGGCACCACTCAGATTTTGCTTTGTCAGGGTGGTTCCGTGACGTTGGCGAGCAATGGCGATTACACGTTACCGCCTCCCGGTTGTAACAACTGTCTGCCGGAACTGATTTATGCTATATATAGTGCTGCCGGTCCATCAGTACCCAATCCTTCGGTTGATCCAAATTGGACAGGATATTATTGGACGGGCCTTTCTTTCCCTGGCACTAATACACAGGGATTGAACACCAATATTTCCGGAGATTGTTCTCCCATATTGAATTTAGGTAACGCCCCCGGTTATGCACCTATAAACGATCCCAACAACACACTTGTTTTTGTGCCTATTACCGCCGATAATGGAGATAATGAAGCGACGAATAATGGTCTCGGACATGACACCAACGGCGATGGTTGTTTTGATATTGGTGATCCGATTTCAATCACCTATCTAAATCCGATTCGCGTCGTTGCTTCACCCAATTGCAATGGAAGTGTGAGTTTGGATATCAATGGAGGTTATCCCGAATTTTTTCCGGCTTTATATACTGTTACCAATAGCGGTGCGGGAACGTTGAACTCGACTTCTGCAACAGCAGGGGGAGGTGTTGTGATCTCCGGACTTACTTCCGGTCAAACCTATTCTGTTTCCATTAATGACGGTACCGGATGTTTGAAAGTTTTCAGCGGACTCTATAATGGAGCGCCGATTGTTAATGTATCACCATCGAGTGCCACAATTTGTCCTGGACAATGTGTGAATTTAACATCTACAGTCAATGCCAATGTTTCAACAGGAAGTAACACATTCACCAATTCGAATTGTAAACCGATACCGGACGCTGGTATAGCCTCCGGAAATGCAGGTAATGTTACAACCGGCTCATGGGCCTCCTCTGCTATCAATGTGAGCGGCCTTTGCGGATCAACATTTCAGGCAGGACAAACCATTTCTGTTTGTTTGAACATCACTCATACCTATGCTACAGACTTGAATATTTTCTTACAGGCGCCCAATGGGACAATCATCAATTTAAGTGATGACAATGGCGGTGCAGGAGATAATTACACAAACACATGCTTTTCAACAACCGGAACAGCTATAACAGCAGGAACCGCTCCATTTACCGGCACCTACTTGCCCGAAGCTGGTAATTTCAATGCTTTGGTTGGTACGCCATTAAACGGCAACTGGACATTATGGGTTGGTGACGATTTAGGAGGTGACGTTGGAATATTATTAAATTGGTCAATCACACTGCCTAACCAAAATAATTATACATACAGTTGGGCTCCTGTGGCTGGACTATCAGCAACGAATACACTAAATCCAACAGCCTGTCCTACAGCCTCTACAAACTACATATTGACTGTCACTAATTCTTGTGGATGTTCAACATCTGACACTGCGGCCATCACTGTATCAGCAAGTATTGAGCCTCTCTTTACCTCTATTGCTCCCGTTTGCAGTGGCGCATCTGTTCCCGTGCTACCGACTACTTCAACCAATGGAATCACAGGCACCTGGTCGCCTTCCACAATCAATAACAATACAACAACCACCTATGTTTTTACCCCGACCGCAGGACAATGTGCAGACACAACATCAATGATGGTTGTCGTCTACGATCATCCGACAATCTATCCTCATGGAACCAATCCTACCTGCTCCAATGTTTGTGATGGTTCTGCGATAGTGGATGTGGTTGGCGGAGCATCGCCCTATAGTTTTTCCTGGAGCAATGGTGCAATAACTCAATCTATTTCCAATTTATGTGTTGGCACCTATTCAGTAACCGTAACAGATAGTCGCGGTTGTACTTCAAGCGCCTTCAATCCGGTTACTAATGGATGTGCTCAGATTCAATCAATATTGGTGAATTCCTGCGCGACAAACGAATGGGATGAGGAAATGGTGTTTTTTCAGACCGGGCAGTCACCTGTCAATACAAATACGTTCTCTGTCACTTGGCCAACTGCAGCCAACAACTGGTTAGGACTTTGTTCTAATCCGGCATACATCAATGCTGTTAATGCTGCAATCACCGGAGGAGGTGTTTTGCTTCCATTGCCTGTTAATGGGATATTACCTGCCAATGCAAATGTGGTTTTGATCAGCAATACCACACTTAATTCACCTGTAGCCAGTTTTGCAAATTTGTCAGATACTTTATATGCCATATTTCAATGTCCCGGAAATGTAAATGGACATTTTTCAAATTCAGTAGTGAACCCCAATCCATTAATCCTCAATTTTGGGAACGGGTGTACGGATACAGTAAGATACTCCGGGTCTGCTCTGGTTGGTGGCGATGGTGCCTATGTTAATTTTTCAACGTCTGGCTTACCCACCTATTTAAATTATGGTTGCACCATTCCGTATGCTATACAAAGCAATCAGGTTGTATTGACGGCGCCACCACCTATTGTAAAAGATACAACAGCGAGCACTTGCCAAGGCACACCGTATAACTTGCCATGGGGCGGCACAGCAACGACAGCCGGAACGTACACGAATGTTTACACG
>CAZZJF010000014.1:0-21891 GCA_964654325.1 uncultured Ferruginibacter sp.
TGTGCAGCGGCCGTGCGTATGGAAACACGCTGCAGAATTGTTGAAAACGGTGAACGCGCCGTGGAAACAACATATAACCACTCTCCTTTCTCATCAAACCCTTTGACGTCGGTGACCTCCCAGTTTCCTTTAGTGAGCTGACGAACCAAGGCTCCATCGGTTCGATACAAATAGACGTGATTCCAGCCATCGCGACGACTTTGCCAAACAAATAGATCCGGCTTGTTTTTCACAAACAGCATAGGGACTAACGGTTCGGCATACTTGTCGTCAGATTCCTCAAAAAGCGTTTTCATAAAAGTGCCCGATTCCGCATCATATTGATTCACCCAGAAATGATCCTGCTCCCGATTTACGATTACAATATAGATGAACCGCTCATCCGGACTCCAACATACGTTGGTGAGGTACTGATCTTCCGGACCGGAAGTGAGTATTTGCCAGGTCTTTCGGGTTTCGGGATCTACCACATGCAGGGTAACCATATGACTCAGCTCACCGGCCATTGGATAACGGAGGTTTTCCACTTTAGCCGGACGTTCACTCCAATTGACAATCGGATAATCAGGAACCATCGACTGATCCATCCGGTAGTAAGCCAGGCGCTTGCCAGACGGACTCCAGAACGTTCCTTTTGTGATGCCAAATTCACTTTGATGAACCGTAGTACCGTATACGATATCGGCTGAGCCGTCGGTCGTGACCGGCCAAACCTGATTTCCGCGTTGCAGATGCAGATTGTTATCTTTTACGTACGATAAATACCCCGTCTCACTCTCTTCCAGGTACTCATGCGACATCGCTTCTTTAGAAACCAACACGTTTACCGCATCCGTATTCCAATCAAAACGAAGCTTCTGTCCATTCACTACAGCAGTAAAAAAGGCTTTATGAAACTGAGCGGCCGGCAGCTGTTTGACGGTATCCAGCCCTGCTTTTCGTAACCGTTGATTGAACGCAGGCAAAGCCAACGACCAGGTGATCTTGTCGGGCGACGGTGCTTTTACACGAACCCAGGCATCGGTGGCATTCATGGTTTTTTGGTAAACCATGTCGTTCGTGCCTTTTACAAACTGCAATTGTTTGAGCGACTGAGGCGCCAGCGTCGTTCGGGCACGAAGCATGGCTTCTTCCATGGTAAACTGTTTGCCTTGAGCATTGAGGGTGTTGATTGATAAGCAAATCAAAACAGTAACTAAAAAAAAGCGCATGGGCATAAGGGGTGTTTTATGAACAAAGATTTATGTCAGAGCTTCAAGCAAAGTGCCATTATGGGTAACCGTTAGTCGGTGTTTCATGCCACAAACAAGCGGCATATTATGCTTCTGATGGCCCACCGGAAAACCAAAACAGACCGGAAACGAATACTCGTTAACTTTTTCCAGCACGATTTCTTCGACCGTCATGCCAAATTCCTCGCCCGGATCATCCGGACGGGTACGAAAGCCGCCAATAATCAGTCCAGATAGCGATTGCAGCTGATTCGTTCGTTTCAAGTGCCAGAACATCCGGTCAATATTGTACAGGTATTCATCGGCATCCTCCACAAACAAGATTTTTTTACGGGTATCCAGTGCGGAAGCTGTTCCGGAATGACTTTCCAGGAGGCGCAGGTTACCACCAATCAAAACGCCTTCGGCTTCCCCTATTCTGTTGGATGGATGTGACACAGCCGTATACCGCATTGTTTTGCCGGTCAGACAATCAAAAATACCCTCAATGGATGCCCGTTGATTAGCATCGGCCTCTGCCCAATTAGCCGGAAAACTATTGCACATTTTTGAGTGAATGGAAGCCACACCCAACTGATGAATATGCAAGTGTAACACGGTTGCATCGCTGAAGCCAATGACCCATTTAGGTTTTTTGACAAATCGGGAAAGATCCAGTTTGTCGAGAATTCGTATCATGCCATATCCGCCCCGGGCACATAATACCGCATCAATCCGCTCATCGTCCAGCATCTGTTGTAAATCGAGTAACCGTTCAGCATCTGTACCACCAAATGTGTATTGTTTTTTTCCGATGGATGTGCCAATTCGCACACTGAAACCCCGCGACTCAATCTGTTGTATGGCGGGTAACAGCTCATCCTGTTTTATGGGTCCAGACGGACTGCATATACCAATGCAGGATCCCGGTTTCAAAAAGGGAGGCTGTTGAAATGTATTGCTATCCATAACCGGCATCAGCCCTGCCTGGGCATTGCCTATGTTTAATCCCAATGTAGCCGCAAGTGCCAACGATGATTGCAAAAAATCCTTCCGGTCCATATTCAACAGTGTGTACAAATTACGTTTATTTCAGTGTCTTTCCGGTATTTTTGCGGGGTCATTTTTGAAATCATAATGGAATCTCCGAAACGATACCTGATTACTGCTGCGCTTCCCTATGCCAATGGACCCAAACACCTTGGCCATCTGGCTGGCGCCTATTTACCGGCCGATATTTATGTTCGATATCTTCGTGCCTGTCATCGGGATGTTGTGTTTGTGTGTGGCAGCGATGAACACGGAGCAGCCATTACCATGCAGGCTATCAAGGAAAAAACCACCCCCAAGGCAATCGTTGATAAATATCATGCGTTGCTGGCATCCAACATGCAGGACCTCGGTATCTCATTCGATATCTATCACCGCACCAGCGAACCCTTACATCATGAAACCGTTCAGGCCTTCTTTACCAAACTACTGGAACAAGGCGATTTGACCACCCGTGAATCAGAACAGTTTTTTGACGAACAGGCACAGGCCTTTCTGGCCGACCGATATATCAGCGGCACCTGTCCGATCTGTCAATACGAAAAGGCCTTTGGCGATCAGTGTGAAAAATGTGGCACCTCGTTGAGTCCGGAACAACTGATCAATCCTAAAAGCACCCTCACCGGTACAACACCCGGAAAACGCAAAACTACCCACTGGTATCTGCCACTGGACCGACATGAAGCGTTTCTACGGAAATGGATACTCGAAGGGCATGCCGGCGACTGGAAATCAAATGTACTCGGGCAGTGCAAAAGCTGGATCGATGCCGGCCTACAGCCCAGAGCCATTACCCGCGATCTGGACTGGGGTGTATCGGTACCGCTACCGGAAGCAACCGGGAAAGTGTTGTACGTATGGTTTGATGCACCGATCGGTTATATCAGTGCCACAAAACAGTGGGCTATTGAAAAAGGCAAAGACTGGCGACCATACTGGGAAGACAAAGACACCAAACTTGTTCATTTCATCGGAAAGGATAATATCGTTTTTCATTGCATTATTTTCCCGGTGATGCTTCAGTTGCATGGGAATATCCTGCCCGACAATGTACCTTCCAATGAATTCATGAACCTAGAAGGTGACAAAATGAGTACCAGCCGCGGATGGAGCATTGAAATGGAAGATTTTATCCGGGATTTGGTTCGTCCGGCTAATGGCGGCGACATGATGGTGGATGCTTTGCGCTATTACCTTACGTCAATCGCTCCGGAAACAAAAGACAGCGAATTTACCTGGAAAGGATTTCAGGAAGCCCTCAATAGTGAGCTGGTAGCCATTCTGGGTAACTTCATCAATCGCAGCTTTGTATTGATGCACAAACTTTGTAAGGGCAAAGTGCCCACTTGGCACACCGCGTGGGCTGATGAAAAAGACCGGTCCCTGATCGATACCATCGCCAAACATCCCACACAAGTGCAAGCGCTGATTGAGCAGTATCGCTTTCGGGATGCATTAACCGAGGTGATGAATCTGGCGCGGGCAGGCAATAAATACATGCAAGAAAAAGAACCCTGGATTCTTGCCAAACAAACCAACGAGGCCGGGGTTATTTTGCCGGAAGCGCAGCAGAAAATTGATAACGCCCTGCATCTCTGCCTGCAGCTGAGCGCTAATCTGGCCATCTTACTACATCCGTTCTTACCGCATATAGCCAAGAAAATGTGCCATATGATGAAAGTGGTACACCCGATGCTTGACTGGAAAAATGCCGGCCGCATCGACTTGCTGAAAACCGGCTATTCCCTCCGCGCACCGGAATTACTATTCCGAAAAATGGAGGATGACGAAGTGACCAGCCAAATGGAAAAGCTAACGCAAAAAAGTAAACAATCAATGGATCAACAACCACCGGTCAGCAACCCATCCGGAGAACATACAACCCCGATAGCCAAGCCTATTATTCAGTTTGATGATTTTGCGAAAGTGGATTTACGGACAGGCACCATCATCGCCGCCGAGAAAGTAAAAAAAGCCGACAAGCTCCTTCAATTACAAATAGATCTCGGTACGGAAACACGAACGATTGTAAGTGGTATCGCACAGCACTATGAACCGGAAGCCATCATCGGACAAAAAGTGGTGGTGGTAACCAACCTGGCTCCCCGAAATATGCGGGGTATTGAAAGTAACGGCATGGTGTTAATGGCCGAAGATCAAACCGGACGATTGCAATTCGTGAACAGCGATGCACCCAATGGCTCCGAGGTTCGCTAATTTTTGGAAGTCAGTTGTTTTATCCCCCAATCAAAGTACCTTCGGATGCATAATCCGGAAATATGACCAATCGCACCATCAAACACATCGCCGTACTGGGCAGTGGCGTCATGGGAAGTCGCATTGCGCTGCACCTAGCCGGTGCCGGTTTTAACGTGCTCTTGCTCGACCGGCTTACACCCGGAACAGAAAATGAAAGCACCGCTACTGTCCGAAATCAGTTGGTCCAACAAGCCCTCGATACAGCTATAAAATCGAAGCCCTCCCCGGCCTATCATGCCGGGATTCAGCAACGGATTCAACTTGGTAATTTCACCGATGACCTGCATCGGATCAGCAAGTGCGACTGGATCATAGAGGTAGTTATTGAACGACTCGACGTCAAACAAGCTTTGTTTACCAATGTGGAGCTACACCGGAAACCCGGAACGCTCATCACAACCAACACCTCGGGTATCCCTATTCAGCTGATAGCCGAGGGACGCTCTGACGATTTTAAAAAACATTTTTGCGGAACCCATTTTTTTAATCCGCCCCGATATCTTCGATTGCTTGAAATCATTCCAGGACCCGACACCGATCCATCCGTCATTAATTTTTTGCTGCATTTCGGAGACCTTCATCTGGGTAAAACAACCGTGCTTTGTAAAGACACCCCGGCCTTTATCGCCAATCGGGTGGGCGTTTTTTCCATCATGACCATTTTCAGGCTGATGGAATCCTTGTCGCTGAGTATTGATGATATCGACACCCTGACCGGACCATTGATCGGAAGACCCAAATCTGCCACCTTCCGTACCGCGGATGTGGTTGGTATTGACACGCTGGTAAAAGTAGCCGCCGGCGTTTATGATCATTGTCCGCATGATGAAGCACGCACCGTCTTTCAAATTCCCGCCTGGCTCGAGAACATGGTGAAAGAGCAACGACTTGGCGATAAAACCAAGCAGGGATTTTTCAAGAAAACTATCGGACCGGATGGCAGCAAACAGATCCAAACCATCCAGCTTGATACCTTGGAATATGGCGAACGACGTAAAACATCCTTTGCATCCGTAGGAGCCGCCAAACCTTTGGAAAACCTCGATGAACGGATTAAGTCGCTGTTTCATGCTCAAGACAAGGCCGGCACCTTTTATCAGCAATTTCATACGGCCTTATTTACCTATGTGGCCAACCGTATCCCCGAAATTGCCGACCAACCCTATCGCATAGACGACGCACTCAAAGCCGGCTTCGGCTGGGAAATCGGCGCGTTTGAAACCTGGGATTTGCTTGGATTTAACTATATACTGACCCTCCTTGAAAAAAACGGTCATCCGCTACCTGCCTGGTTACATTCCATGCAAGCTGGAGGCTTCACGTCTTTTTATAAAACCATCAACGGACAACAATACAGCTATGATCCGGTTGCCGGCGACTATCGTCCGTTACCCGGCGGTCACGCCTTCCTAGTCATGAAGCGTTTTGAAAACCAAACCATCTGGAAAAATGCCGCTTGCCGGATTTATCACCTGGGTGATGATGTACTTGGACTGGAATGGAATACCAAAATGGGCAGCATCGGCGGCGATGTGCTCACCGGCATACAAAAAGGGATTCAATCAGCGGAAGAAAAATACAAAGGATTGGTTATTGCCAATGCCGGCAACCAGTTCAGTGCCGGCGCCAATGTAGGCTTGATTTTCATGCTGGCGCTGGAGCAAGACTTCGATGAGTTGGACATGGCTGTTCGCCTGTTTCAGCAAACCATGATGCGTGTACGATACTCGGGCATACCCGTTGTAGTAGCACCCCATGGATTAACGCTAGGTGGTGCTTGCGAACTTTGCCTGCATGCCGATGCCGTGGTAGCGGCCGCCGAAACCTATATGGGGTTGGTGGAAGTTGGTGTGGGGTTAATTCCGGGTGGTGGTGGCACCAAAGAAATGGTGAAACGGGCGTCTCTTGACATCCACGCCGGTGAGCCGGAAACTATTCCGCTAAAAAACCGATTCCTGCATATTGCCACTGCAAAAGTAGCAACCTCCGCACACGAAGCATTTGACATGGGCCTACTGCGGGAAGGACGTGATCTGATTTCGTTGAATATCGATCGACGGATTGCCTTAGCCAAACAACGTGTGTTAGACCTATACGAGGAAGGATACACACAACCAATCAGCGCCCCGATTCAGGTACTCGGTCAACAAGGCCTCGGCGCCATGCATGCCGGCATACATGGGATGTGGCGCGCCGGATATGCTACCGATCATGATGCAACCATTGCCCGTAAATTGGCTTATGTGATGTGTGGTGGTGACCTCAGTCAACCGGCTGCCGTATCGGAGCAATACTTGCTGGATCTTGAACGAACCGCATTCCTGCAGTTATGCGGTGAGCGTAAAACGCTGGAACGTATCCAGGCTGTTTTGAAAACCGGAAAACCCCTTCGCAATTAATTGATATGATCATTCCTCCGTCTATCCAAAAAGGCGACTGGATCGGCCTTACCTGTCCGGCCAGCTACCTCGATCCAACACGCTCCAAAAAATGTATTCAAACCCTTCAGGAATGGGGTCTTCAGGTGATGGTGGGCAAATCGCTGCAATCAACGTCGAAAAATTATTTCAGCGGTACCGATGAGGAACGCGCGGATGAGTTACAAGCCATGCTTGATGATTCGTCGATCCGAGCTATTTTATTTGGCCGAGGCGGATATGGTTGCAGTCGCATCATCGACCGACTGGATTTCTCCCGTTTCAAGAAACATCCAAAATGGCTGATCGGTTTCAGTGATATTACTGCGTTTCATTGTCATCTCAACCGACGACTGGGCATAACCAGTTTACACGCGTCGATGGCCTGGGCCTTTGATCCTCGTTCGGGTGCAGATCCGGACAACATCAATGACATCAAAAAAATAGTGTTTGGAAAAACCGTAACGATCAAGTCCCCGGCCCATCCGCTGAATAAAAATGGACAGGTTAGAGGCGAGATTATTGGCGGCAATCTCTCGTTATTGATTCATTGCCTGCATACCCGATCCGAACCGATTTTTGACAATAAAATCCTGTTTATCGAGGATGTGGGTGAATACCTCTACAGCATCGACCGAATGATGACACAACTCCGTCGCAGCGGCATTCTTGCACGAATCAGCGGATTGATCCTGGGCGGGTTTACCGACGGGAAAGACACCGAACGGCCGTTTGGAAAAAAGATTGACGAGCTGCTATTCGAGCATGTACGTGATCTGGACATTCCGGTATGCTTTGACTTCCCGGTCAGTCACGGCCCTAAAAACCGGGGCATCCTTTGTGGCGAAATCTATCACCTATCGGTAAGGATTAGTGGCGCACAACTCAAACCCGTGAAGATAAATCAGTAGCCTGGTTCTTCATCAGGCCTCCAGGTTCTGGTCAGCTTCAACGTAGATACCGGTGCCACGACCAGCGGAAATTTCTCAACGGCTACATTACTCTGTTCCAGGCCGAAACTTCGTTCCTCACTCACACTTAATTCCTTAAGTACAAAATACAGCTTCATCACGAGTGTTTCCACGAATGGCAGTTCATTATCGAGGCTTAGGAATTTTTCCATCACTACAAACTGAAAGTCGCCTACCATATTGTTTTTTAGTTGACTTTCATAGCGGCTGGTGATATTCACTTCCCGGTTAGCTACCAGGTCTTCTACCACTTTTTTAAACATCAGGTTCAGGCGCGGCTGCATCCGGAACCCAAGTTTAAAATCAACGCGAATGATATCGTTTGGAATGATGTGTTTCACGGCATACTCACAGGTATAGGGATCATCCACCGTATTCACATGAATAAACCAGTAAATATCAGCCCGCTTGGGCTTGCCGTGCAGGATACTATGAATGATCTTGTGTTCAATTTCCACGGAGTTGTTGGAACTGGTCAGGTAAACCAGGTGTGTGGCGTGTTTGGGAACGGTATTATCGTTGCTCAGCTCCTCGATTTTTGGAATATACTCATCCAATCGGACAAATTCAACATACCGATTTTTGATTTTTCGAGCGCGAAACCAAATGTACATGACGGCAAACAGCGCTCCGCCGATAATCAACGTGATATAACCGCCATGAGAAAACTTGTCCATTAATGCAATCAGGAAAGCGAGCTCAATGAATAAATAAAAAGATAAAAAAAGATAAATCAATATCGGTTGAACTCGATGTAATACAAGGTAGTTTGCCAATAAAATGGTTGTCATACCCATTGTAGATATAATAGCCAATCCGTAAGCGGCTTCCATTTTACTACTCTCCTGGAAATAAAGCACCACCCCCACACATCCTGCATACAACAGGTAATTGATGCCGGGGATATAGATTTGACCTTTCGCCTCGGTGGGATATTTCACACGCATTTTCGGCCAGAGATTCAGGCGTAAGGCTTCACTGATTAATGTGAACGAACCAGAAACAAGAGCCTGACTAGCGATGATGGCAGCGGATGTAGCGATTACTACACCTGGCACAATGAACCATTGCGGCATCAAGTCGTAAAAGGCATTGATTCCCGATAGCTTAATTGTTTCTACAGTCAACGCCTGACCAGTGTGGTGTTTCAGCAAACTCGCACCTTGTCCAAAGTAATTAATAAGCAGGCATGTTTTTACAAAAACCCACGAAATTCGAATATTGCCTCTTCCGCAATGACCAAGATCGCTGTATAATGCTTCAGCTCCGGTCGTACACAAGAAAACCGCTCCGAGAATCCAAAAACCTTCTTCATACGTAAAAAGAAACCGTATTCCGTAATATGGATTAAAGGCTTTTAAAACCGAAAAATCATCTGAAATATGAACAATTCCTAAAAAAGCGAGCATCAAGAACCAGCAACTCATGATCGGACCAAAAAACTTACCGATCGAGGATGTACCAAACTGTTGTGCTAAAAAAAATAGGGATATGATAAACAAGACTACGTAGACGATTGTACTTTGATGCATGTCCTGAAAAGTCGGCAATTCTTTTAGCCCTTCTACAGCCGACGTGATCGAGATAGGTGGCGTGATGATGCCATCGGCCAGCAAAGCGGCTCCGCCTATCATGGCCGGAAATACCAGCCATTTTTTTCGACGGCGAACCAAAGCAAACAAAGAAAATATGCCACCCTCACCTTTATTATCAGCCCTTAGGGCGAGCACAACATATTTTATAGTCGTTTGCAGCGTGAGTGTCCATATAATGAGCGAAAGACAACCTACAATCAATTCATCAGAAATAATCTTGTCTTTAATAATTGAATTGAAAACGTACAACGGTGATGTACCGATATCGCCGTAGATGATGCCAAGGGCCACCAGGAGTCCGGCAGCGGTTACCTTGTTGATGTTATGATTTGCCACTGAAATGGGTTTCGTGCGTGGGTGTGGAAACTGTGTATACAAATGTAGATGAAATTCAATTTAAAAATCAAATCCAAAAAAAACCCCGACCAAAAGGCCGGGGCTTTATAAACATAACTCACAAACACAACAGTTGCCGACTCAGTTAGTCAGGTTTCTTTCCATCCAGAAAAGAATTGAGCGTACTGATATCGACCTGGTTATTTTCGGCCGGCTTTACCCGGTAATGGCTGTAGAAACTCTCCACGTCCGCAATTTGAACCTGCACATCCGTATTCCGACGCATGTACGCCGGCACCGAATCAAATTCACTGTTTGGATCGCTGGAATTCACATTAAATGACAGTTGACGCAGTTTGGCTATCCGTTCGGCCGTCCGGCGACGTAACGCCTCTTCGGTATCGTCTTGAATAGCGTCCATTCGAACCGATGGTGTTTCGGGTACATCTTCCGCCTTTTTTTGCACCTCATTGATCGGAAGCGCTTCTTCTTTCACTACGAATTGAAAAACCGGTTCGGGGGTGACAACCGCCGGCGGTATATTGGCCTCCAAATTATCCGTTGATTCCACTGCTGGTGTAGACTCCGCGATGGGCTCATCGGCATAGATATTCTGCGGCTTCGTAAGGTATCCGGCGGTAACGGATGGCGTCTTTTCATCGGCTTCCGGCGTGGAAACCGTTTCAACGGTTTCAGCCGATTGGGTTGGTGGCTCTTCATCAAAAAAGAGGTTCACCGCAGGCAATTGATCCATGGGCCCGGATATTTCAAAAAAGACAGGCTTGTCATCGCTGTTTTCGATGATGGCCTCAACTTGTTCGGTTGATTCAGCAACCGATTCAGTAGCCGGTTCGATGGAAATCTCATTGGCTGACTCGTGGGTGGTTAGCACTAAATCAGATCCCTCGTCCGTAATGGCCTCTACCAGTATGCCCGTAGAAGCAACTGTGGATGAAGACAGCACAACGTCTTGGTTTAGGTCAAGAGCCAATATCTCCGGCGCCTCCGTTTCTTCGGATTCAGCAGTTAATGTAGACGCCTCTTCCAACACGATTGGTTCTGTACTCGTTTCAGCCTGCAGTTCACGTGTGATAGGAACGACGACCGGGTCGGGACGTGGTCCTTCCAGTTCCAACACCACTTTTTCAGCAATTTCTTTTTGTTTTTCCGCGTCTGATTTATCAAATGGATCACGGTGTTCAAATCCCGTTGCAATCAATGTAATGCCGATATTCTCTCCGAGTGTATCATCGTAGCCAATACCCATAATCACATCGGTATCTTCGCCGGTTTGTGCGATCAGGTGGCTTTGGATAATATCTACTTCATCCATAGTAAATTCATGTTCGCCTCTTGAACTATTGATGTTAATGAGTATCCACTTGGCACCCCGAATATCATTGTCATTGAGCAAGGGCGATGTCAGTGCATTTTCGATGGCTTCCTGGGCTCTGTTTGTTCCGGATGCACGGGCGCTACCTAAGATGGCTACACCTCCGTCACGCATAACCGTGCATACATCGGCAAAATCAACATTAATTTGACCGGTGTAATTGATCACATCGGTAATGCATTTAGCAGCCGTAGCCAGCACATTATCGGCACGATTGAACGCCTCATTCAGTTTCAGCGAGCCGAATTGCTGCCGTAATTTATCATTGCTGATAACGAGCAAGGTGTCTACATGCTCTTTCAACTGGCGAATACCTTCTTGTGCTTGTGCCAGTCTTTTTTTACCTTCATACGCAAAGGGTGTGGTAACGATACCCACCGTCAGGATATTCAATTGCTTACAGATACGCGCGATAATCGGTGCTCCTCCGGTTCCGGTTCCTCCGCCCATACCGGCCGTGATAAAGGCCATCTTGGTATTGACCTCGAGAATTTTCTTAATCTCCTCCAAACTCTCTTCGGTTGCCTGACGGCCAATATTCGGATTGGCACCGGCACCCAGACCTTGTGTCAGATGTGGCCCCAGCTGGATTCTGTTAGGCACCTGACTCAATGTCAATGCTTGTGCATCCGTATTGCAGATGATAAAATCAACACCTTCAATTTTTTGGTCGAGCATGTGATTCACGGCATTACCGCCGCCACCGCCGACTCCAATCACCTTGATGATGGAGGATTGCTCTTTTGGTAAATCAAAATGGATCATTGTGTTTGGTTTGTGGGTTAGTGTTATAGTGACGCTGTGTTTATGTACTTATTTATCAAGTCGTGTATCTTCTTCCTCTTTAAAAATATCAACCAGGTTATGCTTCATCCGATTCAAAAAGTTAGACAACGGTCTCCGAGCAGTTGTATCTTTTGGCAGATTGGGTTCCACCGGTTTTTCCATTGTAGGCTCATCATTCGTCTGCTTCTTCTCGTCTTCAACGGCTTCATTCGTATTTTTCAATTCGTTGATAGCGGTGTTTATAGACGCAGTTAACTGGGGATTCAAGATAACAGGTTGATTTTTTTCATCATCATATACCAGTACGTTTGCCGTTTTTTTACGGCCATTTTCAATATCGTTGTACCCTTTCAGAATCAATCCGATACAGGTGCTGTACATTGGTTTTTCGAGTTCTTCGTGATGTTCGCCCGCCAGGTGTTCGTTTGGATAACCAATGCGCGCGCTCAACCCGGTCATATATTCAGTGAGTTGAAGCAAGTGTTTCAACTGAGAGCCCCCACCGGTCAGGATAATACCACCATTCAATGTACGCCCATCAAGGCCGGCCTGTTTCAGGTGATATGAGACAAAGTCCATAATCTCACTCATACGCGCCTGAATGATTTTGGATAAATTTTTAACTGAGATTTCTTTAGGTTGCATACCGCGCAGTCCCGGAATGGTAATAAACGTATTGGCTTTGGTTTCATCACTGAGTGCACTGCCAAACTGTACTTTCATGGCTTCGGCATGGGTACGAAGGACACCCAATCCTACTTTGATATCATTGGTGATATTTTCACCACCAAATGGTATCACCGCCGTATACTTCAAGATGCCTTCCGTAAAGATGGCCAGATCAGTTGTACCACCACCAATATCCACGATAGCCACGCCGGCCTCCAGGTCATTGTCGCTCATAACGGCGGCAGCCGAGGCCAGTGGTTGCAATACCAGGTCGAGTGTTCTCAATCCGGCTTTTTCTACACTTCGGTTAATGTTACGGATTGCATTTTTGTCACCGGTGATAATATGAAAATTCGCGCCTACTTTCACGCCGCTATACCCAATAGGATTGGCGATATCGGGGAAATTATCAACCGTGAATTGTTGTGGAATGACATCTATAATCTGGTCGCCCAGCGGAATATAGGTTCGATACTGATCGGTAACCAACCGATCAATTTCTTCTTGACTAATTTCATCTTCGGTGTTTTGACGCACAATATCACCGCGCGTCTGTAAGCTTTTTATGTGTTGCCCGGCAATACCGACGTACACATCACATACCTTAAGTTTTGGATTACTCTCGTAGCATTTTTCCAAGGCGGTGCGGATCGCCTTGATTGTTTGCTCAATGTTCAGCACCATACCGTGCTTCACGCCATTGCTACTGGCTTTACCAAATCCCAGGATTTCAAGTTTTCCATGCTCGTTTTTACGGCCGGCAATAGCGGCAATCTTTGTAGTGCCAATGTCAAGTCCTACAATGATGGGTTGTTGATGATTCATGTTGATTGAATTGTGAGTTAGTGTTTGTTGTTGTTTATTATGTTTGATTTTATTGTTCGTAGTCGTTGGGTGTTGCTGGCGGATCTGGTGGCTTGGGTTTGGGTTTCGGAGCCGCCGGGCTTGGCTTGGGTGGTGGCTTGGCAACCGTACCGGTTGGTTTTGTTGCCGGTTTGGAGGTCGCCTGCCTAGGAGGATTTGCATTCGGCGGAACAGCCGGCTTTGGTTGATTGACCGGCTTGTTCGTTCCGACTGGCGGTTTCGCTGACGTTAACCCAATAGGCTTAGATACTACCGAAGCCTTTCCGGCTGGTTTGGGTTGAGTCGCAGGGGGGAGTACGGTTGTTTTCACAGGGACAGGGGGTACTGGTTTCAGAGGCACCGATTGAGTAGTCGGACGTTGCGTCGATACAGGTGGAGCCGGCACTGCAGTTGTAGGCTCAACGGGCATTTCGCGTTCGACTGACTGGGTAATCATCGTTGTATCGGTGGATTGATCAGTTCGTTCGGTTTGTTTCTGTAAGAGCGTATCCGCCGATAGCATTCGGGCTTTCAACGCCACCTCCTGCATAATCCGCAAGGAAGCGGCGGAATCTACAATTACATCTTGCTGATCTCGTAACACGGCAACAACCTGATCGCGGTATTGCAAGGATAGTTTACTATAAGTCCCCCACTTCTTTAATGCCGCCGTGTGCTTGTAAAAGGCACGCAGTTTCTCAAACTTGGTTTCGATATCGCTCAACTCGCCAAAATCAATAACCAGTCCGCCAATTTTCGGAATCAGTTCAATCGACCGACCGGGGGTTACATGGATCTGATCAATGATGGCCATCCAAAAACTATCTTGTTGTATGAATGAACCAAAGGCAGCCATTCGTTGGAGATAGGCCGAGTCTGAGGCAGTAACAGGCCCGTATCCAAAGGGCACGCCTGTAACAACGGGCAGCCTGATGGCGTGACCAGTTTTGTAAGGCAGCATGTGCCCCTTACCGTCAACATAGTAGGATTGGAGCGAGGTGTCGTAAACGCGTATGATTGGATTTTTAGTAACGATCTGCATGTGCAACACCGCCTCATTATCAAAGTAGAGCTGTGCATCTTGCAACCAGGGATCTTTTTTTAAGTGCTGTTCAATGCGCTCGAGGTGTATTTGACTGGTTTTGACCTGATCAAATGATTTTCCAAATGCCAATTGCGCCACATGCATGATTTCTTCACGGAACAAACTGCTATCCAGGGTTTGCGATATCACCTGAACCTTCACGCCCTGGCAGACGCTGTTCTCGGTAGCGTCGGCCGAGGCAATCAACAAGCTGATACTGCCAAGTCCCAGTACAGACCAAAACAGGGCGTACAGCACACGCATCCATTTTGGTCGTTTAGTTGTCTGTTGTTCCATTGACATCGGTTATCACGTTTTTTAATTCGGCTACCAGGGTATCGATATCGCCTGCGCCGGCAGTTATCAACACGTCGAGCCCATTGGCTTTATGTTTTTGCTTAATCCTGTTAACCGCATCTGTTCGACTCATACAGGTTACCATATCAGCCGGCATCCGCTCTGCTATCCGCTCACTGGCAACGCCCTCGATAGGCAACTCCCTGGCCGGATAAATCGGCAGTAAAATGACTTCATCCGACAGGGCCAGCGATTCTGCAAACCCATCGACAAAATCGCGGGTTCGGCTGTACAGATGCGGCTGAAACAAAACCATGACCTTACGTCCGGGTAACAGATTACGAACACTTTGAATCAAGGCTCTGAGTTCTTCCGGATGATGGGCATAGTCATCTATCATAACGCGGTTCGTTTGTCGTACCACATATTCGAAACGACGCTTGACTCCCTGAAAAGAGGCTAGCGCGGATTGAATTTTGTCCGTTTCAATCCCCAGTGATTGCGCAACGATAATGGAGGCTAGCGCATTTTCGACATTATGCAACCCACCCATATGCAACGTGAATCCGGGCAGGATTCCTTCAGGCGTTTTTACTGAAAAATGATAGCCGCCTTCTTGGATCCGACATTCGGTCACCGAGTAATCGGCCAACGGATTGGTAAGTGAATAGGTCACCCGATGGGGATGTGCCAACTGATCTTGATGTTGAATTTGGTGTTGAACAATTAGTTTTCCGGATGGATTGATCTGTTGCGAGAAGGCCACGAACGCCTGCCGGAAAGCCTGTTCATTCGAGTATATATCGAGATGATCCGGATCTACCGCCGTGATAACAGCCATCTCTGGCTTGAGTTTCAAAAAGCTTCGGTCGTATTCGTCCGCTTCGACCACACTCACATTTCGGGTGCTGCCCCAGAAATTGGTGCCATAGTTAGACGCGATTCCACCCAAAAATGCATTACATCCATACCCCGAATGAGTCAGAATGTGGGCAATCAGGCAACTGGTTGTGGTTTTACCATGGGTGCCCGCCACACAGATATTCTGGGTTGACGCGGTAATCATACCTAATACCTCACTGCGTTTCATAACAACGTATCCATGCTGCTGATAATACGCAAGCTCCGTATGAGACGCAGGTACAGCCGGCGTAATAACAACGAGTTCCGCGTCTCGGTCAAGCCGTTCAACATTATCCTCATAATGGATGCGCATACCTTCTTTTTCCAATGCACGGGTGAGATCGGTAGCCGTGCGGTCATAACCGGAAACCCGTAACCCCCGACTCCTGAAAAAACGAGCCAAGGCACTCATGCCAATTCCCCCGATGCCGATGAAGTACACGGCCCGGTCGGTTGCCTCACCGCGCAGCGTCGCTTCCATCAGCGAAGTCGTATGGTTCAATGGCGCACTCATTTTTTTTTCACTATTTCCAAAATAGATTGAGCAATGACTGCGTCCGCATCACGGACTGCCAGTTTTTGAATGGCAGCAGACAACGCCAATTGCTTGGCTGCATCTGTCGCCAGGTCAACGACCACCGGTATCAATCGTGTTGATACCTCACGGTCGTTGACCAAAAGGGCCGCTCCCTGATTAACTAATCGAAGCGCATTGGCTTCTTGATGATTTTCGGCAGCGTGTGGGTATGGAACAAAAACGACCGGTTTCCCGCAAACACAGAGCTCGGACACCGACATCGCTCCACTGCGACTGATAACGACATCAGCAGCAGCATAGGCCTTATCCATCTGTTCAATAAATGGAGCAATCCATCGGCCCGTTTTCATATATGACTCCGCTTGCGGAAAGAATAATGATCCTGTTTGCCAAATCACCTGAATATTATTTTTTTCGAACACCGGCAATCCATGCAGAACGGCCTCGTTGATGCTACGGGCACCCAGGCTTCCGCCAATACTCAACACAACCGGCTTTGAAGCATCCAACCCAAACGCAGCAATCGCTTCTGCACGGGAACATGGTTGATTCAAAATAGCCTTACGGATAGGATTACCGGTGACCTGTATGCGCTCAGCCGAAAAAAAAGTTTCCATGCCGGGGGCCGGCGTAAATACACGGGTGGCTTTTTTTGCCAGCAAGACATTCGATTTACCGGCAAAGGAATTCGATTCATGTATGAACGTAGGTATCCCCTTCGATTGGGCATACCGCAACACAGGATAAGTGGAGTATCCGCCCACGCCGATGACCGCATCGGGTTTGAAGGATTTAAACAACGAAGCCACTTTCATAAAACTGCGAATTAGCTTGAACGGCAGACTACTATTTTTCAATACCGATTGTCTGTTGTACCCAGATATGGGCAGTCCTTCAATCCGAAACCCCGCTGCCGGCACCTTTTCCATTTCCATTTTTCCCAACGCCCCCACAAATAAAAACTCCGACAACGGCTCGAACACACGAATCGCTTGCGCAATGGCAATCGCGGGAAATATATGTCCACCGGTACCACCGCCCGCAATCATAAAACGATATGTGGTTTGTTGACTCATGCGACAGAAGATTCCGGTTTGCTTGTTTCTGATGGTTGTGACTGATCTGATTTTTCATTTTTGGCTAACCCTTCTTGCTGCTCCACATTGCGCGACACACTCAGAATAATACCAATGGAAAAACAGGTAAATAAAAAACTACTGCCTCCCATACTCACCAGCGGTAATGTTACGCCGGTGTTGGGGAATAAATTAACATTCACCGCCATGTTGGTAAACGCCTGAATGACTAATGTAAAACTCAAGGCCACCGCCAGAAAAGCGCCAAAGGCAAATGGACACCGGCGATAAAGCACAATGCATCGGTACAGAAAAAGCAAGTAGATAAACAACATCAATCCAGCACCTACCATTCCATATTCTTCGATGATGATGGCAAAAATAAAATCGCTGTAACAGTGTGGCAGGAAATTACGTTGTATGCTACGACCGGGGCCACGTCCGACAAGCCCCCCATTTGCAATGGCGATCTTAGCCTGATTGATCTGATACATTTTATCACTCTCGTCGGTATTTTTTCCATAGATAAATGTTTGTATACGACCAACCCATGTGGTGAACCGTCCGGTAATTCGCTTCGCCGAACCGGTATTACTCTGTTCGGTCACCACAGCCGATCCGTTGCCGGCCGGATGATAGGTGCTGATGGCAATGGTTACCAGTAAAATGATCGGAACAAGGGCAATGCCGATAACCAACAGCAGATGCTTTACAGCTACTCGTCCGATAAACATCAACAACATGCTGGTTCCAAAAATCAATATCGCATTGGAGAGGTTGGCCGGCGCAATGAGCAAACAAACGGTGATGACCGGAAGAATGACCGGCAGAAACCCTTTTTTAAAATCTTTGATCACCTCCTGTTTACGGCTCAGCGTTAGGCTCAGATACATGAATAAAGCCAGGCGGGCCAGGTCGGAGGTCTGAAAGGTCATGTTGATGACCGGTAACTTAATCCAGCGACTACCTGCATTCAGTTGAACGCCAAAAAACAGGGTATATATCAACAACGGAATGGAGATCAGGAATAAAATCTTGGCAATACGGGCGTAGATCGTGTAATTGATTCGATGAGCGCCGTAAATAACCAGCATACCTACCGTAATCAATCCCATCTGCTTGAACAAATAACTCTCATTCGAGATGCTGAGTCGGTAAGCAAGTGAACCGGTGCTGCTGTATATCAGCAACAAGCTGGCTAGTGTAAGCAACAGCACAATGCCCCAAATAACACGATCGCCACTGGTTCTCTTCACAATGGTATCCCCCACCTCGGTAATATTGAGAAATGATGATCCGGCGGCGGTATCCGCTGCCTTTGGACGACTAAACAGGTTTTTAAACACGTTTCTCATGATGCCTGATGGATTAGAGTGCTCTAACTGCTTTTTTAAATTGTTCGCCACGGTCCTCATAGTTCTTAAACAAATCAAAACTGGCACAGGCCGGACTCAACAAAACAGCCTCTCCCTTATTCGCTACATGAAAAGCCGTTTGAACGGCCTCTTGTGCGCTACGGGTGTCTAAGATCAACGGAATGATATCCGCAAATGCCTCATGAATCGTATGATTATCGATGCCCAAACAAACAATAGCCTTTACTTTTTCGGAGACCAGTTCTTGCAAGAGACTATAGTCGTTGCCTTTGTCGACACCCCCTAAAATGAGAATCACCGGCTTCGTCATACTTTCCAGCGCATACCAGGTGCTATTTACATTGGTTGCTTTACTGTCATTGATGAATTCAATCCCTTTGACGGTAGCTACTTTTTCCATGCGGTGCTCCAAACTTTCAAAGGTTTGTAAAGCCTCCCTGATTTTTTCTTTGCGGATGTCGAGAGCCGTTGCGGCCATGCTTGCTGCCATGCTGTTATATTGATTATGTTTTCCTTTGATGGCGAAATCTTCAATGCTCATCGACACCTCTTCATTTTTCCATTTGAGATACATTTTGGCATTGGTGAGGTAAGCGCCTTGTGGGAGTTCTTTGTTCATAGTGATTGGGACACGTTTAGAATGAATGGGGTAGTTATTGATATGTGCTTCGGTGACCTGATCATCCATGCAATAGATGAACACATCCTCCGTTTGTTGATTACGGGCTATGCTGAATTTGCTCCGGATATAGTTTTCCATTTGGTAATCATACCGGTCCAGGTGGTCTTCGGTGATATTGGTCAGCACAGCCACATCCGGCTTAAACGTGATAATATCATCAAGTTGAAAAGAACTGATTTCGGCGATATAGAGCGGCTTGGGATCTATTGCCACCTGACGGGCAAATGAATATCCGATATTACCTACCAGGGCGCAATCAACTCCTGCTGTCCGAAATATATGGTACGTAAGCGCGGTGGTTGTTGATTTTCCGTTGCTCCCGGTTATGGCCACCAGCTTGGCACCTTTCGCATGACGGTATGCAAACTCCACTTCGCTGATCAATTCCAACCCGGCTTGCCGGATGGTCTGCACGATGGCTGCTTTTTCCGGAATACCCGGACTTTTAACCACCAGGTCTGCACCGAGTATGCGATCGAGGCTATGCGTTTTTTCTTCGAAAGGCAGTTTTGCTTCCAGTAATTCCTGTTTGAATACTGGCGCAATCACACCTCCATCTGAAACAAACACGTCATACCCGGACTGCACACCCAATAGCGCAGCACCTACTCCGCTCTCCCCCGCACCTAAAATGATCAGTTTTTGTGGCATTTGACATTACATAAATGAATCTCATCCGGGACTGTCTCAAGCATTGAAACAGCCCGCTTTCAAAGAGCGGCATTCGGTTGGCTTTTCAGCGATATTGGTTTTCAGAAGCAGGCTTCTGATGGATTGGTTTTCAACGGGCGCCCGGGTGGATAGTCCGGCAGATTAAAAATGGTTCTTCAAAAGCATTGAATTTAATGGGTAGCAAATTTTCAAGGGGTTGGGGTTATTTCGTTTGGCGTTTCAATCATCTCAACTTAAGGGTAACAATGGCCATGGCTACACTGAATATGGTGATGATCCAAAAACGGACCGCAATTTTACTTTCATGAAATCCTTTTTTTTGATAATGATGATGCAACGGACTCATCAGGAAAATCCGCTTGCCCTCTCCATATTTTCGCTTGGTGTATTTGAAATAACTCACCTGCAGCATAACACTCAGATTCTCGATCAAGAACACGAAACAGAAGATAGGAATCAATAATTCTTTTCGAACAATGATGGCTAACGCGGCAATGATTCCTCCCAAGGCTAAACTGCCGGTATCCCCCATGAACACCTGGGCCGGATATGCATTGTACCACAGAAAGCCAATGCAGGCCCCCACAAATGCCGCAATAAAAATGGAAAGCTCGCCCAAATTGGGAATGTACATGATGTTCAGATACTCGGCAAAACGCAGGTTACCGCTTACATAGGCAAAGATGCCCAGGCATACACCAATGATCGCACTAACACCGGTAGCCAGCCCGTCTAGTCCATCAGTGATATTGGCGCCGTTGGACACAGCCGTTACAATGAAAATCACAATCAGGATGTACACGATGTAGGCATAGTCCTGCAATGAAGAAGGTAACAGCTTCGCATAATTGAACTCATGACCTTTCACAAATGGAATCGTTGTAATTACACTTTTTGTATTCGTGAAAATTCGCGTACGACCATTAACGACCAGGGTATCGAAGGATGCATTGGTTTTGCCCACATTAACCGATGAATCATTTATGATGACGGGATTGCGTTGAACTACTTCACGCTTTACCACTACATTCGGATGAAAATACAAGGTCGCGCCCACGATGATGCCGAGTACTACCTGACCAACGACTTTGAACCAACCGGCCAGTCCGTCTGAATCAGCTTTTTTGTAGGGTATTCCTTTTTCTTTGGCGATGCGTTTGGCACGAATTTTCAGGTAGTCGTCTATAAAGCCAATGGCACCTAACCAGACCGTGCATAACAACATTAATCGAATATAAACCCGGTCAAGATTTGCCAGCAATAGGGTGGGTATCACAATGGCCAGAATTAAAATGATTCCGCCCATGGTGGGTGTTCCGGCTTTTTGTGTCTCTCCCTGAAGTCCCAGTTCCCGAACCGACTCACCCCATTGCCGACGCTGCAGAAAAAGTATGATCCGTTTTCCAAAAACAGTAGCGATTAGCAGGGAGAGGACCAGCGACAGAATAACCCTTGATGAAATAAACTGAAACAACCGCTCACCCACGATGTGGATGTTCTGTTCAGAAAGCCATTCAAAAAGATGATATAACATGGTTGCTTTAGTCTTCTGTTTTAATAGTCCATTTCGTCAAATACCGCTTGTAAAACCGCTTTATCATCAAATGGATATCGTACACCTTGTATCTCCTGATACTTTTCGTGTCCTTTTCCGGCTAACAAGAGAATATCGGCCTCCTTGGCCAGTCGAACGGCCGTTCGAATGGCTTCTTTCCGGTCTGGCACTAGCAAGC
>CAZZJF010000015.1:0-21673 GCA_964654325.1 uncultured Ferruginibacter sp.
CTCCATATTGGTTCCCAATGCTGAAAACTGGGAAAAAACACCGGCCGACAGCCTGTTGCTTTTGAAGGACCGGCCTGCACGTATTACCATCCAGTCGACCTTTCTTTCAAAATATGAAGTAACAAATAAGGAGTATCGGCAATTCGTCCAATGGGTTATAGACTCGATCGGACTAACAGCTATGGCTCAACAAGATCCCTCATTCTACAGCAACGCGTCCACCCGATCACTAAACTGGAAGAGAGTAAAAGACATTAATAAACAAGTTCATCCGGCCTACGCAGCAGATAACAACCGAACATTTGGTAAAAACGAATTAAATATCACGTTGTTGCAATATAAATGCGCCGACGGATCCGGCGAGGTTTCGGTTTACCCCGACACCCTTTGCTGGTTGCGCGACTTTCCCAATCTTTTTCACGAACCGCTAACCAAGTATTATTTCTTGCACAAGGCCTTCGACGATTATCCAGTATTGGGTGTCAGCTGGTACCAAGCGAAGGCTTATGCTGATTGGAAATCTCGTCAGGGCGATTATGTATATCGTCTTCCTTACGAGTTGGAACTGATGCTGGCCTACCATGACAGCAATGCCGAGCGAACGGGTACCTTCTACTTTCCGTGGACTGAACCTTTTTTAACCGATCGGAAAGGAGTCTATCTTGCAAATTTTGGAAAACTATCGGATCTCAATAATTACTGGTCAAAAGGGTATGCTGAGTTTGCGGATAATCGCTCCGAAATAGATAATGGCTTTTATCCAACCAAGGTCGGACGCTTTCCGGCCAACGAATGGGGTATCTATGATTTGGCAGGTAACGTAGCCGAGTGGACGCTAACGGAAACCGGGCTGGAAAGTCCTCATGCGATTTCACACGATTTGAATCCGGAGACTCCAGCAACCACATTACCCCGACGAATCGTCAAAGGAGGATCGTGGGCTCAGGGACCTGTATACATGGCCATTTCTACTGCAATGGCAGTATTACCCGAAACACAGAGCGCCATGATTGGATTTCGGTTGGTGGTATCAGCGAAATAACGAAAGTATCATACGGCAACTATTAATCACGAAGGTTATTCATGAATACTCTCAGTTCGCCATAGGTAGGCGGGTCAATACTTATTCCTCTTTTATTAAACTCTTGTTCAAGTTGTTTATCATACCACTCGACATAGATGTTTTTGGATTGATCATAAAACACAATGCCGGTCATTCGTAATGTTTCTTCGTCTCGTTTGACCCAGCTCACTGGATGACCCAGTTTTTCACTATAAAAACGCCAAAGCGCCTTTATTCCAAACATTCCAATAGTAGGCTCGCCTTCTCTTCTTGGAAAAGTCAGGCTGTCTTGTCTTTCAGGAGTACAATAGAATATTTTTTGATAAACCAACGGCATATCGTTCTCATCTCTACCGGCTACTGATCGCCAAACAATCGGAGATACTAAAGGCGTTGCACAGCGCTTGCCATATTCGGAAATCACTCGAACGGAATCGCCTGATGATGTTCGCTCATAAGATTCTTCCCAATCCCTGACTTCCTCAGGTTGCGTTTGTGCACTTCCCACTACTGTTCGTAAAAACAAACAATAGGTTAATAAAAATAAGGTTCGTTGCATCATAATGTTAGAAGGAAGTTCACACAAATAAATCAATCAGGGATCAACGATCTCATAGATTAACATTTGTTTTTAGAATAAAAATCTATTTTGAAAAAAATAAACCATGCGTCATTTTATAGGGTTGCTTTGCTCGGTTTTGCTTTTTTCATCTGTTGCGTTTTCACAAAAAGTACCACGTAATGCTCGAATGGATGAAGAAGTTTCTGACTACCTGGAGTCGTTACTGCAAGTCCAAGTTCATTCAATCTTTACCGATATTTGTTACAACAAACAGACACGAAAACGGTATGCAGTTTTTACCAATATCACAGTTATCGAAAACGGAGTAATGAAACATTACACGAAGCAGCAACTTCCTGCCTACTTCAAAGAGAAAGGGTATAGTACATATCCCACTCAAATTCCACAAAGAGATGGCAAACGAATCTACCTGATTGATCTATTTCCGGATCGTGTCGAAAATTCCGAGTGCGGTTGTTTCAACGTTAATGACTAGTCAGTACAACAACGGTTTTGTTTATAGCTGGGTGGTTTTGGATCAGATTCGTACCATAGACCGAAGGCGCATCGTACGATCGTATCACACATTAACACGTACGGAGATTAGTCTGGTGAAAAAAGTACTCCAGGAAACCTATGTAGATGATTGACTAGATTTAAAAAAGAGGGATGCGAAAATTCGGCATTTGTCAGACCGTATCATCCAATCCGGTCTACACCCTGCTCCACCGGAATTCGTTTGCTGATACTTTTGGCTAGGGTCATCTCATCCGCATATTCAAGTTCGCCGCCGAAGGCAATGCCCCGGGCAATGGTGGTAAACAGCACCGGCAATCCCTTCAGTTTACGCTGGATATAAAACACCGTGGTGTCTCCCTGCACATTTGGGTTTAAAGCGAAGATGAGCTCCTCGGGCTTCTCCTCGGCTACCCGAGCCACCAAAGTTTCAATGTGTAATTGATCGGGGCCAATCCCGTCGAGCGGAGAAATAACGCCGCCGAGTACATGATAAAGGCCGGCATATTGCTGGGTGCTCTCAATGGCAATCACATCACGAATGGATTCAACCACACAAATGACCGATTTTTTTCGAAGCGGTGAAGTACAGATCCCACAAATTGCCTCGTCGGAAATATGATGACAACTGGTGCAAAAGCGGATATCCCGACGCATGTTGACAATTGCCTCACTGAAATGCTCAACCGATTGTTTGTCTTGTTTCAACAGATGCAGCGCCAGTCGCAAAGCGGTCTTTTTTCCGATGCCGGGTAATTTGGCCAGCTCGGTAACCGCGTTTTCCAGCAACAAGGATGATCCGTTCATGGTACAAAGGTAATGGGAGTTTTATCCGCTTTATGAGATAGCCTATAAATCAAACGTGCGTTCGGTATCCCAATTAGCCCGAACCTGTATTTTTTCAGGTAGTGTAATGGCCCGCTCGGGTTGTTTTTTTTGTCTATAGTCGCCAGCATCCCAAATGCCATTACCATTCTCGTCATACAAAACCCGAACCTCATATTCACCGGGCAGCAGCATTTCTTTTTTCCAGGTGTCACGCAACAGTGGGTAAGACCAGCGAACTGCATCGCCATCCATAAACAACAAAACCGGTTTTTTACCGATATCAAGATTACCAAAACGGATTTTCAGTGATCCGTAATCACTATTGTTTTTGATGCTAAAACGCAGGGTATCATTTTTGGCGAGTTGATTACCGGCCGAATCCACGAATGCGCCGGTAGGCAAACAAAGTGATACAGCCTGGCCCGCTTTCCAATCGCCCTGTACAGTCAGTTTGCGACGGGTGCTGTCAAGTACGAATTGACCATTGGGGATATCCCGAAAGGCCGTATCGAGAAGCCGAAGACTATCTTTAAGAAAAGATTGAATTGGATTGTTGAATGTCAACACCACTGGTGAAAACAGATCCTGCGATCCGCCGATGATGTTGTTGGTGTATCGTAATTTTTTTTCGGGTGTTTTGGAGGCTGCTGCCGAGGTCGCCGCGGATTTTGAAGTTGCATAAGCAAATAGCTCAACAGGTGTTGGATTTTCAGTAGCCAAGATCGGCGCGTCTAAAAAAGCAAATAATTCGGTACCGGCATTATAAAACCGATTTCCGTCACCATCTTTCAGGGCATATAATTTAAAAGAAACCGCGGGCAGATTTTTGAACCGAAACCGTCCGCTTCCATCCAATCGGGTTGCATAGTCCGGACGACGAGTGGTTACCGCCGAATCGGGCGCATCGCGATAAAGCATAACCAGCAGGGTTGAATCCGTTTTTCCGTTTTCGGCCAAGGTTACGTTACCCATGATCGAAAGCGAATCAATGGTTTTTCCGGTAGAAAAAACATAGGTGAAATTCTTCAGGATATTTCCCTCGTTTATATCCCGGATGGCATTGCCAAACTGAATGGAGTAGGTCGTATTCGGCAGTAGGGTGTCTTGAAGTTTTACCGTAACCGTACGTAAATTATGTCGCACAACGGGTTGAGACTTCGGGCTTGGAGAAACGAACAAATGTTGTTGCAGATCCTGTACATCGATATATTCATCAAAGGTCAATTGAATGTTATTGCCGGAGAAATCAGTACTTCGTATGGGAGGGTTTGCCTTGATGAAAACCGGGGCGGTGGTATCGCGGTCTCCGCCGGTAGGAACACCGATTTGCGCGCAGTTCATGAGAAAGAAAGCAGGTAAAATCCATACTATCCAATTCAACCGGAAAATGCCGCACCTGTTCATAGTCTCAAAGGTAGTTCTAATTGTTCATTGCCTCAATCAAGTCGAGGGAACCTTCGCATAGGGCAAACGGGTAAGCAGATGGTTTTCGTAATAGGCATCAAGCCCGTTGCTACAGATCGAACCGGCCTTTGTCAGATCGATAAATCCATCCGATCCAACACAAACGTCCGGCACATACGCGGCTACCAGTCGGCCGATAACCAAAAAAGTATCATTCACCCGAATCGGCAGGATGTTTTCTAAGGTGAGGGCGTATTTCACCAGACTGCCGGCAACAAACGGCGCCGGAAATCCATCCAGGTATTCCGGTTCCAGGCCAACCGCTGAAAACTCACTTTGGGTCTCGGGGTATTTGGCACTGGTTTGATGGGCCTCTTCTACAAACGAAGCCTGAATATGGTTGATGGTATAATAACCGGAGGCTTCAATATTTTGAATCGTATGCGGCGCAGCAGCTTTCGGGCGATTAATGAATCCGATCAGCGCGGGATCAGCACCGAGGTGAACAATATTGCTGAACACAGCCAAATTCTCTACCCCGGCCGGATGTTTTGTTCCAATCAGACTCACCGGTCGAAACCCGCTGAGGCTGTTTACAAAGTTAGCTCGGGTAAAACGCTCCCAGCTTTGCAGTTTGTCAATATCGATTCGGTTCATACCTGTATGTGAAACAAACCAACATTCAAAAAGTTGATGAAGGTCACCGGATCCGGAAGGAACAAGACGGTGTATAATAACATTCTGTTCCGAGGATGTGCTACCTTTACATTTTGTCAACATAACCTCATGCAACGTTTCACGCCGGTCGTACTCAACCTGATCATCATCAACACACTGGTATTTTTTGCTAAACTGGCGTTTACAGGTCCGGATACACCCATCGATGTAATAGATTATTTCGCGTTGCACCATTACCAATCCGACTTGTTCAAGCCGCATCAGCTGGCCACGCATATGTTTTTACATGGCGACCTGTTTCATCTGTTGTTCAATATGCTGGCTTTATGGATGTTCGGCAGTATGATGGAACGCGTTTGGGGCGCTAAACGATTCATCCAATTTTATTTTATCTGCGGGATTGTGGCCGGTATCGCACAGATGATTAATTATGCCGTAACCTACCAGGACACAAATGCGCTAATACAACAATATGGAAGCTGGGAGGCCGTTCAGTCGGAATTTCGGAAAAACGCAACAGTTGGCGCATCGGGTGCGATCATGGGTGTGCTGGCGGCCTACGCGTATACATTTCCTAACACCGAATTGTTTATCATGCCGATTCCGTTTCCCATCAAAGCTAAATGGGCCATCATCGGGATCATTGCCCTGGATGTATTTGGCGGTGTGGCCAGTACACCGTCCGACAACATTGCGCATTTTGCACACGTAGGCGGGGCTTTATGCGGATTGCTGATTGTTTGGATTTGGAATCGCAATCGACCGCAACGATGGCATTGATGTAAGCATGTCGTGAGTTTTAATGACGCATTCAGGAATACATCGTTCAAGGCGTCTTGAGACGATTGCCAGCAGAGAAGACTAAATTTAAATCATATACTAATAAACGGATAACGATAACCATGGGCGAATCCGATCGATATCAGGAATACAGGCAACACCGACCAAAGCAATCTGTTTTTCGACTGGGCAGTGAAAACAATGCCCTGATGGCGCTATTTGTGCTGAACGGAATCTTTTTTCTGTTGCTGCTGACCATTCAAGTATCTTATTTTTTTGGAAAAAACACCTACGAGCAGTTTAATGCGCAGGTTTTACCCTGGTTCATGGTACCCGCTGATCCAGCTGGCTTTTTACAAAAACCCTGGACGCTCCTCACGTATATGTTCACCGATTCCGGCAACGGATTGATGCGCATCATCAGCAATATGCTTTGGATGTGGGTCTTCGGCAGTATTTTACAAAAGCAGTCAGGTAACGACCGGCTGTTCCCGGCTTATATCTACGGGGGACTGGCAACTGTACTGGCATTCTGGATTGGAAATGCATTTTTCCCGGGTCACTCATTGGAGTTGCTCGGTGCTACTGGCTCGGTATTGGCCCTGGCAACTACAACCGTTTCGGAAGACCCAACGTATCGGGTGCTGACCCATATCCGAAAAGGTATTCCGATCTGGGTGTTGTATGTGATCTATGTGGTCATTGTTCTCTTGGGTGTAGCATCAGCGCCTACAGCTATTGGATTTTCCCTGATTGGCGGGGCCGGCATGGGTTGGCTGTATGCGTTCCTATATCATCGCGGATATGATATCGGCGCCTGGATGAGCCGGGGATATAGCCGCCTGATGAATCTTTTTACACCGGCTTCATCCCGGAAACGAACGTCGTACAGAGATACGCTGTTTTATCAAACAGCTGAACGGCCGCCCTACCAAAAACAACACAGCAAACAGCAACGCATAGACGCCATTTTAGATAAAATCAATGAAAAAGGATTTGATGCGCTGACTGAATCAGAAAAAGAAATGCTTCGGCAGGCTTCGGATGACGACAATAGTTAAATTTGTATTTTCACACAAACCACAGAATATGAAAATAGCTTTATCATATCGATACACGCTTTTGTTTGCTTTGCTGATCGTGCTGGCCGCCTGCTCTAAAAAAACGGTTCCCACGTCGACGCAGGCATCTGCCACAGATAAACCGGCTTCGACAACACCAGACCTGGCTGTTTCCGGAAAACAGATTTTTGAGGCCAAATGTGGTCGTTGTCATTCCTTGAGAAGTCCCTCCGAATTTACATCACAGGAATGGCGACCGATCATGAACCGAATGGCTGATAAAGCCAAGCTCACAACCGACGAAAAAACACAGGTACTTACTTACGTGATGCAAGAAGCCAAGTCGGGTAAATAACCGGTTCTATCTCATCGTTTCCGGATGAGGCAGCTCAGTCATGTAGCGTTTAATCTGAGCATGGCTTCATCCGAACAACGCGTCGCAGCACTTCTCCTACAATCTGTCCTTCCAAAACCGGCAAATTATGTTTTGTGCATAAGGCATCGTACCGGCTGCCCCCGCCAACCAGTGGTTTCAGAAAATCCTCCGGAAATAGCTGGTCAATCAGATCAATGGCTGGCGTTCTGTTTTTCACGCCGATTGTTTTTATAGTCAGCCATTCTAACTGATTGTATCCAGGTACATCTTCTCTGTTAATAACAACTGAAAAGGCGCCCACTGTTTCGTTCGGAGAAACCGGTTTTATGTTATTGGCAGCGATTAGCTCCTCCCAGATTATATGACTGAAATCACGGGCTGCGGCTGCCAGAATGAGTGAAATAACCAGTCCACCACTAACCACGATACCCAACCCGTCCCCTTGATCAAAACGACGATGGTCCAGATGAATAGGGTGGGTTACTAAGAATCGGGTCGACAGCGATAGATTGGCTGTAATGCCTAACGGACGAGCAAATGAATGTAATAGAATTTCACCTGTTTCTACAGACAGGGAATCGGAGGAGAAACCGGTCCAGTCCATTCGTTCTTGTTGTGCCTTAACCCAACCTTGCAGGCAATGATGAAAACGGTCGTCAGCAGGGGTCATTATTCGCAGCGAATCCACATCGTCTTGCATGCCAAAATCATGGGGTTGTGCGGGATAGAGCTCTGTTTTTTCTGTCCGGAACACAACGTCGTTTGTTTGGGTATTCATTAATTCGCGAAGGGTTGTTACAACGGCTCGTTTGCCGTCTCCGGTATTTCGTACACGCAAGACCGTTATTTTTTGCCGAACGGTGTCGCCTGTTTGAATCAGGCCTGTTTGTTTTGCGTCACGGAATCCCAGGTGATAAATAGCGCCATGTGTATCAGACATCGAAACACACAGGTAAAGTGCCATCATGAATGGTACGGGCATGTTTGGGTGGTTACAGGCACCCATCGATGAGGCAAAGTGGCGGCTGGTTAGAGCCGGATCGTGTGTGTAAAAGGATTGTAACCACAAGTCGAGCATGCCTTCGGTAATGGTGAGTTCGTATGGATTTTCAATCACGGCACCCGGAGCGATAGCTGCATCGGAATGGTGATGGATCACACGTCCGGTTCGGCCTTTTTCAACCGAAGCAGGTTGTTTTGTCAGGCTTAATATGCGCTGAGAGGCTTTTATGTGCGGCGGCCCAACCAATTGACCGTCTACCAAAGCCATACCGTCGGTTTGTCGTTTTTCTTTCGGGTCATTGGTTGGATCATTCAATTTTTTTTGAAGTGTATCCAGGAGACCATTTTTTCTGGCTTTTTCAACCTTGGATGCCCAGGTTAATTCTTCGCCGGTGGGTTGCATACAGCGTTTAACTATCGAAATCTGGTTGCAATGAATACAGGCTTTTCCGTCAAATCCGTGTTTTTTGGCTTCGCGTGCTTCACGCTCGAGTCCGATACTGTCGGATACTTTTGTATAGGGTGTATCAAAAGCCGGAATACCGGCCGCGCGTGCTGCCAACAGTACGGCATTTCTTGGAAAGTCCATGGTCGTGGATGTATGCGGCGTTGCCCCGCTCAGTCGAAATAAATCCCCATGGCCTAAAAACAAGCCAATCAGCCGACCTCCGCCCGACTGCGCAATGGCATCGGCCCGAAGCACGGCACCGGGTGTTTCAATCAGGGGTAATAACTTGGTGCTTCCTTCTTTAATTCCCCGTTTTCGTTCACGTATCAGTAAGGCCTGATGTAGTGCATCCAGTTCCTCCGGTTTTTCAATCATGGTGGGCATCAGTGCTGTTACTCCGTTCAAACCAACTACGGTATCGAGATCGAGTTGCTGTTCGTCGGCGATAGCATTTTCATTGATTCGAACAACGACGGGTGTTTGTCCGAATACGCCGTTCAATAGCGCTGTTTTTAATCCCTCGCGAACAGCGGCTTTCATCGGCAGCGGTACCGCATCCTGAAAATCGACAATAAAGCAATCGGCACCAGTTTGCTGGGCTTTGGCGAATGCAAATTGAGGCAGAAATAACAGCGTCTTCCAGGAAAAAGGATGGATAGCGGTTTCGGGTTGTGCTTGGTTTTTTTTCTGATCGGCATTTGAGTCATCGATAAACGGAATCCATCCGATAAACGGGTTGGTGGGTATGTAATGCGGAATAGATCCCCAGTTGGAATTCATGAATCGGCTATTGATGACTGCGGACAGAAACAGGTTTCTCTTTTTCATGGTTACTGGTTTTACGGGATGAACAAATAGTGGATACCATATGGATAATCAAGTCAACACATGATGTTGTCGATTGATTAAAGATCAGCGGGATGCCGAATGCTTGATGTTATGAGATGGTTAAAGGCAGGCCTCTTTAACACGCTTTTTTAAAGAAAAGCCGCTTTCGTTAATATTTCACAAAAGGGAATAACGGATACATTTTTATGCGTGCGAACAATGGGAGTGATTAGTAACGAGCATGTAAACCGGATTCACGCATGAGGCATGACAACAAGATATATTCGATAAGCGTAAATGAGTCAAATATTTGCAGGGAATTAATGCAGGGGTGCTGATTTCCGGATCTGTTCAATTTTTGAGTTCATGACATAGAACCAAACTGGCGGTAACAAGGATAGCAACATGCTGCCCGGATAGCCGGTAGGTAGTTGCGGCGCTTCATCATGGTGTTCAAGCAACTGGTATTTTTTACTAGCCAGGTAATGATGATCACTATGTCGACTGAGTTCAAATAACATCATACGCCCGAGTGGGTGATTGCTGTTCCAGCTGTGTATGGGCATGGTTCGTTCATACTGACCCGATGCTGTTTTTTTTCGGGTTAATCCGTAATGTTCGATGTAGTTAACTGTTTCCAGCAACAAGATGCCCATCAGGGCGGCTCCCAGCCATCCGAATCCGGCGGTAGTTCCAAAAACAATAAAAACAAGTGCGATCAGCGAACCTTGTATCAGGTGTGCTCGAAGCATTTCATTGTAAAGCCCCCACACCGCTTTTTTATTTTTCCGGCATTCCTGTACGGCAATGTTCCATGCAGAAAGATAAGAGAACACGAGCGTTCTTGGCCAGAACAGGTAAAGCGGCTCATTGTACCGTGCGCTGCTGGGATCCTCGGGAGTTGCCACATGTTTGTGGTGGCCTTTGTTGTGTTCAATATAAAAATGCATGTACAGCGAGGTGGCGAGTAACCCCTGGGCCAGGTATCGTTCAATACGGTTGACCCGATGCCCCAGCTCATGTCCAACGTTGATACCGAATGTACCACAAAGCATGCCCATGGTACAGATTCGTCCGGCAAGCGTCCAGCCATCATCCGAAACTGCCGCAATCGAGTACAGGAAAAAAAACAGGGTTCCGTATTGAATAGGAACGACCAGGTACAGCATCCAATCATACCAGGGATTATGGCGAGCCAGATCTTGCTCGGCGGCACTGAGATTACGTGTGTCTGGTTTCAAAAGCAACTCGACCAATGGAATAACGAGCCAGGCATACATCATCGGAATCCAGGTTAACCAGCCGAATTGCGTGAACGCAATCCAGGCAGTCGAATAAAAACTCAGCGGCAGCAAATATTTGAGTGCTCGAAAAGGCATGAACCATTTATTGAAATGATTATCAAATGTAAAGACCACTTCCCAATTCAATTACAACTTGTTGAATAAATAGCCTAAAAAAGAGTATTTTCGGAACTCTAAATTTATTCATCAAAAAACTGACTTATGTCGTCGTCTAACATCAGACATCCTAAAGGCCTTTGGTTTCTGTTTGGTACAGAAATGTGGGAGCGTTTCGGGTATTATTTAATGCTTGGTATTTTTTCGCTCTACATGATCGATGGTTGGAACAATGGCGGAATGGGCTTTGATTCTGCAAAAAAATCCGATATCTATGGTACGTATCTTGGTCTCGTGTACCTGACGCCGTTTATTGGCGGACTCATTGCTGACCGTATCCTAGGATACCGACTGTCCATCATTGCCGGCGGACTAATGATGGCAGCCGGCTACTTTTTATTGTCGGTTCACAGCGAAACCACCTTTTATGTGGCTTTATTACTCATCATTTTGGGCAATGGCTTTTTTAAGCCCAATATCTCAACCCTGGTAGGTAATCTGTACAGCAGCGACGAGATGAAGTCGAAAAAAGATGCCGGATATAACATCTTTTACATGGGTATCAATATTGGTGCGTTTATCTGCAATTTCGTTGCCGCGTACATGCGTATTAATTACGGTTGGGGACATGCGTTCGCTGCGGCCGGTGTGGGTATGCTGATCGGGGTGCTGGTTTTTCTGGCCGGAACCAAACACATCAAACACGTTGATGTAATCAAACCGGTTAAAGAAACCGATATGTCAACCGTAAAAATCCTGAGCATGACGGTGCTGCCCATGTTTGCATTTGGGGTGCTTGGATACCTGATTCCCGGTAACTTCCTGGGGTCGGATACCAATGACGCGTTTATCATCGGTTGTGTACCGGTCATTTTGTTTTTTATATACCTGGCCTTTACTGCAGAAGCCAAAGAAAGTCGCGCAATCAAGGCGCTGCTGGCCGTGTTTACCTGCGTGATCCTCTTTTTTGCCATCTTTCATCAAAACGGGGATGCATTAACGGTTTGGGCTGAGGATCATACGGATCGTAAAATGTCAGAGGGAGTATCAAAAGTTGCCACACAGCTTGGTATGGCAGAGATTGTGGTCAATAATAACATCGTATCCGCACCCAAAGCGGAGTTTGATGCCACGATCAAAAATATGCGCGATCGGGTTACTGCCATGCCGTCAGAAACAAAACAAGAGCTCAAAACAAAAGCTGATTCTTCCCAAAAAATTGATCAGCTGGAGAAGAGCCGGAAGTATTTTGCAACACTACCGGGAGACCAGATACCACCTGCGGGAAAAGACCTAAAACTTTATTCAACCGAATTGTATCAATCCATTAATCCATTTTGGGTTGTTTTACTGACTCCATTGATTGTAGGCATTTTTGGTTTTTTAAGAAAACGGAACGCAGAACCCAGTACGCCAACTAAAATCGGGATTGGTCTTGTGATCACTGCTTTATCAGCATTGGTGATGGTTGGTGCGGTTGCCGCTTCGAATGATCTGTCTTCCAAAGCAGGGTCTATGTGGCTGATTGCCTCCTATGGCGTAATTACGATCGGGGAGTTATGTTTGTCGCCGATGGGACTCTCACTGGTTTCCAAACTATCACCGCCACGGATTACGGCTTTGATGATGGGCGGGTTTTTCCTGGCCATTTCGGTTGGTAATAAACTATCCGGCATGTTATCGAGCCTTTGGGAAACCATGGACGATAAAGCCAATTTCTTTTATCTCAATTTTGGCCTTGTAATGGCAGCCGCCCTCTTGTTGTTTGTCATGCTTCGCTGGCTCAATAAGGTGATGAAAGAAAACAATGTTCATTGATGCTAAGCCGATCAACGTATCTAAACCTCCTTCCATCAGGGGGTTTTTTTTAATCAAACAGTCCATCTATGCGTAATTCCGTAACACTGGAGGAGATTCAGTCATTTAAAGGGAAATATCCCAAACAATTATGGTCGCTTTTTTTTGTTGAGATGTGGGAGCGATTCACGTTCTATGGCATGAGAGCGTTGCTGGCGCTTTATATTTCACACCTTATTCTGTCTGTTGACTATCAGCCCTTGAAGGGAAAAGAACGTACAACAAAAGAAAACCAATTCTATGAACAAACAGGTGAGCGACTGACACAAACACACCCTAAATATTTCATTGAGACATCTCTTCAAAAAAACCGGGACAACGCAGAGCAGATTTCTAATAAAAAATATGGATTAATTCAGGCATTCATTTATGCGATGGCTTTTATCGGCGGGCTATTTGCCGATCGGATTTTCGGATTCAGGCGCTCCGTTTTTTGGGGTGGCATTTTGATGGCGATTGGCACTTTTATTATGGCCGTGCCCGGGGCCTTTAGTTTTTACTTGGGAATTAGCATCCTGATTGTGGGCAATGGTTTTTTCAAGCCTAATATCTCCACTATGGTTGGTTCGCTCTACCACGAACAGGATCCACGCCGAGACGCCGGCTTTTCCTTATTCTATTCCGGCATCAACATTGGGGCCTTGTTAAGCGGTCTCACGATAGCGTATATTGGTACCTCGGTGAGTTGGTCACTTGGTTTTGCTTTATCGGGCGTATGTATGCTGCTGGGGCTTGCCGTCTTTGTTTTCACACAACGATCGTTAGGGCCGATTGGACAACCGCCTCATCCGGAAAAACTGGCCGAAAAAACAGTGATTGGCATTTCGAAAAACCTGGCAGTTTACCTTGGGTCACTTCTTTTTATTCCGGCTTTTTTTCTGTTGGTTTATTTTCCGTTTGATGTGGATCTTACTTTTTTATTTGGTCAGCAAATGGATAATACCGGACACTCCGTTCCCTATCTGGTGGCCTTCTCCGATGTGTTCATGATTGTAATCGGCCTGCTGATTCTCGGCTATCTGGGCGTTTTGCTTTTCCGTACACCCAAACAGGAGTTCGGTAAACTCCTGCTTGCGGTCATCCTAACCTTGTTCTCTGCCTTGTTTTGGTCTTTTTTCGAGCAAGGAGGAGGATCGCTTAACTTTTTTGCGAATGGGAATGTGGATGGCATGGGATTAAACATGACACAGGTCAACAATTCGGTCAATGCCTTGTGGGTTGTTATGCTGGCTCCGGTTATAGGCGGTCTTTGGCTCTTGCTGGCAAAAAAAGCAAAAGAACCCAACACCATTTTGAAATTTGCCATCGGTTTTGTTTTGCTTGGATTAGGCTTTCTGGTTTTTTATGCCAGCCGGTTGTTTGCCGATGCCAACGGACTAACGCCCTTGTGGATGTTCTTGTTTGCTTACATGATTCTCAGCGTCGGTGAGCTTTGTTTATCGCCGATTGGATTATCGATGATTACCCAGCTTTCGCCGAAGCGGTTAACCGGCATGATGATGGGTACCTGGTTTCTGGCCAGCGCTTACGGACAATATGGCGCCGGATTGATTGGGGCAGCCCTTGCGAAAGGATCCGGAACCAGCGAGGTAATAACCAATACCGATAAGCTGATTCAATATACGGATGGTTACTTTTACATCGGATTGATTTCTCTGGCTGCGGGTGTTGTGCTTGCCTTGTTTTCGCCCTATTACCGGAAAATAACACAGAACATGGAATGATTCATGTCGATCGTGCGTCATCTTTAGTATCATTGCAGGCGGAACATCAATTCGTTGCTCATGAACATCCTACTCCTTGGTTCCGGCGGACGTGAACATGCCCTGGCCGAAGCCCTGACTAACAGCCAACATATTCACCAATTGTACATCGCACCCGGCAATGCCGGCACAGCTTCTTTGGGGAAAAATATTGCCGTCAAACCAACCGATTTTAAAGCCGTTCGACAGGCGGTTATCGATTACCAGATCAAACTGGTTGTTGTTGGTCCGGAAGAACCTCTTGTATTGGGCATCGTTGATTTTTTTATGAATGATCCGGCCCTTCAGGCTGTTCAGATTATTGGACCCGCTGCCCAGGCCGCTCAGCTGGAAGGCAGTAAAGAATTCGCTAAGGAATTTATGAAGCGGTACCATATTCCCACCGCCGCGTATGCTTCTTTCGGTGTCAATGATTGGGATCAGGCGAAAATATATATCCAGCAGCAGCCCTTGCCGATTGTTGTAAAAGCGGATGGTCTGGCGGCCGGAAAGGGCGTACTTATTTGTGATTCTCATGAAGAGGCCTTACTGGCAGCCAAATCAATGCTGCTTGATAACAGCTTCGGAAATGCGGGTCATACTATTGTGATTGAGCAGTTTTTAAAAGGCATTGAAATCAGCGTCTTTGTTTTAACGAACGGAAAAGGATACATGCTTTTACCCGAAGCCAAAGACTACAAACGAGTGGGAGAGGGCGATACCGGTCTCAATACCGGAGGTATGGGAGCTGTTAGTCCTGTTCCTTTTTTTGACGACGTACTTCGGCAAAAAATAACGGACCGCATCATTGAACCAACCCTACACGGACTGGCTGCTGAAGCAATGCATTACGAGGGGTTTATTTTTTTCGGACTGATAATTTGTGACCACGAGCCGTTTGTGATTGAGTATAATTGCCGCATGGGTGATCCCGAAACCGAAGTAGTCATTCCGCGTATGGAGGACGATATCGTCGACCTGTTCCTGCAGTTGAAACAACCGGATGCGTTTCGTCAAACCGTACGAACAACACCATTGGCTGCCGTCACCACCGTGGCTGTCAGTCAGGGCTATCCCGGGTCTTATCCGGTCGGTAAGCCAATCACCGGGTTGGAGGGAAACAAGCCGGCTATTCGGTGTTACCATGCGGGTACGCGCTTGGAATCCGATGGGCAAGTTGTTACATCCGGTGGGCGTGTTCTTGCCGTCACCGCGCTGGCCGCTACCATATCCGACGCGGCGGCGGCGGGTCGAGCCTCGCTGGAAACAATTCAATTCGAGGGCAAGGTATACCGGTCAGACATCGGGTATGAATTCGGTGAGGCTGCCCCATGCTAAACTATTTAGTAGTTCGGTCGCATCGCTGATCGAGTTGGTTGAAAATTTGTTGCAAAATCTTTTGACCTTGAGGCATTTAGGATTGATAATTCGGCTATTTTAGCGCATATTTGCCGTTGCGCACGGTTGAGCAAAAGTGAGCTATACATCATGGGAATTTTTAATTTTTTTACGCAGGAGATTGCAATCGATCTCGGAACCGCCAACACACTGATCATTCACAATGATGAAGTCGTGGTGAATGAACCGTCTATAGTGGCATTAGATCGGAATAACCCCAAGAATTTGCTTGCGGTTGGCAAGAAAGCCCTCTTGATGCATGAAAAAACCCATGAGAGTATTCGAACGGTTCGTCCACTACGTGATGGCGTAATCGCCGACTTTAATGCGGCCGAACTCATGATTCGCGAACTAATCAAATTGGTTTATCCGAAGAAGCCCTTGTTTGCACCGAGCTGGCGGATGATGATCTGTATTCCGAGCAGCATTACCGAGGTGGAAAAAAGAGCTGTTCGGGACAGTGCCGAACAAGCCGGCGCCAAAGAAGTCTACCTGATTCATGAGCCGATGGCTGCCGCATTGGGTATCGGAATTGATGTGGAAGAGCCTGTTGGTAATATGATCATCGATATTGGCGGTGGTACAACCGGTATAACGGTTATCGCACTGGCCGGTATCGTCTGCGATCAAAGCATTCGTATTGCCGGTGATGAATTTACGGCTGACATCATGGAAGCACTTCGTCGCTACCACAGTTTATTGATTGGTGAGCGTACGGCCGAGCAAATTAAAATTCAAATTGGGGCTGCACTGAAAGAACTGGATAATCCACCAGACGATATTCCGGTTAATGGACGTGATCTGGTAACCGGTATTCCCAAACAAGTCATGGTCAGTTATCAGGAGGTTGCGGAAGCCCTGGACAAAAGCATATTCAAAATCGAAGAGGCGATCCTGAAAGCCCTGGAAACAACGCCACCCGAGTTGGCAGCCGATATTTATCGCCGCGGACTTTATATCACTGGCGGGGGCTCGCTCTTGCGCGGACTTGACAAGCGCCTGACCAATAAAATCAAACTTCCTGTCCACATCGCGGATGATCCCCTGAAGAGTGTTGTTCGCGGAACTGGAATCGCCCTGAAGAATTATGATCGGTTCCCGTTTGTTATGCGCTAGTCATTCGGATTCAATGTCCCCAAAATCTGAGTACGATTGAGAAACATCATTCTGTTTGTAGGAAGACATTTTAACCTGATTCTTTTCCTGTTCCTGCAGCTTTTTTCCATTTACCTGATTGTTCGGTATAGTCAATATCATCAGGCATCGTTTGGGCGAACGTTCAATCGGGCCTCTCATCAAATCAATGATCGCTATGCCCGCATCGCCCGTTATTTTGATCTTCAGCGAGTTAATGATTCGCTGATTGCCGTACAGGAAAATCTATTCAACAAACAAGCGTCATTACAGGTCCTTTCGGATACGATCGCGCACATGCATGCGGATACCAGCAAGATCGATTCCATTGTGTATGTTCAAAAATACAGGTACAAGTCAGCGTTTGTTGTGTCTAATTCCGTCTCGCAAATGAATAATTATATTGTGGTGGACAAAGGAACGGAACATGGCATTGGAGTGGGAATGGGTGTGGTTAATATGCATAATCAGTTGGTGGGCATCGTGACAGATGTCGACAAGCAATACGCGGCCATTATGAGTGTGCTGCACAAAGACAGTCATATCAGCGGCAAACTGCAGCGGGGCGGCGAAGTGGGTACGCTCTCCTGGGATGGTGCCTTGCCTAACCATATTTTCCTGACCGGAATTCCGAAAAGCGCCAAAGTAACCGTTGGAGATACTGTCATTACGAGCGGGTTCAGTACGGCTTTTCCAAAAGGGGTGCTGATTGGTCGGGTTACCTCCTTTTCAAGTGATCCAAGTAGTCATTTTCAAACAATCAAAATCAAAACGGCTGCCGATTTTTATAATCTGCCATACGTCCACCTCATCATACAGGCCGATGCTCAAAAGGCTCAAAACCTGATTGACAAGGTTCAAAACAAACCATAACGCCCTCATGGCTACTATTATCAAATATTGTTTTCAGTATATTCTGCTTGTGTTGGTACAGGGCCTGGTATTGGATAAGGTACAATTGCACCACTGGATTACACCATATATCTATTTTGTATTCATCTTGTGGCTTCCGTTCGAAACAAGCAGACCATTATTAATGCTGGTTTCCTTTTTGCTTGGTTTAACGATAGACGGTTTTCGCGAGCATCCCGGCTTCCATGCGGCGGCCTGTGTGCTGATTGCGTATATCCGGCCATTCATTATCAATATGCTCCTGACCAAAGAAGCGGCCGAATCGAACTATGAGTCTCCCTCGATTAAAAGTATGGGCGGGATCATGCAGTATCTCTTTTATGCCGGCGTACTGATTTTTTTACACAACGCCTGGTTGTTTCTGTTACAGGCATGGCAATTTGCTGACCTCTGGTATTTTTTAAGCAAGACTTTTTTTTCAACCCTGGTTACCCTGGTTTTACTCCTGGGTATTGAGTTTTTATTTGGCCGAAATCAAAAATTCAGAACCAATACTGCGTAAGACCATCGGCTGCCTTCACAATATTGGTTAACTTGCTTCGTAAATCGCCCAAGCTGTGACAGTATACAACGAACCCAGAAAGAATGTAATTCGCCTGGCGGTTATTGTTTTGTTTGTTATCATCATTGTCCGGCTTTTTTTATTACAGGTTGTTTCCTCCAAATACCGTGCACTGGCCGATGATCAGGGCCTTTTTCGAAAGGTGGTTTACCCCGATCGGGGAATGGTATACGATCGAACTAAAAATGCGATTCTGGAAAACACCACCATTTCCGATCTGATGGTTATTCCGAATAAGGTTTCGGGCATAGATACCCTGGCGCTTTGCGCCATTTTGGAAATAGATACCGCACAGTTTCGCAAACGACTGGTTGAACTGATAATCAAAAACGCCCGGTCTAGACCATCTGTATTTGAACCCCTGCTGTCCGATGAAAAAAAAGCGCTTCTGAATGAGTCCTTATACAAATTTGCACCGGCATTTTATTTACAGGATCGGTCGGTAAGGCGCTATCCATATACGGCAGCTGCGAATGTGCTCGGGTATACGGCCGAAGTCGATACCAACTTTTTGAAGAAACATCCCGATGAAGGCTATGTGGCCGGCGATTTTGCCGGTATGACCGGTTTGGAGAGGAGTTACGAAAAAATCCTGATGGGACAGCGAGGGATTGAATATTGGAAACGAGACAACAAAAACAGACTCACCGAACGGCTCGAAAATGGGGCTTATGATACGGTTGCCCTGGCCGGACGAAATCTATATACCAGCTTGGACATTGAATTGCAACAATTGGGTGAAAAACTGATGAAAAACAAAGTGGGTTCGATTGTTGCCATCGATCCAAAGACAGGGGGCATTTTAGCCATGGTGTCATCGCCAACCTATGAACCCCAGTATCTTACCGGCAGTGAACGACGAAAACATTTTTCCGAACTCTTTCTTAATCCAGCGCTACCGTTGCTAAACCGCACCGTCAGTGCTACCTACTCGCCGGGCTCCACGTTTAAAACGCTTCAGGCCATCGTGGGTTTACAGGAAGGCGTCATTCAAACAGACTCCCGATTTTCCTGCAGTGGCGCTTTTTACGGTTGCGGATCGGCCAAACCGATGCGTTGTTTGGATTACGGCACCTTCGACCTTCGAAGCGCCATCACCATCTCAGACAATACCTATTTTGCCAATGTGATGCAACGGGTCATCAATAATCCCAAATTTCCATCAACAGACAGCGCGCTATCTTATTGGGATAATTACATGTATGGCTTTGGGTTAGGCAAAAAGCTGGGCGTGGATGTGCCCTCTGAAAAAACCGGGAACATTCCAACACCGGCCTATTATGATAAAATTCATGGAAAAGGAAAATGGAATTTCTGTTCGTACCGGTCTGTCAGTATCGGACAGGGTGAAGTAACGGCAACCCCCTTGCAGGTGGCTAATGAAATGGCGTATATCGCCAATCGCGGCTGGTACTATATTCCACATGTTGTAGACTCCATCGAAGGCGGAGATGAATACCATGTTTTGGATAAGTACCATCAAAAAATAAAACCCATGACCGTTCATGACAGCATTTTTACGGCGGTTCATGATGGCATGCAGGGTGTTGTCGAGCGGGGCACCGGTATTGGTGCACGGGTAAAAGATATTGTAATCTGCGGTAAAACCGGGACCGTTGAAAATTACTATCGCGGTGTAAAACAGCCTAACCACTCCTTCTTCTGTGGATTCGCACCGAGGGATACACCTAAAATCGCCATCATGTGTGTGGTGGAAAACAGTGGTCGTTTTGGAGGAACCTATGCGGCACCTATTGTGGGCCTCATGATTGAAAAATACCTCAAAGACTCCATCACCGACAAAGCACGACTGCAGCGCATCGACCAGCTATCTGATATGAACCTTATGCCTCCCCGCATTTATGCAGAGATTCGCCGGCAGGATTCCATGAGGCATTTGGGCGACACAGCGTATCTTGTTGCCAAAGGATATATCACCCTGATCAAAGACACCGTCGGCATAGATGAAGATCAGCTTGACAAACAAGAGATCTTGAATCACAAAAAAACCCAACCAACCAGTCCATTACCACTCCGTGATACAACCAAAATGAAGACTCCGGAAATGATTGAGCCTAAAAAACAGGAGTTAGACGATACCACATCCAATCCCTGATACTATGTACGAAAAGAAAGAACCATTCTCCGGGCAAATGGATAGAGTATTGATTGGCTTATACCTGGCCTTGGCACTCATCGGCATTCTTTGTATTTTCTCTGTTGAATACCGGGGAGAACAAGAGGTACTTTCTTCCTTTATCGCGTTTAAAAAAAACTACAGCAAGCAGTTTATTTATTTCTGTGTTTGCCTGGTGCTGGGTGTTTTCATATTATTAACCGACAGCAAGTTCTTTACCGCCACCCCGAACCTTTTGTATGCGATCGGTATACTCTTGCTGATTGCCACCTTCTTTGTTGGGAAAGCGGTAAAAGGGTCTCAGAGCTGGATTCCGCTGGGCTTTATGAATCTGCAGCCGGTAGAGACCTGTAAGATATTTGCCTCCTTGGCGTTGGCTAAATACCTTTCAAGACCCGAAACTGATTTTGATAAACCAAGATCGCAACTGATTGCCGCTGCCATCGTTTTTGTGCCGGCTATTTTCTCTATCCTTCAGAATGAAACAGGTCTTGCACTCGTTTATTTCGCATTTTTACTGCCCATGTATCGAGAAGGATTTCCGGCGGTATATCTGATTATCGGCGTTTCACTGGCTTTGTTACTTGTCATTACCTTGTTGTTTGAGGCCCAGACACTCATCATCGCCTTTACCGCTTGCGCACTTTTATTGCTCTATGCCCTTCGCAGACGAATGAAAAGAAACCGGTCTATTTTTACCATAATCCTCGCTTGTTGGGCCGTTTCTAGCTTATTTGTTGCCTTGGCAGTTCCGTTTCTTTTCAAAAATGTTTTTCAAAAACACCAAACAGATCGTATTTATAGTCTGGTTGGCAGAGACAACCCCTACCATCTTTCATCTACAGACGTTAAGCAGCCGGAATTAAAGCCTAAAAAGAAGAAAGCCGATACAGAAAATTATAATGTAAAACAATCCAAGTTCGCCATTGGCTCCGGTGGTTTTTGGGGAAAAGGTTATAAGAAAGGTACTCAAGGACAATTACTT
>CAZZJF010000016.1:0-20615 GCA_964654325.1 uncultured Ferruginibacter sp.
CACGTTCCGCCGGACATGGCTATTGTGTATAATCAACATCTTCCGATTGGCGATATTCAACTTTGTGAGCCGGGCCTGTGTTACCAGTCTTTACAAGGGTTTTCGTCGATTGGACCGGCCATTAAACGTATTCGAACACTTTAACATTCGTGTTAACAATAAACGCTTAAATTAGCCGTTTAGAATGTTTATGGTTTAATGGGCGTCTCATTATTAACATTTTGACAACCCCCCTTGGCCTGAATTTTGATTTTGAAATGAAATTATCATTACATTTGCCATCACTCTCAAAGTAGAAAAAATGACGAATCGGCTTTATCTGTTGCTCTTATCAAGTGCCCTGATCATCGGGATGGGTAGTTGTAAATTGCTTGGTGGAAAAGGAAGCAAAAACGGTGCATTGCCCAACGATGGCCAGTTGCATGGTGTTGCTCCCGGAAACAAGTACATACCAACCCGTCCTCCCGGCATGATTTATGTGCCACCCGGCACGTTCCACATGGGACCCAGCGATGAAGATCCATACTACAACTATACCGCCAGAAACAAATCGGTTTCAATCAGTGGCTTCTGGATGGACGCCACAGAGATTACCAACAATGAATATCGCATGTTCACCAACTGGGTCCGTGATTCGATCGCGGCCAAACTGATTGGCTACAAGCGTACAGAAGGTGGTACCGAATACGTTGACTGGAAAAAGGCCAAAGACATGTGGAAGGAGAAAAACATTCTCGAAAAAATTGAAAGCCTGCTCGTAACCGCTGACAACCGCATTTTTGGCAAGAAAGAAATTGATGCCAAGAAAATCATTTTCCAATCAGAATATTTTGATTACAACGCCGCTGCTCAAAACCGGGATCAAACCAAGGCCCGTTCCGAGTTTATCCGCAAAACACCGGTAGAGGTTTATCCTGACACGTTGTGCTGGGTTCGTGACTTTACCTATTCCAATAATGATCCGATGGCCCGTAATTACTACAGTCATCCTGCCTACGGAAACTATCCGGTCGTTGGGGTGAACTGGAAAATGGCTACGGCCTTCTGTCAGTGGAGAACGATGTATCTAAATGCATTCCTCCAATACAAAAAACGAATTCAAGAAGCGGATTTCCGCCTGCCAACCGAAGCGCAGTGGGAATATGCTGCCCGCGGCGGACGCAGCCAGTCTATGTATCCATGGGGCGGTCCCTATTTGCGCAATAAAAAAGGATGTCTGTTGGCAAACTTCAAGCCTGGCAGAGGAAATTATCCCGAAGATGGTGGGTTCTACACCGTGCGGGCTGATGCCTACTGGCCGAACGACTTCGGTTTATACAATATGTCCGGAAACGTGGCCGAATGGACTTCTTCGCTCTTTCATGAAGGCGGATATGCTTACCAGCATGATATGAATCCGGATGTTCGCTGGAATGCCTCTGAAACAGATCCTCCCCGTATGAAACGCAAAGTCGTTCGCGGCGGAAGCTGGAAAGATATCGGCTATTACCTTCAAACGAGTACTCGTTCATATGAATATCAAGATACGGCAAAAGCATACATCGGATTCCGTTGCGTGCTGGATCTGCCTCCAACCGCAGCCCGTCGCCGTTAATCGTTCCCGACCAAAACAAACTGTATCGTAAAAAAAACTAAACGTACAACAGGACTCTTTCTGGCTGAACAGAAGGTGTCATGTCGAATGCATGTAAAAACAAACCCCTAAAATAAACCCCAAAATCAAACAAACATGTCTTCTGTAAAAATCCCTGCAAAAGTTGGTAAATGGATGGACGTAGCCGTATCAGTAGCTGCGGCGGTCGTAATTTATGGTGCCCTTGAAAAAATCTTACACGGTGAGCATGCCGATATTCTTTTGAAAGTTGGTCTGATTACAGAAGCGGTGATATTCTTGATGTATGGTGTTCTGTACATCATTTTCAAAGCAGAAGAGGATCATAGCCACGCGCCGGCCAAAGCGGCTGCAGGTCAAAGTCCACTCGAAGCCATGGATAAAATGATGAAGGACGCCGATATCACGCCGGCAAACCTGAAAAAACTCAGCGAAAGCTTCCAGAAATTGAATACCACGGTCACAAACATCGGCGATGTGAGCGATATCGTAAAATCAACCGGCGACTTCTCTGCTAAAACCAAAGAAGCCACAACTGCCATTGGTGCGATGTCTACGGCCTTCACCAACAGCGCCAATACCATGTCATCATTCAACAATGCTGCAGAGAGTGCCCGCGGTTTCCATGAGCAAGTTCAGGTGCTGACGAAGAACTTAGGTTCACTGAATACGATTTACGAACTCGAATTGAAAGAGAGCAACAATCACTTGAAAGCGCTGAACAGTTTCTATGGTAAGATGGCCGAAGCCAGCCAAGCCATGATGAGCAGTGTGGAAGATGCCCAAAAAGCGAAAGAACAAATTGCTACCCTGGCGAACAACCTCAGCCGCCTCAACAATGTATACGGCGGTATGCTGAGCGCCATGCAAGGCAAGTAATCAATCGTCTTTCATTTGTAATTCTCGAAATCAATTCTTAATACCTTAATACCTTTAGTATATGGCTTTACCTAAAGAGCCCAGGCAGAAGATGATCAACCTGATGTATCTGGTGCTCACGGCATTGTTGGCGCTGAACGTCTCCTCCGAAATCTTGAATGCGTTCAAGGTGGTGGATGATAGTCTGCAGAAATCCAACTTTAATGTTTCCAAGTCCAGCAAAGTGCTTGTGGACTATATTAACGACTCCAAATCGGATCCCGGTCTTCGTGAAAAAGCCGAATATTGGGCGCCGAAAGCAAAACAAATTCAGGACCTCTCCAAGTCGATGTATGAATACATTGATGCATTGAAAGAGTCATTGAAAGAAGAGTGTAAACTCAAAGATTTAGATGAAAATGGCAAACCGAAATTCAAGGAAGACGATCTTGAAGCGGCTACCCGTCTTTTTACTGTAAAAAAGGACGGTCAAACGACAACAAAAGGGAAGGAGTTTATTGAAAAATTGAAACAATACAGAGAGGCCATACTCAAAATTGATCCGGTGATCGAAAAAGGGATGTCAGCGAACTTCCCACTTACTGTAGAAGATAAAATCAAGTCCAAAGACGGAAAAAATGAGTTGGATTTTGAACATTTCTATTTCCACATGACACCTACCGTTGCGGCACTGACCATTCTGAGCAAGTTTCAGAACGATGTCCGAAACGTAGAGAACAAGGCGCTCAATTTGTCTGCTGAACAATTAGGTAAAGTGAAAATCAAATTTGACAAGTTCGCGGCCCTGGTTGGACAAAGTTCCAATTACGCCATGCCTGGTCAAACAATCGATATCACGGCTGGTTTGGGGGCATACTCCAGCGATGTTGTACCAACAGTTACCATTGGCGGGTCAAACGTTCCCATCGGACTTGACGGGAAAGCGCTGAAAACGATTCCGGTGAGCGGTTCAGGGGAGCAATCTGTCAATGTAACGGTAAAATATAAAGATCAGGATGGCAAAGACCAGGTGGTTAACCAAGTGGTGAAATACACTGTGGGTACACCGGGTGTAGCTGCAGTCATGGCCGATAAAATGAACGTGTTTTATTATGGCGTGGATAACCCCATCACCATCGGTTCTCCGTCCGGTTGGGACAAGACCTCAGTATCCGGCAGCGGTTGTTCACTTTCCGGTAGCAATGCCAATCGCATCGTTCGTCCAAGTGCCATTGGAACCAATGCAACCATTACGGTTACGGCTGATGGAAAAACAGCGCAGTTTCCGTTCCGTGTGAAGCGTATTCCCGATCCGATCTTTAAAGTAGGTAGCGGTAAAACACGGGTGCCTTCGGTTGAATTCAAAACCCAGAGTTACTGCAGGGCTGATATGGGCGAAGGCTTTGACTTTGATCTTAAATTCAATGTGGTGAGTGCGACCGTTTATTTCTCCGGAGCCGGTTTCAGTGGTGCGCCTGTTGTTAAACAAATTTCCGGAAACAGTCTTTCCAGTATCAGTGGAGAGTTGAATCGTTGTATTCCTGGTTCCTCCATTACATTTGATAATATCAAAGTACAGGGACCCGATGGGCCTCGTGTGATCGAATCCAAAGCGTATACCCTCTATTAAAATCACATATATGAATTATTCATTCATTTTCCGCTCCCTGTTGGGTTTGAGTCTGTTATTGGTACTGGCCACGGATGCCGATGCACAGCGCCGTCGGAACTCCTCGCGGAGATCCACCAACCGGTCTTCCACGGCAAACGTACAACCGGCACAGCCTACCACTGTAGCGGCACCAACGCCACCCAAAAAGGATAGCCTCCCGGTTCCGGTAGTGTTAGAATCCAAACGCTTGGATGCGGCAGTGAATGAAGTATCCCCTCTGCGTGATCGTACGCCCCTGGCGTATGAGCATTTGCGGGCCGATGATGTGGTTTTCCGTCACCGACTCTGGCGTGAGATCGATGCCCGCGAAAAAATCAACCTGCCGTTCATGAACCCCGCCGACGCCAATAACGGTAACCAACGGTTCCTTTACATTCTCATGAAAGCCTTGGCCGATAGCACAAGTGGCATTACCGCTTTTGAAGACGATCGGTTTACCAAGCCACTCACTATCGGTGAAATAGCAACTAAACTATTGGGTGAAGAAATTATGGTCGTAAAGTATGATTCGGCCGGTAATCCATTACCACCTCAACCGATGCGTCCGGAACTCAACCCGGATTCTTCAATATACCGTTTCCGGATTAAAGAAGAAGTGGTATTCGATCGGGAGAGTTCACGGCTTTTTTGGCGAATACTGGGTATTGCGCCGGTGAAAGACGTGATTGTACAAAGCACTGGTGTTAATTTAGGCCCCACTGACCTTTTTTGGATTTACTACCCCGATTTTCGTCCAATTCTGTCTACTTACCAGGTGTATAATCCAAAGAATTTTGGGGTGGGGATGACCTGGGAGGAGCTGTTTGAGAATCGCATGTTCTCCGGTCGTATCTATAAATATTCCGGCGATAATGCCAGAAATATGCGATTAGATGAGATTCCGGGACTCAGTGGCAAGCCCATGCTCCAATTGTATCAGGGAGAGGAAATCAAAAACAAGATCCATAACGCAGAACAAAACGCCTGGAGTTATTAATTTTTCTATAACACCATCTTTGTCAAAACGCCCCTACGGGGCGTTTTGCATTATACGCCATGCAGTTTTTCGAAAATAAGTTGTGCCCGGTGTATGCCGATTTCGGCAGACAGCACATCAAATGAGAGGGCTTTAATTTTGGCAACCGATTTATACTTCCGTAAAAGCCGTTCCGCTGTTTCGGATCCAATGCCTTTGATGTTGGTCAAAAAATCATGACGCATTCCACGACTGCGCTGGTCTCGGTGAAACCGAAGTCCGAACCGGTGTACTTCATCCCGTATGCGACGGAGCAAGCTGAGGGCAGGACTGTTCCAGTCTAAGCGGACAGACGCAGAATCGCCCGGAAAAAAAAGCTCTTCGTTGTTTTTGGCTAGTCCAATAATTGTGAATCGGCCGTAAATCCCCAAGGTCTGTAAACTTTCACAGGCGGCGTTCAGCTGCCCTTTCCCGCCATCAATGATCACTAGGTTAGGAAATGGTTTCTGCTCATCGCGCAATCGTTTGTATCGTCTGTAAACGATTTCACGCATCGAAGCAAAATCGTCAATCCCTGTCACCGATTTGATGTGATAGTGTCGGTACTCTTTTTTATCGGGCACCCCTTCTTTGAAGCAAACCATAGCGGCTACCGGAAACGCCCCCTGAATATTGGAATTGTCGAAACATTCGATGTGTTCCGGACGCTCTTTCAATTGAAGCAGAACCTGGAGCTTGTCCAGGGTATCCGCCATCGGTTTGGGCTCATGGTTGGTGTTCAACAAGGTCTTTTTGGCCATTGATTCGCTGAAGGAGCGAACATTTTTTTCAGAGAGGTCCAGTAGTTTCTTTTTTTCACCCGATTTCGGTACGACGCAGCGCACCCGATGGTCGGGATAGTGGCTGTCGAACGGCAGAATGATTTCCGGGGCTTCGCTATTGTAGAGGTCGCGTAACTGAGCAATGGCATGATTAAGCACCGTAGTCGGACTTTCGTTGAGGGTTTGAATTAATTCGATATTCTTGGAATGTATGATACTTCCGTGCCGAACGGCTAGGTAGTTGACATACGAATGATTGCCGACTGTCAACAGATGAAAGACGTCCACTGTATTGGTCCGCATATTCACCACGGCGGATTTTGATTTATAATCTTGTAATTGATTGAGTTTTGATTGCACCTGCGCTGCCTGTTCGAATTGCAGGGTTGCTACCAGGTCTTTCAGCGTCGATTTGAGATGATCGGTGAGTGGTCGGATATCGCCACGGATCATGGATTGTAATCGTTCGATGCCTGCCTGATAATCTGCTTCGGTTTGCAGGCCCTCACAGGGGCCTTTACAGTTGCCGAGATGATATTCCAAACAGACTTTAAACTTTTTTTGCTTGATATTATTTGCAGAGAGACGCAGGGTACAGCTGCGAAGCGGAAACAAGGCTTTCACAAACGAAAGAATCTCCCGGATATTTTGCGTGGAGGTATACGGCCCAAAATAGATGGATCCGTCTTGCTTTTTCCGCCGCGTGATAAACACCCGCGGAAAGGGTTCTTTTCGGATGACCAGGTAAGGGTAGGTCTTATCATCCTTCAGCCGGATGTTGTAATGCGGTTTGTATTGTTTGATCAGCGAGTCTTCCAAAAAAAACGCATCTTCCTCATTATCTACGATGGTCCACTCGATGGATTCGATTTTACGAACAAGTTCGATGGTCTTAGCATGATCAGCCTGGCCGGTAAAATAACTGGTTATTCGTTTTCGCAGGTGTTTGGCTTTACCGACATATAGTAGCTGGCCGGCTTGGTCGTAATATTTATAGATACCCGGGTCGTTGGGTAAGGTAGGGGCGATGCGCAGAAATTGATTTTTTTCCATAGCCTGTGCCGTCGGATTTTTAAAAATCCCACGTGATGGTCGTTTCCCGTTCGATCGGTTCGGCAACACCGGTTGTCTTATCAATCAACAATATTTTGCATGAACGACCGGCGTTCCACGTCAGTTGCCATTCTTTTTCGCCGCCGGCACTTTTTGTCAGGTAAACCCGTTTTACTTTTTGACTGACCGGATCGATATACACACTCCATTTTTTCCAGGGGATACTATCCGGTATTGGTGTGTATTTTGGTTCCGAATCCAGGGTAAAGGCGTTAATGGTTGCATCTAAAAAGCTGGTTTCTTTGAAATAGGGAGAAAGAGACACGGAGTCGATGGCGGGTTGCAGGAAATCAGCGAAAGCTGAGTCCAGCTGTTCGTGCCGAAGCCAAACCGAATCGGTTATCCCACGGCTGCTGGTTTTACAGAGAGGCCCGATACCCTTGCTTTTGATTTCATACAGCTCGCCTTGAAAAAAACGGTGTACCGGGAAAAAAGTAACCGGTTCGTCTGATTCAGTCTGTCCGGATGATTGCTTATCGGATGAGCAGGATATCCAAAAAAACGACAGCAATAAAATTGAAAAAGAAATTCGTTTCATTCTGCAAAGATATTGACCGATTAAAGAAGGGGGTGTGTTCAAAGGTTAAAATCCGGTACGATCTATGATTCCACCAAGACCGAGCCGGTCATGGCCGCCGGAATCGGAATGCCCATCATGGAGAGAATCGTTGGGGCAATATCACCTAATTTTCCGGGTTTCAGTGTTCCCTGTCGTGTTGCATCGATCAAAAACAAGGGCACCGGATTGGTTGAGTGCGCTGTGTTGGGACTACCATCTTCATTGATGGCCACATCCGCATTGCCATGATCTGCAGTGAGCAGAACCGTGTATTGCTTTCGAAGAGCTGCCTCAACAACTTGTTGGGCACAATGATCAATGGTTTCCACGGCCTTGACAATAGCATCCCAAACACCGGTATGTCCAACCATATCTACATTGGCAAAATTCAAACAAATAAAGTCCGGTGTTTTTTCATCCATTTCCCGAATCGTGGCAGCGGCGACTTCGGACGCACTCATCTCCGGCTTCAGGTCATAGGTCGCTACCTTGGGTGATGGAATCATAATGCGGTTTTCACCGTCGAACGGCAACTCGCGGCCACCGCTGAAAAAGAAGCTGACATGCGGGTATTTTTCGGTTTCGGCAATACGCAATTGTGTTTTATGCGCGCGGCTGAGCACTTCGCCTAAGGTGTCAGTCAGGTTGTCGTTTTGAAAGACCACATGAACGTTGCGAAACGATTGATCGTACTCTGTCATCGTGGTGTAGTGGAGCGCCAACGGGTGCATTGAGTGATCCGGAAAGGCCTGTTGGGTCAGCGCCTCCGTGATTTCACGGCAGCGGTCTGTCCGGAAATTAAAACAAATTACTGCATCGCCTTCGTGTATGCGAGGGTCTTCTAGGTTGGCCTGGATGATCGGCTCAATAAACTCATCGGTGATACCCGCTGCATAGGCGTCTTCGATGCTTTTTTCCAGATCCGAACTTTTTTGTCCGATACCGGCAGTGAGCGCATCATAGGCTTTTTTGACTCGTTCCCAGCGCTTATCGCGGTCCATCGCATAATACCGACCGGTAATCGTTGCGATTTGTCCGGTGGTTTTTTGGGCATGCGCCATCAAGTCCCGGATGAAACCAAGACCGGATTTGGGATCGGTGTCGCGTCCATCCGTGAAGGCATGGATGAGCACCCGGTTGACTTGTTTCTCATGACAAATGGTTAACAGTGCTTTCAGGTGGTTAATGTGAGCATGAACACCACCATCACTGACCAGTCCGATGAGGTGAAGTGTTTTTTGATGTTGGTTGCAGTAGTCGATTGCCTGTAGGATAGCGGGCATTTGGGCAAAGGATCCGTTACGGATGGCTACATTGATTCGTTCCAGCTCCTGATACACAATGCGACCGGCACCCAGATTCAGGTGGCCAACCTCGCTGTTGCCCATTTGACCGGCCGGGAGTCCTACCTCCTCACCGCAGGTTATAAGGGTGGTGTTGGGATAGTTTGCATAACAACTTGTCACAAATGGCGTGTTGGCGTGTTGGATGGCATCCTGAGAGCGGACCTGGCCCAGCCCCCATCCATCCATGATCATCAGTAATACGCGCGTTGCTTTCATGGTTTCTTTTTCAGTGATCGGAAAATGATGAAGAACTGGGTTTACCCGTCCATCATGTCCTGTAAAACTACTTCAATAGAGTGGCTTAAAAAAAGCTTAAAAAAAGGGATTTCCATCCATCTGTACAATAAAGGGTGTCGGACGTCGTTCACACAGTAGACACCCAAAATGACTACGTATGAAATACAGCCTGACAGCTATCGCCTTTTTGTTGATTTGTACATCCATTCGTGCTTCCGAACCGGCCATCGACCGATTGATGCAGGCCTTTCAACAACAAAAAACCGCGCCGATTCAGTCGATGTTCGATCCGCAAGTGCAATTGTATGAACACGATGCTCCGCGGGCAACAGGCGTTACGGCTGTTATGGCCTTTTTATTGCAAACGGTATCTACGAACAGCCTGCATACGTATAGGAAGTTGCATAATGTACATTCGGCTCAGGCCTGCATGGTCGTTGTTGAGTGGAGTGGCCGGGGTGTCGCCATCCGCACTTCATTATACTGGCATCAAACTGCATTCGGTTGGCGGCTTCGTGAAATCAGACTGGGCTGAGTCTGGACCAACTGTATAGTCTTGCCTGCGTACCTTTGTGCCATGACTTTGCACAAGACCCTGGAGCAAGCCTTGTTGGCCGCCCTGGTGGAGGATGTCGGTGACGGAGATCATTCGACATTGTCCAGCATCGATCCGCAAGCGCGTGGTGAAGCGCAACTATTGGTCAAGCAATCGACTGTTTTCGCCGGCTTGACTATTGTTCAACGATTATTTTCCCTCACCGACCAAGAAGCCCGGTTCATCCCCTTCGTACAGGATGGAGACCTCGTGGAAGCGGGTACAGTTGCCTTTACCGTGGACGCCTCCGTTCATGCAATACTTAAGACAGAGCGATTAGCCTTGAACATCTTGCAGCGCATGTCGGGAATAGCCACGCAAACCCGTCGGTATTCCGAACAGCTGGTTGGCACGAAGGCTCGCTTACTCGACACCCGGAAAACCACGCCTAATTTCCGGCTTTTTGAAAAAGAAGCAGTGCGTATCGGCGGCGGTCATAATCATCGGTTTGGATTATATGACATGATCATGCTGAAAGACAATCACATTGATTTTTGTGGTTCGATTGAGAACGCCCTGGAGCGCGCCAAACAATACGTACAGCGGGTCAAGCCGGAATTGAAAATCGAGATTGAGACCCGGTCTCTTGATGACGTTTCGCGGGTTCTTCGTGTAGGGGGCGCTCATCGCATCATGCTCGATAATTTTTTGCCAGCGGATGTTCAAAAAGCGGTTGATCTGATCGGAGATGCCGCCGAAACCGAGGCCAGTGGTGGTATTCATTATGACAACATTCGACAGTATGCGGTTACCGGTGTTGATTATATCTCCTGCGGTGCGATCATCCATCAGGCAACTGCGGTGGACATGAGTTTGAAAGCAAGGATCAAAAGCGAATAGCATGAAAAAAAAATCAACAACCTCGGGGTTTGTTTATTCCACCAATCCCGCGTTTATGCAGTCGGAATCAGATACGGAACAGGAAACCCCGGCGCCGGCCAATCAACCCTTGCGCATTTTGCTCGACAAAAAACAACGGGCCGGAAAACAGGTTACGCTCATTGAAGGCTTCATCGGTGTTGATGCTGATTTGCAGCACCTAACACAAAAGCTGAAAAATACTTGCGGAACAGGTGGTTCGGCTAAAGACGGGCTGGTTTTACTGCAAGGGGATCATCGTGAGAAAGTGCTGCGTTGGCTCCAGCAAAATGGATATACACAATCTCGTATTCGTTAATGGTCGATTGTGTAAACGCAAGCAGGCTTAAGCGGCTCATTTCCTTTCCACAAAGCAGTATTCGTTCGTAAAAATTCAGTACATTGAACGAAATTTATCCCGATGCATTCCAAAATTTCCGGAGGGATTGAAATACAGGTAGAAACGGCTTACCAGGAAACGTATAGTAACCCGGCTGAGCGTCAATTCACGTTTGCCTATCGCATCACCATCGTAAACGGTAATGTCTTTCCGGTACAGTTGCTTCGCAGGCATTGGCTGATTACGGATGGGAGTACCGAAACCCGTGAAGTGGAAGGAGAAGGGGTCGTGGGTGTGCAACCGCTCATTCAACCCGGCGATCGATATCAGTATATCAGTGCCTGTCATCTTCGACATGAGATCGGTAAAATGCAGGGAACCTACACATTGAAAAACATACATAATCATACAACCTTTCAGGTGGCTATTCCGGAATTTAAACTGATTACACCGGCAATGCTCAACTGACTTTATTATCCAACATGTCAAAACTCGTATTCAACAACCGAAACAATACTTTTTTTCAACAACTCAAAGCGGATGTTGATGCCTATTTCCAGCAGAACAAGATTGCACCTACAGGCGATATACGGCTTTACCTCAAATCATTCATCCTCCTGGGGACCGCCCTTGGGCTCTATTTGACCTTGATGTTGTGGCAGCCCTCAACCTTGTTAGCCATTGGCTGCTGTGCCCTGCTTGGATTTTTAATGTCTTGCATCGGATTCAGTGTGATGCATGATGCCAACCATGGTAGTTATAGCCAGTCAAACCGATTGAACGACTTTATGGGACTGATCGCGTCTAATGGTCTTGGTGCCAATGCGTTTTTTTGGAAACAGAAGCACAATATTATTCATCATACCTACACCAATGTGGACGGATTGGATGATGATATCGCCAAGAGTCCGATCATTCGTCAATGCACGACACAACCCTGGAAGCCATTTCATCGCATACAGCATGTTTACATGGTGCTCGTCTATTCGTTAACGACGCTGTTTTGGGTGTTTGTGATGGACTTCACCAAATATTTCGGACGAAAGATTTACCGAACACCCGCCTGGAAAATGACCTGGATAAACCACTTGGTATTCTGGGGTACTAAAGTCTATTACATCACGGTATTCATCGTCTTGCCGATACAGGTATGGGGTGTGGGTGCCTGGTTTATCGGATACATGATCATGAATGCGATGATGGGACTTTCCCTTGCCATTGTGTTTCAATTGGCGCATGTGGTCGAAGACACCACCTTCGAATATGTTGAGGAAGGATCAGTCGTTCATCTTGAAACCGCCTGGGCCGAACACCAAGTGCGAACTACAGCCAATTTTGCCATGGGGAATCGAGTGCTCTCGTGGTTTGTTGGCGGCTTGAACTACCAAATTGAACATCATTTGTTTCCAAAAGTCAGTCATGTGCACTATCCGGCAATCAGCGCCATTGTCCAAAAACACTGCGTAGAAAATAATATTCCATACAACCATCATGTCAGTTTCTGGCAGGCCGTCGGATCTCATTTTCGGATGATGCGCGATTTGGGTAAACCACCGGCGCTTAACTAAGGTTTGTACTTGGCTTTTTGCAGGATCTCCTCAGCCGATAGCATCATCATTTCATGCATGGCTGTTTCCGGAAACTTTTTCATGTATTGACGTATAATTTGCCAACCGGTAAATGAACCGAGATTGCCCGGGGCATCTTCCGCGAGTTCCTGTGTTTTCGGACTATCGCCGATATAAGAACGGATGTTTGTTATGTTCATGGTTTGCAACCGGTCGTCATGTAAAAACAAATTCCAGATCTGCGCCTGTTGTTGCATACAAGCGTCATATTGATTTTTTGTATAGCCAATCAGCAGGTGCTTGGGTTTTTTAGGAAGCAGTTTTTCCAGTAAATAAAGCCGTTTCCCTTTTTCAATCATAAGCTGTATCAGGGTTTTCTCCTCGGTTGTTTCCGGGTAAAGATCCAACATGACATTTTCTGCGGTACGAACAGCAATATTGTCCGGAATGAATCGTCGGGTGATATAGTCGGGGTAATGTTCTTTAAACAGCGGATGCTGGTAGAACGTGCTTGGGGTATCCAGGTGGTACTGTAATCCAATGTATACATCTCCGTTTGGTGAAAGAATGTTACTCCAGTCGTTGAACGGACCGATATAGGTGATCAGTTTTTGGGGTGCCTTAAACCGATCGCCAAGGTAGTGTTTGGCCAGCCGAAAGGCGAGTAGAATTTCGTCTTCGATGGGTTTGAATTGCTTGAATGTTGTTGCCGACTCCTTGAAAACCGGCTCATATTGTTTGAGATAACTGCCAACGATAGCAGTCAGTTGGCTGGAGTCAATGTTCTGCGGAATCTCTAAGATCTGGTGTTGTAAGAATTCACTGAAAACCGGATCTTTCTGATGAAGCAGGGTTAATCCGGCCGCAGCCTGCGTGCTATCGAATGAGAACAGGTCCTGCTCAGACCGATAGACCGTCACGGGCATCGGGATGCCGCTTACATCCGGCATCTGCTCGGTTTGTCCACAGCGAACCAGTGTGATAGCGATCAGGGATAGAATCAATGTGTTTTTCATAAACATGCCGAACAAAAGTACAACACAAGCCACTCTCAATAGTGGGTTTCGGGGCTGTTCGCGGTTTTTTGGGTAATTTTAGCGCTGATTTATGAAGATCACGCTTGCACAACAGAATTACCGGATCGGCGACTTTGAAGGGAATACCTCCAAAATCAAACAGGCGATTGAAGCGGCTCGGCGGGAAGGTGCTGATCTGATCGTATTCAGCGAGCTCAGTGTGTGCGGGTACCCGCCCCGTGATTTTCTGGAGTTTCATGATTTTATTGAACAATGCGAGGCTTCGTTGCAAATCATCGCCCAAGCGTCGGCCGGAATCGCCGTGATTGTTGGTGCGCCGCAGGTCAATCCAGATAAGGCCGGTAAGGATCTGTTCAACGCAGCGTATTTCATCGTTGATGGTCAGATTCAGTCCGTTGTTCAAAAAACCTGCTTACCTACCTATGATGTGTTTGATGAATACCGGTATTTTGAACCCGCCTCTTCCTGGCAGGTGATCGAATACAAAAATCACCGCATCGCACTTACGATCTGTGAGGACATCTGGAATGTTGGCGAAAATCCACTGTACCGATTTTCACCCATGGATGTCCTACATCAACAGCAACCCACTATCCTGATCAATATTTCCGCGTCTCCGTTTGATTATACACATCCCGAGGATCGCCTCTGGGTATTGAGTGAGCAGGTACGAAAATACGGTCTGCCCGTGATCTATTGCAATACCGTTGGCAGCCAGACGGAACTGGTGTTTGATGGGCAGTCGATGGTAGTTGACGGTCGCGGCAATCTTCGTTGTCGGTTGTCATCCTTCGAGGAAGCCTATGTGCAGATTGCCGTCCAACCTGATGGCTCCATCGCTGATTGTCCGGTTTTAGTAGCCAGTGATCATATGCCCGTAACCCCGTGTGAACCCCTTCAATTTGATCCCGAACGAAATATCGGGCAGGTTTATCAAGCCCTGGTTGCCGGCATCCGTGATTATTTTTCCAAGATGGGCTTTCATAAAGCCATTTTGGGTAGCAGTGGGGGGATTGACAGCGCCGTAACACTGGCACTGGCCGTTGATGCTTTGGGTGCCGAGCAGGTGCTGGCTGTGCTGATGCCCTCGCCCTATTCCAGCGAACATTCGGTAACCGATGCGGTTGAACTGAACAAGCGCTTGCAGAATCCCCATCATATCATTTCCATCACGGATGTCAACCGACAACTGCTGGAAACACTCGATCCGTATTTTGCCGGACAAGCACCGGGTTTAGCCGAGGAAAACATACAGAGCCGCATACGGGGGAACATCCTGATGGCGCTGGCGAATAAACGAGGGTATATTCTGTTGAACACCTCCAATAAAAGCGAACTGGCAACCGGGTATGGCACCTTATATGGCGATATGGCCGGGGGCTTATCGGTATTAGGCGATTGTTACAAAGAGCAAGTGTATGCGCTGGCCCGTTACATCAATCGAAGGGAAGAACGTATACCCATCAACATCTTGCAGAAAGAACCCAGTGCCGAATTGAGGCCCGATCAGCGAGACAGCGACACGTTGCCTGATTATCCAACACTGGATGCGTTGTTGTACCAATATATTGAACGCCGGCAAGGACCTCGCGAGATCAAGGCACAGGGTTTTGATCCGGCCCTGACCGACCGGGTACTGGGCATGGTCAATCGAAACGAATACAAACGAAATCAGTTTTGCCCCATAATCCGCGTATCGTCTAAAGCATTCGGTATTGGCAGACGACTGCCAATTGTCGCTCACTATCTACATTAAACATGCAAGCCACCGTATATAAGTCTACCGGTAGCTGGTATCAGGTTAAAACTGAAACCGGCGTTTTTGCCAGCGTACGGCTTGCCGGAAAGTTCAAACTCGACGGGCTGAGTACCTCAAACCCGATAGCAGTTGGTGATTGGGTTACGGTTGAGGATGTTGATCATGTAGATACTGCCGTTATCACGGAGATCCATAAACGAAAAAATCATGTGGTACGCGTATCGCCCCAGCGAAAAAAACAACATCATATCATTGCCGCGAATCTGGATCAGTCGGTGTTGATCTCCACCTTCAAAGAACCCAAAACATCGACCGGTTTCATCGACCGGTTTCTGATCACCTGTGAAGCCTATCATATTCCCGCTGTGCTGGTATTCAACAAAACCGACCTGTTAACAGCGGCTGACCACGAGGCCCTGGAGCAATGCCTTGAGCGGTATCGCACCATTGGGTATCGAAGTTTTGGCATCAGCGTGCACGAAAAAAAAGGCATCGATGTGTTGCTGGATATCCTGCATGCAAAAACCACCCTGCTGAGCGGACATTCCGGCGTAGGCAAATCCACCCTGATCAATACCTTATTTCCCGACTTCGCTTTACGAACAGGTGCCGTAAGTGCCTGGAGTGGTAAAGGGTTGCATACAACAACTTTTGCGGAGATGTTCGATCTGCCCGGGGGCGGCTCAGTGATAGATACACCCGGCATTCGCGAGTTGGGACTTGTCGATATTGCGCGCGAGGAACTATCCCATTACTTCCCCGAAATGCGTGACCGTTTGAACGATTGTCAGTTCAACAACTGCATGCACATCAACGAACCGGGTTGTGCCATAAAAAAAGCACTGGCCCGCGACGACGACAGCATATCTATTGAGCGATATCAGAGTTACCTGAATATGCTCGACAGCATCGATCCGGTTTCCTATTGATTAAAATGCCCGGCGTTCCAGAAAATGGGCCAGTTCCATGACGGCCATGTTATCTTTTCGAAGCGACTGTATGCGTTGGGGAAAAATACTCACCCCTTCAAAAATGTTGTAATGCAGGGTCAGGCATTGGCCTTTGTATCTAAAATCCCAGTCTAGATTGTCTTGATCATCCACTTGATTAATAAAATCGACGTTGAGGTGTTCTGCCAGTGTATTGGCGATTGCGTAAAATTTTGAGATGCCGCAGTTGTCATCGATTACGGCTTCGGTTCCTCCGGTTTTTGTTTTGAGTTGGTACGACATAGGGTATGGGTTTATGGGTATTAAAAAAATCAGTATCCAAATTTGTTGCCACCCCGGTATTTCGATTTCCGGATGGCTTTTTGCACATCCCGACTCTGATCACTCAACCGCTCGGCGCCCAGGGACGATCCGCTTACCGGACAACCATATTTTGGCCGTCGGAAAAGGGAACAACTGCTCAAACACAATGAGGCAATCAGTGCAAGGATGATGAGTGGTCGCATGGTTCCATGATTCAGTGAAGCGTGCAAGATAACAAATGCCTCATAAATCCTTGAACCAGCGGCTATAGGTCAAATAATTGTTCGCAATGCGTTGAATTTCCCCTTCCATCAGCTCCGGGCTCACCGATTTTACTTTTTTGGCCGGAACACCGGCATAAACCGAACCGGGTTCAACCACCGTTTTTTCCAAAACCACGGCTCCGGCTGCGATGATGCTGTTGCTCCCGATCACAGCCTGATCCATAATGATGGCGCCCATCCCAACTAGCACATTTTCGTGAATAACGCAACCATGTACAATGGCATTGTGTCCGACACTGACATTATTTTCAAGGATCGTGCCACATTTCTGATATGTGCAATGAATGATGGCGCCGTCCTGAATATTGACTTTGTTTCCGATTCGAATGGCGTTTACATCACCACGCACCACGGCATTGAACCAAAAGCTGCAATCATCACCGGTGATGATGTCGCCAACCAGTGTGGCATTGGGGGCTACGAAACATCGTTGTCCAAGTTGAGGCATGATTCCATTGACAGGGTAGATATGAGCCATTATGTATTAATTTTGAAAAAAAATCGCCGGTAAACGAACGTTTAAAATTACGGATTTAACCACGCACGGTTTCGCTCATTTTCCTATGAATCAACGTCAGCTTTTTCTGCAACATGTCGGACAAACATCGCCTTCGCCATTGGCCATTGAGGTAGCCAGTGCATCCGGCACGACGATCCGGGATGTGCACGGAAAGGAATACCTCGATCTGATCTCCGGCATCAGTGTCTGCAACCTGGGGCACGGTCATCCGGCGGTGATAAAAGCCGTGCAGGATCAGGCGGCTACGTATATGCATGTGATGGTGTACGGGGAGATGGTCGAATCGCCACAGGTTCGGTATGCCCATGCGCTTACCCGGCACTTACCCGATAGCTTAAACGCCGTTTTTTTTACTACCAGTGGCAGCGAGGCCACCGAAGGAGCCATGAAATTGGCGAAACGCGTTACCGGTCGCACGAAGATGATCTCTTTTTTCAATGCCTATCACGGGAGTACCCAGGGTGCTTTGAGTTTGATGGGCGATGAGTATTGGCAACAGGCCTTTCGGCCCTTACTACCCGGTGTTACCCGCCTTCGTTATAATCAGCTCGCCGATCTGGCGCATATTGATGATCAAACCGCATTTGTACTGGCCGAAACCATACAGGCCGAGGCCGGTGTCTTGGTGCCCGATAAAACTTGGATGCAGGCCTTGCGCCATCGGTGTACCGAAACCGGCGCCTTGCTCATTCTCGATGAAATTCAGTGCGGATTTGGGCGAAACGGTACCTTATGGGCGTTTGAGCAATTTGGTATCGTGCCCGACATCTTGTTGCTGGGAAAAGCCATGGGCGGCGGGATGCCATTAGGCGCTTTTGTGGCGGATCAGGCACTGATGCAGGCGCTTACCCACAATCCCGTGCTGGGCCATATCAATACATTTGGAGGTCATCCCGTTTGTTGTGCTGCCGGGTTGGCCGCCTTCCAGATTCTTTTACAAGACAATATAACGGACTCGGTTAAACGAAAAGAAGCCATTTTTTTAGCGGCACTGCATCATCCCAAAATCAGGCGCGTATCCAGCTGTGGACTGATGATGGCCGTTCATTTTGATACACCTGAACAAACCAAACAACTGATTGACCGGTTGATTGAAAAAGGCGTTTTCACCGACTGGTTTCTGTTTGCCCCCAATGCCTTGCGGATTGCACCGGCCTTGACCATATCGGAAACGGATATTCGTCGCGCCTGCTCGGCTATCTTAGCGACACTGAATGAGATGGATGCATAATCAGGGATGCATAGGCACTTCAATCGCCAGCAACGCCGAATCCTCAATCGCCTGAATTGTAAATTGGTTGGTATCACGAATACCCAGTGCATCTCTATTGGTTAGTGTGTGTTCGTTTACGCTGGTTGTCCCGCTGATGAGTACCAGAAAGACCCCGTTTCCTTCAAATCCGTTTGTATAGGCCAGTGATTGTCCGGCTTGGAGGGTAGTCAGCGAGAAACGCGCATCCTGATTGATGCAGAGGGCTTGATCCTGTTCCAAAGGAGAGACTACAGTTTGCCATTTGTTGATTCGGTCGTTCAGATCAAACGTGCGTTGATCATACCGCGGGGTTATGTTTTTGATTTTTGGAAAAAGCCAGATCTGAAACAGCGTCAGGGGTTCGGTGGACGAGGCATTGGCTTCGGAATGCATGATACCCGAGCCGGCACTCATGATTTGCACATCACCAGCGCGGATGATCCCTTCTCCGCCGGTATTGTCTTTGTGATGCACCGCACCGGTCAGCGGAATCGTCACAATTTCCATATTATCGTGAGGATGGGGAGGAAACTGTCCTCCGCCGGCAATGAAATCGTCATTCAGCACCCGCAGCATGCCGAAATGAATTTTCGTTGGATCATGATATTGGGCGAAACTGAAATAATAGTTGGGCTTCAGCCATCCATAATCAGCGGAGCCACGGTCGGAGGCCTTGTATAGCGTTGATTGCATGGTAATAAATATTTGTACACAAAATTAACTAAACCGTTTTTGATGAGTGTTTCCTCGGTAGATGAGATTGGCGTTGATTAAGTATACGGTGAAGGGTGAATGATTGTCCATTCAGGTATGATGGATCTCTGTCAATCGCAAGAAAGCGATGGTTTCTGTTGGGGGTCTACTTTACGGAAATCAACTCAGTGATTAATTCAAATGACTGAAATCCTCATCCGTCAATGGATTGTTTACCTCTTCCTGCCTGTTTGCGTTGTATTCGATGATGAAGTTGTTTCTTCCCTCGCCGGTCATGATATTGAGGTATTTCTGCTGGACCAACTCCAGCATATTCAAGAACAGGAAGATGGCATGGATGCGGTTCTCGCAATTTTCAAAAATCATTTCAAAGGAGAGGGTTTTCTCCCGACGACAGATATCGAGCATGAAATCGCGGCAGCCCTCCATCGTGTAGTTGTACTGCACAACCGTATGAACCGGTTTGTTGTTCCGTTGCTGAATGCGTTGGATAACCCGTTCAAAAGCCTTCATCAGCTTGAACAGTGTAACGGCCTGTATTTCGGTGCCTTCACCGGACTCCTCACCAATCTGAGCTAATTCTTTCTCGATATTTCCGCGTTTGATCATGAGCATGCGGATAGCTTCCAGATCAGCCATCTTGGCCGCTGCTTCTTTGAATTTCTTGTATTCGAGTATTTTATCAACCAGTTCCTGTCGTGGATCGATCTCATTGCCATCGGCATCCAGCTCTTTGCGAGGCAACAGCATTTTTGCCTTGATACGCATTAGCGTACTCACAAACAAAATGAATTCGCTGCTGAGTTCGATGTTGAGCTTTCCCGATTGGTGGATATGGTCCAGGAAATCATGCGTAATCCGCGAAATGGGGATGTTGTAGATATCCAGTTCGTCGCGCTCAATGAAAAAAAGCAGCAGGTCAAACGGACCTTCGAACTGATCGAGTTTTATCTGGTAGGTGGGCGTGTTGCTCATGATAGCGGTCAAAGATAATCATCACCCGGATCAAAAAAGTCATCCGAATCCTGAATGGCGGAAGAAAAAATTATTTTGTTTTACCATTTCCGAACTTGTAGGCAAAGCCGATGCCCATCAACTGCAGCCACTGGGGGGCCGGCCCTTTACCCGGTTCGATATTCTTGGTGTTGTCGTCGTAAATCATATCCACATTAAATGTGAAATTGATATACCGGGTGATTTTGGCGGTAATGGCATTGGTCCAGAAAATATCAATGTTTTCCGGATTGGATTTATAGTTCGAG
>CAZZJF010000017.1:0-20307 GCA_964654325.1 uncultured Ferruginibacter sp.
ACCATTGGCGATGCGGCCATGGACATTATGGGTCAGAGCATGCCCATGAACATCAAATCCACCATAACGGTCAACAACGATCTGCGCTAAATCAACATAGTTGATTTACTTGTATAGAATTTCGTAGTATTCTCTCGCCATGCGATTGCTGTCGAACTGTACGCGCACATCCTTCATGCCTTGTTGGACCAGCGACTGCCATAAATCAGGCTGTTCGTAGTACATCGGTAAGATCTTGTTTTCCAGCATATCGAACAGATGATTCATATCGTAGTCGTCCTGTTCCTGTACCGACATACTTGCGTAATCAGCCGTTGGCACTACGAATCCGTTGATACCATCGCGGATGAATTCACAGATCCAGCCATCATTGGTGCTTACGTTCACCGCACCGCTCATCGCGGCGGTCATACCACTGGTACCACTCGCCTCCCGGGGCACGCGTGGATTATTTAACCAAACATCAGCCACCTGTTTCAGCTGTTTACTGAGCGCCAGTTCGTAGCCAACACAAACAGCCATATTATTATATCGCTTGCTAATGTTAACCAGATTATTAAATTCACTGATAGCCGGATAATCCAGCGGGTACGGTTTTCCGGCCCAGATGAACTGAACCGGGTATTTCTTATTATGCATCAATGCGTCAAATCGGTCTTCGTCTTTGGTCAACAGCTCCGCTCGTTTGTAACCGGCAAATCGTCGGGCCCATACGATGGTAAATTTATTGGGATCAAACAACTTGCCTGTCTGATCGGCAACCATTTCCATCGATCGTTTTTTCAAATATTGCTTACGATCTTTAAATCCGGGGGCATCGTTATACTCCATGGTTTCATAGAGTTTCTTATCCGACCAATACTGCCAGTTCTGTGCATTAGTAATGGCTGTAATCGCCGATATGCCATCATATTTATTCCACATGCCTCTACTCACCTCTCCATGCAACTGACTGACGCCGTTTGACAATCGGGCAAAACGCAATGCGGCTAAAGAGTGATTGAATTTATCATCATCGAGCATACCAGTTAATTGACGCACCTCTTCCAGGGGTACACCACAGAAATAACCCATTTTTTCACAAAGATGCATCTCGTGCTTTTCATTGCCTGCCTCTTCGGGTGTATGTGTGGTGAAAACAAGCCGCTCTTTAACCGATTGGATATTACCCCATTTCTTATACAAGTAAAACGCGGCACTAACCGCATGGGCTTCGTTCAAGTGATAGCGCTCCGGATTATATTGCAGCGCATCGATCAGCTTGGCACCGCCAATACCCAACAAAATGAACTGAGCCACTTTGGTCGCTACATTCGCGTCATATAACCGATGGGTGATTGTTTGTGAAACATAATCATTTTCAGGAAGGTCAGTCGATAATAAAAACAAGGGCGCCGTTTTGAATGTTTCCGGGTTTAGGTAGAGTGCTTTGACCCACACCGGATGGCCGTGGATGTCAATCTGAAATTTGATACCGGTTTCTTCCAGAAAACTGTAGATTTTTTCGTTCCATTGTATTTGAAGTGTCTGATCCTGGTTTCTTGCCTGGTCGTAGTAGCCGTATTTCCATAATATACCGATACCGATCAGGTTTTGACCTAATTCATAGGCGCTTCGCAGATGAGATCCGCTCAAATAACCCAAACCACCGCTGTATATTTTCAGCGGCTGATGAATCGCAAACTCCATCGAAAAATAAGCCACCGGTTTTTGATATGCAGCATCTATTTTGTAGGGAACCTGATACGGTGAGAAAATCATTTTATCTTCGTTTAATGAATGTGCAATATAAACCGATTTTTCGTTTTATTGTGTATATTGTACATATTCCAAAATCCCCGCTGCGTTTGGCTGCTTATACGTTAGTAACAGACTGATTTGTTTAACTATTCAAGCTATGAAAGGACATAATTTGCCACAACACTCCTTGAGTGAAGTGCATGAATCGGTGGATACAACGGTTAACAAAACCGGCTGGAAACGATTGTTCGCATTTGTGGGGCCTGCCTACTTGGTTAGCGTAGGATATATGGATCCGGGAAACTGGGCCACTGATATTGCGGGAGGTAGCAAATTTGGATACAGTCTGATTTGGGTTTTATTAGCCAGCAATTTAATGGCCATTTTATTACAAAGCCTGAGTGCGCGGTTGGGTATTGTTCGAGGCAGAGATCTGGCCCAGGCCAATCGGGAAGAGTATCCCAAAGCGGTCAATTTCTGTTTATGGATACTCGCTGAATTAGCCATTGCAGCTACCGACCTGGCCGAGATTCTGGGCATGGCTATTGGCTTGCAATTATTATTTGATCTTCCACTAATTATTGGCGTAGGCATTACCGTACTCGACACGTTTTTGCTGCTGTACCTCCAGAAACTAGGCATCCGTAAAATAGAGGCGTTCATTGTTTCATTAATTGGCGTTATCGGCATCGCATTTTTGGTCAATATTATTTTGGCCTCGCCCGATTTCTCACAGGTCATCAAGGGCTTTATACCAAGCTTTCCCGATGCTGCAACGCTATATGCAAAAGAAGGCATTATCGGACAGCTTCCAACTGAAACGGCCCTATACCTCGCAATAGGGATCATCGGGGCGACTGTCATGCCTCACAATCTTTATTTGCATTCTGCCTTGATTCAAACACGAAAAATTGATAAAAGCGAAAAAGGTATCCGTGAGGCATTGAAGTGGAGTCTGATTGATAGCAGCATCGCATTAAATATTGCTTTTTTCATCAATGCGGCGATTTTGATTCTAGCAGCAACGCTATTCTTCAAAAGTGGCCGGACCGATGTAGGTGAGATTCGTCAAGCTCATGAACTGCTGTCGCCTATGCTCGGAACCGGTATTGCCTCGACCTTATTCGCCATCGCCCTGATCGCGTCCGGACAGAGCTCCACCATCACCGGAACACTTTCCGGACAGATTGTTATGGAGGGATACCTCCACCTTCGAATCAACCCGGTTATGCGTCGTCTGATAACACGTTTAATCGCCATAGTGCCGGCTGTATTGGTCATTTTACTGGCTGGAGAGCGTTATGTGGATGAGCTATTAGTGTTCAGTCAGGTCATTCTCAGTCTGCAACTGGGCTTTGCCATAATACCCCTGATACATTTTGTAAGCAACAAGAAAACGATGGGCGTATTTACCATCAAACCAATCATAAAATTGCTTGCCTGGTTAATGGCAGCCATTCTGGTCTATCTGAATCTGAAGATGGCTTCGGCTTTTCTCATGGAAAGCTGGCAGCATAACAAAGAGATCTGGATTCGTGCGTTGTTGGTTATTGGCCCACTCTCCCTAATCGTGTTACTGTTGGTCACTTTTTTTTACCCGATACTTAAAAAAAGTCACCGCCATGGCATGACCAGTGACCTCCACCCTGCCCCACAAACGATTTCCCTCGAAAAACCTGCAACTTTTCGCAGGGTCGCTATCGCGCTTGATTTCGGTGAATCAGATACCAAACTCCTTTCGACAGTCTTGCAATATAAAAAAGAGACTATTGACGTTATCCTGATTCACGTTGTGCAAAGTGCGTCCGCCAGTGTCCACGGTGCCGGATCGCAGGATTTTGAATCAATCAACGACCAACAACGCATGAACCAGTTTGTAACACTGCTTAAAACCGAAGGGTATGAAACCAAAGGTATTCTTGGCTATCGAGACACCGCATCAGAAATCGTTCGGATCGTCTACGAAGAAAAAGCAGACCTGCTTATTATCGGCGCACACGGACACCGCGGGATAAAGGACTTTTTTTACGGCTCAACGATTGATCGCGTTCGCCATCGTATTGAAATTCCTGTATACATCATTCAACTTTAACCTAAACGAAATCCATTGGCTTTTCTTCAAACGCAATACAATCAAATTAAACACGTACTGGCTGACAAGAAGGTGACACTGATTGCGGTGAGTAAGACCAAGCCGGTGGCTGATATCCTTGAAGCATATCACGCTGGTATTCGCGACTTCGGTGAGAACTATGTTCAGGAATTATGTGATAAACAAAAACAATTACCCCAAGATATTCGATGGCATTTTATTGGGCATCTGCAGTCCAATAAGGTAAAATACATCGCTCCATTTGTTCATCTGATACATGGCGTTGACTCCGAAAAACTACTGCTCGATATTCAAAAACAAGGATTGAAAAACAATCGAGTAATCGAATGCCTACTACAAGTTCACATAGCGAATGAAGACACCAAATTTGGATTTTATCAGGAAGAAATAATCAAGATCGCCCAACAGCACATGCTCCATCAACGCCTTTCCCATGTACATATTCGCGGACTAATGGGCATGGCAAGCCATACCGACGATGACCAGCAGATAAAACATGAATTCAATCAGCTGAAAATTAGTTTCGATACCGTTCGCACTATGATGCCAACGTGCCTGACATTCGACTGTCTCAGTATGGGCATGAGCAACGACTATCTCACTGCCGTTCAATCCGGCAGCACCATGGTTCGCATTGGTAGCTTATTATTTGGCCATCGCTGATGACTCTCTTCGTTACCGCATACCAATTTGTTAATTTTTTTCTTAAAAATCCCATCATGATCTGTTATCGATGAAAGATGAATAGAATACCATAACTTCAACCTATGAACAGAGTAGCCATACTGCCGTACAACGAAAAACAAAAAGCCCTGGCATACACCATGGGTATTTGTGTTGTTTTGCTATTGTTGTTATTCTTGGTTCGCTGGACGCGGATCAGCCCACCCGAACCTATAGCCGCCGATATCATTGAAGTGGAGAATCTGGGAAATGACCTGGAGGGATTTGGTGAACAGCAGCCTCTGAAAAAGGGCAACCCAACCCCTACCACACCCAGCACACAACCCTCCGGCGGCAGTCCCGTTTCCGCTGTCAATCAACCCTCTGCTACCCCCGATCAAACATCCGATGCAGCTAATTTGCCGCCTCGAAGTCTCGTCAATAAACCAAACTCTACACGTACAAACAATCCGGGTACCGGAACCAATCCCACACCAAAGCTTACCTTTCCCGGTAAACAGCAGGGACCTAACGGCAATAACCCCAATGAAGACAATGATTTTAACAGCCAAGGCAATAATCCCAACAGTGGTGGTGATATAGGCAATCAACAGGGGAAACCCATGGAAGTGGTTACCAAAAGTGTAACGCAATCGATGGTTCAGAATTATGAATTTGCAGATCAACTGAAGGAAGCCAAGGTAAGTGCCGTTGTTGAGGTTAATTCATCCGGAAAAGGTCGATTCGTACAATTTGCCAAAGGATCTTCCAGCTCAGCCAACGTGTATAAAAATGCAATCATCCATTTTCTACCACAGATGGATTTTACAAAAAATGGAAGTAATTACCTGATTACGGTCATCTTCAACTTCAAGGTGAACTAACGGTGTTTCGTAATTGAACCCCATGACCTATTCTGAGGCGCTCGACGAACTGTATAATCGGCTTCCGATGTTCTCCCGAATCGGTGCTGCGGCCTATAAAAAAGACATCGGTAACACGGTTGCCATTTGCGATGCACTTCGTAATCCCCAAAATACATTCAAATCGATTCATATTGCCGGCACAAATGGTAAAGGCAGTTGCAGCCATATGCTGGCGGCCGTAATGCAACAAGCCGGATACAAAACCGGACTATACACATCCCCCCATATCACTGATTTTGGTGAACGCATCCGCATTAATGGTAAAAAAATAGACCAAGACTTTGTAATCCGCTTTGTTGAAGATACCAGAGCATTAGCCGAGCTGATAAAGCCCTCTTTTTTTGAATTGACCGTGTGTATGGCATTCGCGTATTTTGCCGAACACGCCGTTGATATTGCGATCATCGAAACAGGCCTGGGTGGCCGATTGGACAGTACCAATATCATAACACCCATCCTTTCGATCATAACCAACATTGGCTATGACCACATGAATTTGCTCGGGTCAACTCTGCCTGAAATTGCCTTTGAAAAAGCCGGAATCATCAAAAACGAAATCCCGGTTGTCATCGGAGCTACCCTTCCCGAAATAAAACAAGTCTTTGATGAAAAAGCAGCCACCTGTAAGGCCCCCATTTTTTTTGCAACCGACCATTATCATACTACGCATTCAGCACTAATTGGAGGCCATCAGCACATTACCGGAAAAGACCTGAAGCGCAATACTTTATTCACTGTAGAAACGGATTTATTGGGCAACTATCAACAGGAAAATATCCAAACCGTGCTAACAGCCATCGATACCCTTGTTGACATTGGCTTCTCCATACCTAACCCTTCGGTTGAAGAAGGATTGGCCAAGGTTCGAGCCCAAACCGGCATTCGCGGACGATGGGATGTTCTTCAGCAAGCACCTACCGTTATTGCCGATGTTGGTCACAATGAAGACGGTATTCGAACCATCATACACCAGCTCACTGAGCGACATCAAAACGGTCAATGGCATTTTGTAATCGGATTTGTGAACGACAAGGAAATTGATAAAATACTAGCGTTGTTTCCCAAAAACGCAACCTATTATTTTACGCAGGCGCAGATTGAACGGGCGTTACCAGCTGCTATCTTACAGAAAAAAGCCATCGAAAAAAAATTAACCGGCCATTCGTTTGACCATGTCAATCAAGCCCTCGAAAAAGCGTTGCAAACGGCCAATAAACAAGATACCATTGTCATCTGCGGCAGTTTTTTCCTGTTAGCCGAACTCGATGCTTATCAAGACTTTTCTAAATAAGCAAACCCATAAAAAAGGCAAAGCGCGTGCATACTCTGTTCAATCTCTCCAGACATTAATTTGCTTTTCACGTCATCCAAACTATACAAACTCAACGTAATTTCTTCATTTGGATCCAACTGCTGCTCGTCCGTTTGCAGACCGCCCGTTGCTAAAAACAGAAAGGTATAATTACCCAGCACCCCCGGATTAGCGGCCGTTCGGCCCAGTGAAACAATATTCGTAAAAGTGTACCCTGTTTCTTCCCGCAATTCACGGGCTATCGCGGTTTCGGGATCCTCTTTTGAATCAATAAAACCACCCGGCAACTCGCATACTGTTTTACCAATCGGATGCCGGTATTGTGACAACAAAATCACTTTTTGATCATTTGTGATGGCCATTGCACAACAACTAACCGGAAGTTCAACCCAGAAATACGGATCCACTATTTTACCGGATGGTAATTGATAAGCGTCTTTCCTTGCCCGAAAGTATGGGTGATCACTGATCAGCTTTGAGTGAAGTAGCGTCGACGACATCTACAATTATGAGGATATTAATTTTGCAATGCTACAATCCATTATTCCTTAACAGATGGCATAATGTCGTATAAAGTGATTTCAAAAATCAGGGTTGCGTATCCCGGTATCGCACCGCCGGCACCACGTTCTCCATAGGCAAGATCATATGGAATGTACACTTTCCATTTATCGCCTGGAGTCATTAACTGAAGTATTTCTGTCCATCCCTTGATAACCTGATTCAACGGAAATTTAGCTTTCTCGCCACGCTTCACCGAATTATCAAACTCAGTACCGTCGATCAACGTACCAACATAATGGACTTCAACTGTGTCAGACGGAGTTGGCCTCATCCCGTTTGGATCGCCTGAAGTCAGCACCTCGTATTGCATGCCGTTTGGTAAGGATACGACGCCCGCCCTTTTTGCATTATTCGCTAAAAAAACGGAACCTTTCTTTTTCTCCACGGCTGCTTTCTTCTCATTTTTTTCCTGGGAAGCCTTTTGCATGCCTGTTTGGAACAGACTGCCACATTGCTCTAAGGATAGCTGGGGATCTTTGTTGCCATAGACATCATCAATTGCCTTTTTTAGTAAGGATACATTTATTTTCTCCATCCCCTGCTCTTTCAGGTAATTAGCCATGCTGATGCCGGCTGCGTAGCTGAAACTGTCGGTACTGTTTTTGAATTTTATAGTTGGCTGATTCGGTGTCGTTTTATTTTGAGCAAAAGCAACAGCAGACCCAAGGAAAAGAACGAAAAAAAGTAAATGTTTCATATGTTATAATTTGAATCGAATAATTGTTGGCAAAGAAACGATGTTTTATTCATCTCTCCATTCTTTACCTGTTAAATGAATGAATACATCTTCCAGGTTGGCCCGTTTGACCTCTTTGGGTCGCTCAAATCCGGAGGCTACCAGTTCGTCAATCATGGATTCCGGCGATCCCAAACGGATGATCCGGCCTTTGTCCATGATGGCAATCCGATCACAAAGTTGCTCGGCCTCATCCATATAGTGGGTCGTTAATATAACCGTTGTTCCTTGCTGACGAATCGTACGAATCAGATCCCAAAGATTTCGACGGGCCTGGGGATCTAAACCGGTTGTTGGCTCATCCAGAAAGATGACCCTGGGTTGATTGATCAGGGTGGTAGCAATCGAAAACCGTTGTTTTTGTCCGCCGCTGAGTTGCTTGAAGGTGCTGTTCGCTTTTTCCGTCAGGTTTACTTTTGCCAGCAAATCAAGGGGATCGACAGACACATTGTATAACCCGCAAAAAAGCTTGATGAGTTCGCGCAGGGTGAGTGCAGGGTAATACCCGGATGTTTGCAACTGGACACCGATGATTTGCTTGATGGCTGCCGGATCCTTATCCAGATCGATCCCATCTACCATCACAACGCCAGCGTCCTTAACACGCAGGGTTTCGATGATTTCAAGTGTGGTTGACTTTCCGGCACCATTGGGACCGAGCAACCCGAAAATCTCCCCTTCCTGTACATCGAATGAAATTCCGTCGACTGCCCGAAAGGACCCGTAATTCTTAGTCAATCCGGATACAGCGATAATCATTGGTCGTTTTGACATTTAAATAAACCAGTTATAAATAGGATTCCAATTCATCCATCATGGTTACACTACCCACAAAGAACGGTGTCCGCTGATGGATTTCCGTAGGCTGTATATCCAGGATTCGTTTTGTACCATCGGTTGCCCGACCACCGGCTATCTCCATGATGAACGCAAACGGGTTACACTCGTATAAAAGGCGGAGTTTCCCTTTTGGTTTATCGGTTGTACCCGGATACATGAAAATTCCTCCTTTGATTAAATTGCGATGCACATCCGCCACCATGCTGCCTATGTAGCGTTGCGTGTACGGTCCGCCGGTTGCTTTTTCCTTCCGCTGACAGGCCGTAATATACTGTTGAACGGGTTCCGGGTATTTGAAGAAATTACCATGATTGACTGAATAGATTTTTCCGGTGGGCGGGCATTGAATGTCGGGGTGACTAAGTGTAAACTCCCCAATTGACTGATCGAGTGTGAAACCGTTACACCCTCGTCGTGTTGCGTACACCAACATGGTCGATGAGCCATAAATGACATAACCGGCGGCCACTTGTTTGATGCCCGGCTGCAAAAAGTCAGCCAAGTCCGCAGGCTGTCCACGTTCACTTACGCGTCGATATACACTGAAGATCGTGCCTATCGATACATTGACATCGATATTGCTGCTTCCATCCAGCGGATCAAATAAACAAACGTATTTGGATTGGTTGCTGACTTCATCGTTGAATACTACAATATCATCCAGTTCTTCGCTGCCGATACCGGCACAACTGATCCCGTGCCGAAGCACCCCCATGAACTGATTGTTGGCAAATACATCTAATTTCTTCACCTCTTCTCCTTGCACATTCATCGAACCGGCATCACCCAGAATATCGACCAACCCGGCTTTGTTCACTTCCACATGCACTCGCTTGGCCGCCAACCCGATATCGCGTAATAATCCGGCCAGCTCTCCGGTAGCGTTTGGAAAATCGCGCATTTGCTGAATAGTGAATTCATCCAGCGTCTGAATTTTTCGATTAACCAGCATAATGTGTTCCCGTTTTAGAAAAGCAATTAATTTTACAGCTCAAATGTACTGATTTTAGGCGCTATCATCACCTGTGTCCGTTTGGGGTCAGTCAAACCATAAAGAACATGCAAGTTTTCAAGTTTGGAGGCGCCAGTATCCAGTCAGCCGACCGCTTCAACAATACCGCTGCAATCATTGAGCAGTTCGCGACTGAAAAGAGACTGGTTGTGGTATCTGCCATGGGCAAAACCACGAATGCGTTGGAAGCTGTCGTGCAGGCTTATTATCGCGGCGATCAGGAACAGGCCTTGGCGTTGTTTTCAAGCATCCGGTCAAGCCATCAGACACTATCCAAACAACTGCATCCGAAAACCTGGAAAGAAGCGGACGCCCAACTTCTTGATTTTTTCACTGAAGTTGAATGGTTGCTGCAAGACAAACCTGTTAGACCTTTTGATTATTATTATGATCAAATCGTGAGCATCGGCGAGCTATTGAGTTCCACCATCCTGTACTTTCTGTTGCGTGAAACCAATAACCGAGTCGCTTGGCTCGACATTCGTGATGTGATCAAAACAGACAATCAATTCCGAAATGCGGGCATTCTCAGTACATTAACCGAGAAGCATGCGCAAGAAAGTATCAACGGGCTTTTTGATACAAACGATATCGTTATTGTTCAGGGTTTTATTGGAAGTACCGAAGAGAATGAAAGTACCACGCTCGGTCGAGAAGGCAGTGATTATACCGCGGCGGTGCTGGCTAGTTACTTGCAAGCTACATCCGTAACAATCTGGAAAGATGTTGAAGCGGTAATGAGTGCGGATCCGAAAAAATTTCCGGCGGCGGAGGCCATGCATTCCTTATCATTTCGGGAAGTTATTGAAATGGCCTATTACGGCGCTCAGGTCATCCATCCCAAAACCATCAAACCGTTACAAAATAAAAACATACCGCTGCATGTCCGTTGTTTTTTAAATCCGGATGCCAAAGGCACGGTCATTTCGGCACGAGGTGATAAAAAATTACCCCCTGTTTTGGTACAGAAGGAAGACCTGGTCTTACTGCAATTCAGCACACAGGATTATTCATTTATCGGTGAGGAACCACTCAGTCAACTACAAGCGCTTTTCAGGGAAATTCGCATTCAACCTATTATCACACAAAACACGGCCATATCCCTATTGTGCATCACCGAAGACCATCCGGAAAAAATTGAACAACTATGTCTTGCCGCATCGACACAGTTTGAGGTGACTATCGAAAAAAATCTCGACTTATTGACCATCCGACATTACCGACAAGCCATCTTGAATGAACTGACTACAGGAAAAGATATTATCATGGAGCAACGTACACCGGAAACTGTACAGCTGATCATGCGAAAGGTAGCATCCTGAATCAATAGAAAAGATAGTCCCCTTTCCCGTTTACAGCAATGATTGGCAGTGTCTTTTTTGCCTCAAAATAATCGTAGCCCATTCGGATATTTTTATTGAACCGTTGCAGTTCAACATCATCTCGCATGGCATTGTTCAGATACTCCATCGAGCTTTTGACCGAGTATCGTACCGGAAAAATATGGATTGGAATAAAATCCTGGTTTTGAGAACGAGCCAAGGTAGCCAGCACATAGACTTCCTCCATTTGCTGGTCACCAATAGCGATGCAACCTGTGGAAACACAATTGCCATGTATGTAAATGCCACTACCCGGCCGGAGCGAATCGCTTAATCGCTTGTCTGACTCATTTGGATAATTCACTCCCAGCGACAAATGGAAACTGCTGTTCGGATTAAAGTCATTGATATGGTAAAAACCTTCCGGCACCTGATAATCCCCCTCCATCCGTTTGGGTCCGGTACTCCCGCTTTGCATACACACCTTGTACGTTTTAAAGTGTTTGAAGGTTTTGGCACTATCGGATTGGACCCATATTTCCAGTTGTTTGTCGAGCTTAAATGACCGCAGATAAATGGCTTTGGGCGGGAACGCAAGCTTTTTACGTTCAAATTGCTTTTGCAGCGAATCAGCAACCACTTTATATTGAGTCAGTAATCGAAGATCCGTTCTGCCCAAATTTGACTCTGTTTGAGTTTGTCCAGTTGTTTCCAATCGGAAGATGAAAAGCAGCGGAATACAGGAGATTAGTTTGATATATCCGTTCAAGACAGTATTCATTTTATAAGTTACCACGGGCCGCTTGTTCCCGCTCAAGGGCCTCAAACAATGCTTTGAAATTCCCTTTACCGAAGCTTTTGGCACCGCGACGCTGAATGATTTCGAAAAACAATGTTGGACGGTCTTCCAACGGCTTGGTAAAGATCTGTAACAGATAACCCTCGTCATCTCGATCGATTAGAATGCCCAGATTACGCAATGGCTCGAGATCTTCCTGGATAGAGCCTACCCGATCTAAAACCGTATCGTAGTAGGAAGCCGGCACTTTCAGAAATTCGACACCGCGCTGCTGCAACGCCGTGACCGTTTCAATGATATTACCGGTTGCAATTGCCACATGCTGTACCCCTTCGCCATTATAGAAGTCAAGATACTCCTCCACCTGGCTTTTCTTTTTACCCGCTGCTGGTTCGTTGATAGGAAACTTCACGTACCCATTCCCGTTACTCATGACTTTACTCATCAGTGCCGAGTATTCAGTAGAGATATCTTTGTCATCAAATGATAAGATGTTTTTGAAACCCATCACGTCTTCGTAAAATTTCACCCAAGGGTTCATCTGGTTCCAACCTACATTACCTACACAGTGGTCTACATAGAGCAACCCGGTGTCTGCCGGATTATAATCGGACTGCCATGACCGAAAGCCGGGCATAAAGATTCCCCGGTAATTTTTCCGCTCAACAAACACATGCACGGTGTCCCCGTATGTATGAATGCCCGACAACACCACCGACCCCTGATCATCGGTCAAGGTTGTTGGTTCCATATACGATTGGCCACCCCGACGCGTGGTTTGATGCCAGGCATCTGTTGCATCATCAACCATGAGGGCCAGCACTTTCACTCCGTCCCCGTGCTTATAAATATGGTCGGCAATTGCATTATTGGTCTTAAGCGGTGTAGTCAGTACAAAGGTCAACTTGTTCTGACGAATCGCATAGCTTACACGATCCATCACACCCGTTTCCGGACCACAATAAGCCAATGATTGGAAGCCGAAGGCTGTTTTGTAAAAATGAGCCGCCTGCTTGGCATTCCCGACATAAAATTCAACATGATCAGTACCATGAAGTGGCAGAAAGTCAATACCAACCTGGTTATTTGTGTCAACAGCAGCGGTTTGTTCAGACATGATATACCCTTTTTTATATAAATGAACGGATCAACAGGATCTCTGCCTACGATCCGATATGAATGCGGCCATCGATTTAGCATACCCGTTTGAAAAGCTGTGGAAAGCCTTTGCTTGTGGCGCGAAATCACCGGATAAAAGTAGTCATTCTGCCCGAAAACATAAAATAAGAAGGGTTGGAAGAAATGAACAATGCGTTAAAAAAAAGTAGCCTACAGGCATAATCGGCACCTGTATCTTTGAGCCATGAAACGTATCGGCATCCTGGGCGGTGGTCAGCTTGGTCGTATGTTATTACAAGCAGCAGGAAATTATCCGCTGATCATGCATGTACTCGAAAACGACCCCGAATGCCCCTCGGCACATCTTTGCCATTCCTTCACCTGTGGTGACATCCGTGATTTTGATACTGTTTATGCCTTTGGCAAAGGGTTGGATGCTATCACCATTGAGATCGAATCAGTGAATATTGAGGCGCTTGAAAAGCTGGAACAAGAAGGTGTATACGTTTGCCCGAGCCCAAGTGCCATTCGCATCATTCAGAATAAAATTCATCAAAAAAAATGTTATCTGGATAACCAGATACCCACCAGTCCGTTTATCATTACACAAAACAGACAGGATGTAGCCGCTGCGGCCGATTTTCTGCCAGCCGTTCAAAAGTTAGGGCTGGGTGGGTACGATGGCAAAGGAGTCCAAATGATAAATACACTGGCGGATCTGCCAAATGCATTTGACGCGCCATCCGTACTGGAAAAGAAAGTGACGATTGCACGGGAAATCGCCTGCATGATGGCGGTTGACCAAGAAGGAAAGGAAGTGCTTTATCCGATTACCGATATGGTATTTGATCCGGATCTCCATCTATTGAATTACCAGATTACACCAGCCATACTGGATGAAAAAGTTCGTTGGAAAGCGGAAGCAATCACGCGAACGGCTGTACGCCAGTTAAAAAGTCCGGGGATTTTTGCTGTTGAACTCTTTGTAGACCATGACGACAATGTATTAATCAATGAAATGGCTCCCCGGGTGCATAACAGCGGACATCACACCATTGAAGCGCATTATTGCAGCCAGTTTGATATGCTGATTCGCATACTGGCCGGCTATCCCTTAGGTAATCCGGGTATGGTGATGCCCTCCGCACTCGTCAATATCGTGGGTTCGGATCATGCTACCGGTTTTGCCAGGTATGAAGGATTGCATGAGGTGCTTCAAATGGAACATGTGTTTGTTCATTTATATGGCAAGCAGCAAGTAAAGCCCGGTCGTAAAATGGGCCATGCGACCATCCTGCATGCCGATCGACAGGAACTGATTCATCGGGTAAACCGAATCCGTCATACCCTTCGGGTCGTCGGCCGTGATTAATCCTGTTGTTGTTGAAGCGCCCACTGTGCCTGAAGCGTTTTGTAGGTTTCGTTATGACTATCCACCGATTGATAATGACCGGCCTGCCATTTCTGACGAAAAGCTTCATAGATCGTTACGGCACATGCCACGGAAATGTTCAGCGAACGAATGATACCCACCTGCGGAATGATAAAATTACCATCTGAAACCGCCAGCATCTCTTCACTCACACCACTATGTTCATTACCAAATACCAGGGCTATTTTACGGGTTAAATCCATGTCATGCAACGAAACAGCATCGGCACTGAGATGGGTTGAAAAAATGGAAAAGCCCGATTGCCTGAGCGTTTGCACACAAGCGTCTAAATCGGTATATTGATGAACCGTGAGCCATTTATCAGCACTTGAACTGCTTTTACTACCCCATTTTTTATGTCGGGGGATGCGGGTGTTGAGTATGTGGAGCTCCTGGATACCCACGGCATCACAAGTTCGCATGACTGCGGAGATATTGTGCGGATCGGTCACATTTTCGAGCACGATTGTAAGATCAAACTGACGCTTGTCCAACACATCGGCCAAGCGCTTCATTCTTTCCGGAGTCATGGAAACGTTTTTTCAAAGATACCAATTTGAGAACGGTTTGACGAGGCATGGCTGAATCAAAAGACTCATCCAAAAAATACCCGTACTTTTAATTCCGTGACGTACACACCAAACACCGTTCATTCATCAAATTGATTTGTCATGAAACTTGTTTTGTTTATTTTTTCAGCAGCCCTTTTATTACATGCCTGTAATACTGATAGCGCACAGAAACCTGATGTAGTCGCCGCCAATGTGGATACTACGGTTCATCCGGCCGATGATTTCTTCCAATTTGCCAATGGTGGATGGATAAAGAAAAATCCGATTCCCGATGAACAGTCATCCTGGGGTATAGGCAACCTGGTAATCGAGGAAAATCAAAAACGATTGCGGGAGATTTGTGAGCGAGCTGCTGCGGACGCCAAAAATGACGACCCTTCATTAGTTAAAATAGGGCAGTTTTGGACTTCTGGCATGGATTCGGTTTCGATCGAAAAAAATGGATTGACTCCGCTGCAACCCTTGTTGAATAAAATCGACTCAATTCAGGATGTATCTGCATTACTGCAAGTTTGTGCCATCCTGAAAAAAAATGGCTCCTCTACCCTGTTCAGTGATTATGTTGGTCAGGATGCGATGAATAGCGACAAGATGGCCTACCAGCTTTACCAGGGTGGTATTGGACTGCCCGAGCGGGAATATTATTTTAAAACCGATTCATCAACTATCCGCATACAGGCGGCTTACAAACAATACATTCAAACCATGCTGACATTATCCGGCATGCCGGCAACGGACGCTGGTACAGCAGCATCGGCCATTTTTACCATGGAAACCGAATTGGCCCGTTCGCATCGTAAACTGGAAGACCTGCGCGATCCATACAAGAATTACAATAAAATGACCTTGCTGTCCCTGAACAAACTAACGCCATCGTTTCAATGGGAGCCCTACCTGAACACGTATGGTATTGCCAAACTGGATACCGTAATTGTAGGTCAGCCGGAATTTTATCAAGCCCTGAATCAGCAACTGACCAAAACCCCGCTGACAACCTGGAAAACCTATCTGCGGTTCAATCTGTTGAGCGATATGGCGGGTTACTTACCGGATGCCTATGGTCAAGCTTCGTTTGATTTCAATAAACAATTCAGCGGTGCTAAACTGCGTAAAGCACGCTGGAAGCGGGTGATCCAGGCCGAAGAAAATGCCATGGGTGAATTGATGGGCAAATATTATGTCAATACCTTCTTCAATGAAAAGGCTAAAGCTCGTTATACCAAAATGGTTGCCGATGTAAAAACAGCACTGCGCAACCGCATCGAACGCCTGACCTGGATGAGTGATAGTACCAAGCAAAAAGCATACGAGAAACTCAATACCATGAAAAGCAAGGTGGGTTATCCAGATACTTGGAAAGACTTTTCAGGCATGAACATCTCCAACACCAGCTATGTCATCAATTATATGAACAGCAGGCAGTGGTGGCATGCCTATGAGATTGCCAAAATAGGAAAACCGGTCAATCGGGATGAGTGGAGCATGTATCCACAGACCTACAATGCCTATTACAATCCCAGCAACAACGAAATTGTATTACCCGCAGGCATCTTTACTATACCCGGTTACCTCGATGAAGAAGTGGACGACGCAGTGGTTTACGGATATGGTGGTGCCAGCACCATTGGTCATGAGATCACCCATGGTTTTGATGATGAAGGCCGGCAATTCGACGCACAAGGAAACCTGAAGAGCTGGTGGTCGGCTTCCGATGAAGAAACCTTCCGTAAACGCGCGGATGTGATGGTACGGCAATTTGATGCGTTTGAGCCAATCAAGGGATACCATATCAACGGAAAAGCAACCCTCGGGGAAAACATAGCCGATTTGGGAGGTATTTTGCTTGGCTATGAAGCCTTCACCCAAACCAACCAATTCAAGGAAAATAAATCCATTGCAGGCTATACCCCTGCCCAGCGATTTTTTATGGGATACGCCCTTGGCTGGCTGGGGCATACCCGGGAGGAACAACTCAAAAACTACCTGATGACCGATGTCCACTCGCCTGCCAAATACAGGGTAAATGGCCCTTTTAGCAGTGTCGAACCGTTCTACCAGGCTTTTCAGGTCAACCCTGCGCACAAGTTGTACTTACCAGACACACTGCGAGTACGCATTTGGTAAATGACTAACCTACAGAAGGTACATGAAAATAAAAACACAGATTGGTGAACTGGTATTCGATAAACGAACCGTGTTGAAAACCATAGGGCTTCTTTTATGCGCTTGGTTGGTGTATGGTATAGTCCTGTTGAGCATGAACCAACAGGGCTATCAAATCAATGAAGTGCTGCGGGATCCTGCCCAGCAAACGGGCGTCTCATCCCTCCTGGGTCTGATTTCCAATTTGGGTAATTTTTTCTGGATCGCCTCAGTGGCTATCGCTTTTTTTGCGGTTACTTACGAAAGACAACTTCCGTCAAAGCAGAAACAATGGCTGCTACTCGTTGGTGCACTTTCGCTGATCTTAGCCATAGATGATTTTTTTCTGTTGCATGATCGGTATGTTAATCAATGGGTTTGTTACGGGTTTTATGTAACAACAGCGCTATTATTGTTTATTCGGCATTTTGCACAACTGATCGAGAGTGCTTTCTTCAGCTGTTTGATTGCGTTCACGTTGATGGGCTTGTCTATCCTCACAGATACATTCCAGGAAAAATTACCCTGGGATTATGAAGTGGCACAAATACTTGAAGAGGGATTTAAATTTGCAGGAGCGATTATATGGCTCCAATGCACCATTCAATGTAGTATCAGTGCCCTTCGGTCAAGTAGCCGGGAAACATCTGATTAACGGACAAACCAAATCTTTAAATCAATAGTCCGTTAGTTTGCCATGGATTCTAACGCATGAATAGCCTCCGCGATGTAAACATCTGTACTCCGAATCTTGAGCCATTGTTTATTTTTCTCTTTTTTATCCGAGTCACCAGACGCTTCAATGTCTTTTTTATCGACCTGTATATTGTCGATTGGGAGTGCTTGATTTAGTTTGGAATACTCGTCGAGCGATTTGAATAATGCTTTCGTACGCTTTTGATCAACACGATACTGTTCCAGATTCAGGGTGTATGGCTTTTGACTGAGCGAATCGATCGTTTGAATAACCTGTTTGATTTGCGTAAAGTTAGCGGCATGTTGACTGGACAATGTATACCGGCTCAGCGCTTGCTGAACAGATGGAAAACCATTCCATTCATTATAGGAGGCCTTTGAAATCTCATCCCAGCGAAGGCTGGATGGATTATCTTTTTCACGAAATTTCAGGTAATCGTAGCGGTCTGGCAAAATGATATCCGGGGTTACACCTCGCAATTGGGTAGCTCCGCCGTTTACACGATAAAACTTCTGAATGGTCATTTTTACACTGCCCATCTCATCTTGTTGATTGAGCGGATGATTTGGATCCAGGGCCACATTGCGTTGTACGGTTCCCTTTCCGTAAGTGGAGGAGCTTCCAATAATAATTCCTCGTTTATAATCCTGTATGGCCGCTGCAAATATCTCGGATGCGGAGGCGCTCCCCCCGTCCACCATGACCGCAAGCGGACCTCCATACTGCAACCGTTCATCGGTATCTCTCAACACATTTGACTTCTCAGTGACCTCACGGCCTTTGACCTGGCAAACCGGACCGGACGGTATAAAAAAGCCTACCATTTGAACGACATCATACAAGGATCCACCGCCATTTCCCCGAAGGTCCATGATGATTCCATCTACTTTTTCCATTTTCAGTTTTTCAATCTCTTTTTCAACATCCCGGGCACAGCGGGCGCCGTCAATCCGTTCAAAGTCTGCATAAAATTCCGGCAGATAGATATACCCGATTTTCTTTTTGCCGTTGAAAATCGCTGATTTGGCATAGGTGTCTTCCAATTTAATATTATCGCGAATCAGCTTGATGACTTTAATCGTTCCATCTGATTTGCGAACGGTCAATCTCACCTCTGAGCCTTTCTCGGATCCGCGTATCAGTTTGACGGCATCCGAGACAGAATATCCGGTCACATCAACGGGTTCCTGATCCCCCTGCCCAACTTTAATGATTTCATCATTTTCTTTCAGTTCGCCACCTTTCCAGGCAGGCCCGCCGCTGACCAGGCTGGAAATCATGATTTTTCCGTCTTCTTCTTTTAGCTGCGCTCCGATTCCATAAAACCGGCCACTCATTGATTCGTTGAACGAACGCAAATCGACAGGCGGGAAATAATTAGTATGTGGATCCATCGATGACGTGATAGCATTGATAAATGTGCTGAATAGTTCATCGGTTTGCTCCCTGGTTTTTCTGGTTGAAAAATACCGATCCATTTGTTTTCTCACCGCATCGCGTGCTTCACGCTCAAGCGTGGAGTCGGCTTTCACAATAAAATCTTTCTTATCCTTGTTTTTTTCACGATCATCCATCATATCAACCAATCGCGACATCACGGCAAATTTCAACCGCTTTCGCCAACGATCATCTCGTTCCTTGATATCGGCTGGATACGTTGTTTTGTCAGGATTAGATTCATAATACTCATTGACGGTAAAATCAAATGGTTTATCGAGAATTGTCCGGTACACGGCGATGACTTCATCATACCGGATTGAGTATACTTCCTGAATTGCATAGAAAGACTCAATAGCAGCACCGTTCAGCTCATCATCGATACGTGTGGCATAGGGCTTAAACTTGTCGATATCCGATTGTAAAAACAGGTTTTTATCATCATCCAGCTCCTTCAAAAAGGCCTTGAAAACGGTTTGGCTGAATTGATCATTGATTTGCTGCGGGCTGTAATGCATCTCTTTCAGAAACAACCCAACTCGTTTGAGTAGCTTGGCGTGCTTTTCGCGTGGATCCTCTTCCACGCCGGAACCAACTGACTTGAGCGTGAAGAAAACACCTAACAGCATAACTGCCAGAAAGAAAGGAAATATGCGTTTACTCATAATAAAGGATGCAATTTTATGCATGTTGTAAAAATACTGTAAAAAAATGGGTACGCGGAGGCGCCTTCTCCCTGTTACCAACTAATGTTTTGTTAAACAAAAAACCCGGTATAATACCGGGTTTTAGGGTGGATGATGGGGCTCGAACCCACGACCCTCAGAATCACAATCTGATGCTCTAACCAACTGAGCTACAACCACCGTATGAGGTGGCAA
>CAZZJF010000018.1:0-20268 GCA_964654325.1 uncultured Ferruginibacter sp.
TGGAAACCCTCTGTTGATAAAAGCCGATGACGACCATCGCGATAATGAGACCATGCTTTTTCATGTGAATTTTTAAGGAAAGGTATAGGATTGCTTGTTAAAAAAAACTGAATTTAGCTGACCCCTCCTAAAAGTTCGTCAACAGGCCTTCCCGTCATCCGACTTTTAGCTAATTCAACATCGATGCAGGAGTTGATAATCCGTATCTTTGCCTCCCAAATTCACTACCATGAAGCTCTATCTCTTTTATATCAAATATCGGCTCTGGCTCGGTATCATTTTTTTAGGGATTGCCCTTTTCACCCATTGGGAAGCCGGTTTCTGGCCTTCTTTTATTCTGTATCTGCTGGCCGTCATAAGCATCTTGGGGCATTTTTTACTCGGCCCGATGCGACTCATTCAAACAGCGATGGAAGAAGGTGATATGGTGGCCGCCAAACAAGTGCTGGACTCGATCTGGTTTCCGGCCCTGCTCATCAAACCGGTGCGCTCCGTGTATTACACCATCCAGGGTAACCTGGCCATGGTCAATCAGGATTATGATGGTGCCGAAAAGCTCATGAAGAAAGGCCTTTCATTGGGTGGTCAATTTACCCAGCAAGCCGAAGGTCCCAGTAAACTGCAATTGGGCATGCTGAGTATGCAAAAAGGAGATATCCGTCAGGGAGAGGCCTATATCCGTCAGGCGATCAAAGCCGGATTGCCCGATGGCGATAATTATGCTGCCGCATACCTGCAACTCTGTTCCATCATGATGAATAAACGCGAATTTCGAATGGCTAAAGAATATTTCCGAAAGGCCAAATCATACAAGCCAACTGCTACGCAAATCACCGATCAGATCAAACAGATTGAGAAATATATTTCCCGGATGCCCGGATAATCGGAAACAGCCTTACTCTTTTTTGAAAACCACTTCGGCACCCCCCTGCTTAAGTAACATCGTGTGATCGGCGAGCCGAAAAATCAACACCAAGTTTGCTTTTGCAAAACTAAATTGATGTTCTTGATCAAACGCCATCTGAATTGCCGGCTGGCCGGTAGCCTGTGCGAATAAGACAGCTCCGTTCTGACGGATGGTGATTTTCAACGGTATCGTTTCGCTGGCATAGACACCCTCATACAAAGCAAGCTGCTCCGCTTTTGGATAGAATGCATTGACTACCGGAATATCGAATGGTTTTTGATAGATCGCGCTCAAAGCTGTGATGGAAATGTCGTTATTGTTCATGTTACTGCCATTGGAGGTCAACGCATATGCAATGCTATCCTTCGGAAAATAAGCGAACACCGAACTGAACCCGTCAATACCGCCGGTATGGCCAAATCCTTGTTTATCGAAAAATGGGATGGCGAAAAGTCCCAGTCCAAACCCATCGGTCATTGATTTCATTTGTTCCAGTGATTCAGAACGTATGAGTCGACCGGAAAAAAGGGCATCAGCAAAACGAACCAGATCCGATGGTGTCGATACAATGGAACCAGCTCCCTTTGCAACCGATAGATGCGTTTCCGGTTGTTTGACCCACGCCGACAAAAACGAATACGAATGACTTTCATTTCGATCCGGTCGTATGGCATTACCAGACAACGTCTCCTTCAACCCGAGTGGTTTGATAATTTGTTTTGTTAGAATCTTATCATATGACCGGTTATACAAACGCTGCAGAATACAGGCCAACAAAAAGTAATTAGCGTTGCTGTAGGATGCTTTGGAGCCGGGCATAAAATCACTTCCCCCCTGTTGAATGATGGTCAGCATTTCCTTGTCGGTGTGCGGTTTTGTATGCCATTGCAGATAGGCACTGTCATTGGTGTAATTATGTATCCCTGATCGATGAGATAGCAGATGCCGAATCGTGATGCTGTCGGCATGGAGTATGTTTGGATAAAACAGCGACAACTTGTCGTCGAGTGTGATTCGCTTTTCATCAACCGCTTTCAGTATCAGCACGGCGGTAAAGGTTTTAGAGATAGACCCGATGCGAAAGCGGGTTTGTGCATCTGATCGGCCTTGTTTGGCAAGATCTTTATACCCGATCGACTGCGTATAAACCAACTTACCTGCTTTCATCATAGCCACACTGCCCATGAAGAGGCGCTGATCTTCCAGTGCCTTGAAATAGGCATCAAGCTTCACGTTGTCAATAACCTGAGAGAAAGTGGTTTTGCTACAATAAAGCACAAGTACGATCAACAAATGAAATAGTCGCATGCGATAGGTTTTGAATGTGATGGGTAAAGATACCAATGACGGTACGATTTCTACCATCAAATCAACCAACGACTACTTGCCAGCAGGAAAAAGGGTCTCTACTGCTTTGAACCGATAATCAAAAATCTGATCAAGCTGTTTTTTTACGAAAAGCGCATGCGCGATGTCACCAAGGAAACCAAGCGGAATTTTATAATGTACAATATCGGTCATCTCTACCCCGCCATCCACTTCCTTGAAATGATGCTGGTGATGCCAGAGGGAATAGGGGCCGAACCGTTGCTCATCCACAAAAAAACGACCGTCCTCCACATGGGTTATCTCGGTCATCCAATACATCGGAATGCCCAACACTGGACGAACCTTGTATTCGATGATTTGTCCGGGATACATCACCGGTCCATGGTGTTTGGATTTGATTTCGAACCGCATGGCGGCCGGCGTAATTTGTTGCAGATTGGCCGGATTACTGAAAAAAGCCCAGGTGGTTTTCAAATCGGCGGGTATATGCTGTACGGTTTTAAGACTGTAAACACGACTCATACATACAAAACACAGCCAGGGGCAAAAAGTTCAGCCAACGACTGTTTATGACGTGTCAATCTAACCACCTGTTTGAAGTTGCATTACTCATACAATAAGGATCCCTTGATTAACTGTTCCCAATCCTCCTGTATTTCCGTCTTGAACGATTCCGATCGCGTTAAGCGGATAAAACTGTCCGGCACACCGGTCAGCTTGCTAAAATGACCGGCTCCGGTCGGATTGGCGACAGTGGGATACAAGCGTTCGGTAATCTTTGAAGGATAGAGCGTCATCAGTACGTCTAATACAAGCAATATATTTTTTACCGGTCGTAAGGCCACCACATCATTGATCAGCATCCGAATACCGAAACAAACCGCTCCGTGATACAATGATGTATTCGAGATAAAAGAAACCGGTTCGATGTCAACACCCAACAAGGCACGCGTCTTGAGTTCATTGATCAACACCTTGCTGTTGATCCAGGGCGCACCAACCTGTTGAAACGGATAGTCCGTGCCTCGACCTTCATGAATGGTTAGTCCCTCCAACAGACAGGTCCCGGGATAAAGCAATGCCGATTCGATTGTTTGTATCGCGGGCGAGGTTGGTAAAAAAGGAGTGTTAACAGACGCGTATTGACGGGAATAATGGGGCACCCGAATCACATCCATTCGCAAGTCGGGCAACCGGGTTTGTTGAAAAAAAACAGCCAGTTCGCCCAGGGTACAGGCATGTCGAACGGGTATATTCCATCGACCAATAAAAGAGGACATGCGCTCATCCAGCCAGGGACCTTCTGCCTGTTCCAGCATCGTGCCGGTGGGATTGGGCCGGTCGAGTATCAGTAGGTGTTTGCCGGTTTTGTGACAAGCCTCCATGGCATAACTCATGGTCCATAGGTAGGTATAAAACCGGGCACCAATATCGGGCAGATCGACAATCAGTCCATCCACGGCGGCTAACTCAATTTCCGCGGGCGCCCACTGAGCACCATATAAACTAATCACCGGTAAACCGGTTAACGAATCGGTTTGATGAGGTTGCGCTGCGCCATCCTCTCCACGTGCATTTAATCCATGCTCCGGCGAAAACAGACACTGAATGCGGATGCCTTTTTCAATCAATCGAATACGCGATAATAGTCCATCAGCGGTTTGGGCCGCGTCATTGGTAAGCAAGGCCCAGGTTTTGTCAGCGAAGATTTCGGGCTTTTCCAAAAAAGCATCCACTCCGGCTGGTAAATAATTGATAGGCATGGTGTTTTGTAAAAGTACAAAACCACTGCATCTACAATCAATAAAAAAGGCGAGGTTTTCGCCCCGCCCTTTAGACATCGATAAGTGTTTACAGCTTTTTACCACTGCTATTCTTATCAACTAATTTTTCAATTCTCCAACGTCTTGACTGAATCACGGTTTTTATTCCGCTTAAGAGGAATCAGTTTAGTGTTCTTTTAAAACAGGTATTTCTGCCCTCCTCATCAGTCGACCATCTTCGTACTGACTACACAAACATACGCTGTGTAAAAGCCGCTTTTTATGACGGGCATCGGTTACACAATGGTAACTGGTCAGTGTTCGCACTGACAAACCAACCGGCTCCCCTATCTTTGACGATAAACAACTGCATTGAAACCTGTCATTCACAGCAAACTGCCCCAAACCGGCACAACCATCTTTACCGTGATGAGTGCGCTGGCCGTTGAACATGGTGCTATCAATCTGGGTCAGGGATTTCCGGATTTTCCCATGTCAGAAACCCTGATTGATCTCGTCAACCAAGCCATGCGACAAGGACATAACCAATATGTGCACATGTGCGGATTACCCAGTCTGCGTCAACGCTTAGCGGAAAAGGTGCAGGCATTGTATAGTACAGCGATCAATCCGGATACGATGATTACCATCACACCTGGTGGGACTTATGCGTTGTATACGGCCATCACCACCATCGTAGAACCCGGTGATGAGGTGATTGTATTTGAACCTGCCTATGATTCCTACATCCCGAATATTGAAATCAATGGTGGCATAGCCGTCCGCATTCCCCTGGCTTATCCGGAGTACCGAATTGACTGGCATCGGGTACGGGACGCCGTTACTACCCGAACCAAAGCCATTCTTATCAACTCACCGCATAATCCGACCGGCAGTATCCTGAGCGAAGACGATATCAACGAGTTACGTAAGCTCTTGCAGGATACGGGTATTTTCATTATCAGTGATGAGGTGTATGAACACCTGGTGTTCGATGATCTTCCCCATCAATCGATGCTGCGTTATCCCGACCTGCTCGAACGGAGTTTTGTTTGTTTTTCGTTTGGCAAAGTATATCATTGCACCGGCTGGAAACTGGGCTACTGCATTGCTCCGCAAGCGTATATGCATGAATTTCGGAAAGTGCATCAGTTCAACGGATTTACCTGCAATAGTCCGGTTCAATTTGCACTGGCCGAATTTTTAAAAGATGAGTCCGCCTATTTGTCCTTGGGTTCATTTTTGCAACAGAAACGTGATTTCCTCCAAACCGCCCTGCACCAAACACCCCTGAAGCCACTGTCCAGTCATGGCAGTTATTTTCAGTTGTATTCCTACGCCGATTGCAGTGTGCTGAATGAACAGGATATGGCCATTGAACTCACCCGAAACGCGGGCGTGACGGTCATTCCCGTGTCGGCTTTCTACAAAGAGCCGATCCAGCATCAGGTTCTTCGCTTCTGTTTTGCCAAAAAAGAAGAAACCCTCACCCTGGCCGCCTCGAGGCTGACTGACTATCTCAATAAGAGAAACTAAGTGCGCTGTTGAACTGATTCCCAGTAGGCAACCGCTTTGGTTAGATCCTCGGGCACATCAATTTTTACACCCTCAAAATCGGTGAGTACCATTTTCAACGGCATGCCATTTTCCAGAAAGCGGAGGCATTCGATTTTTTCGGCTTTTTCAAGTGGCGTCATGGGCATTTTCGGAAACCGAAGCAAGGCCTCACGACGAAATGCATAAATACCAATGTGTTCATAATAGACCGGCATTGCGTCAGCGCGATCACGATGATAGGGTAACGGACTCCGACTGAACAGCAGTGAGTTCCAGTGAAGATCCACCACCACTTTTACAATATTCGGATTTTGAATCTGGGCTTCGTCCTGTATTTTTTTCATTACCGAAGCTACTTGCACTTGCTTGTCTTGAAAGGCATCGAGCAGCTGACCTAAACAGGTTCGGTCTACGAATGGCTCATCCCCTTGTACATTCAATATGAGGTCGGCTTCCAGTAAGGCAGCGGCTTCGGCAATTCGGTCTGATCCGCTCTCATGATCATCTCGACTCATCATGGCCATACCGCCGTGCTCAGTGATGTCCCGAAAGATTAATTCATTGTCGGTAACCACCATCACCGCATCAAACAATCCCGTGGCTACTGTATTGTCATAGGTATGCCGAATCACGGTTTTGCCGCCAAAAACCTGCATCAGTTTATACGGGAAACGGGTAGAAGCATAACGTGCCGGAATCAATGCGATTTTTTTCATACAGGAAAGATACTTTAGAACAGACTAATTGTGATCAGTTGAATTATCCTTGATGTAAAGATAATTTGGCTAAAAAAACAGACTGAATTACCTTTCTTACTAAATATTTTTTCATGAAGCAACTATCCCTCCTCACTTTGTTCTTGATTTCCTTGTTGACCGCTAACGCGCAATCTGTTGCCATTATCAGTAATTTAGGAACGAGTCCAAATATTGTAGTAGGAACAAACAATTACAATGTCACGGAAGCGCTTTATTTCGATGCGGAGATTGGCTCCGGTAATTTTGTCACTGCCGGCACTGCCATCGAAAAAATAAATTTCCTGATAGAAACAGAAGGAACGCCAACAGCTATGGGCAGTTTCAACATCTGGATGAAAAATGTACCGGCAACAACCACAACACTTCCTACGGCGGCCTACACGCGTACGGGCTATACCCAGGTTTTTTCGGGCACGTATAACGCAACAAGTCCCAGTGGGGTGGCCGGTGTTACGCTAACCACTCCATTTGTACGTACGCCCGGTACCAACCTGCAAATCCTGATTGAACGACTGGATGGTATCACGCATACCGGTTATGTATTCTTCGCCAGTCAGGGTGATGGGGTGTCGGCTACTCCCGTCACTTCCCGTCGGGTAAACCGGGCGGCCGCTCCGGTATTAGGTACAACCTCGCTCACCGCTTCGGCATTCAGACCGGCGATTGAACTGATTCATGAGTTTCCAATTGATGCAGCGGTAACCAGCATCATCAGCCCCTCACCAATTACCTGCTATGCTACACCACAAACGATCAATGTTCGATTATTCAATCAAGGATTGACGCCTATCCCGATAGGTGCGGCTTCCGTTACACTCAAAGTCAGTGGAGCCAATAGCTATACCGGAACAAGAAACAACAGTACCCTGTTAGCCCCTGGCGCCACCGAAACCATTCCGTTTACGAATATAGCACTGAGCAACGCCGGAGACAATGATGATACCGCTTTTGTAACACTTGCCGGTGATGGTACCACCACCAACGATTCAGCGTTTTCAACAACTATAACGGCTTCGACCATTTCAACCTACCCGATTGTAGAAGATGCGGAGACTTCTTTACCCGTCTTCTCGTATGTATCGACCATCGCATTCAATCAGTTATGGACCCTTCAAACAGGAAATTACACCAATGCCGATATGAGCACACCACTGATTCCGCGGGCACCAGGCACCACCTTTTACTTGTTCGACAGTTACAGCGGCGCCAATTCAACGGGTTCCGAAAGCAGGCTGTACAGCAATTGTATCACACTGCCTTCGCCCCTGCCACCCAATCCCAACCCGGTCACAACCGTCAGCTTCTGGATGAGTCATGAGAACCGCTTTCCAACCAGTTTGGATAGTTTGTATTTATCTGTTTCCACCGATAATGGCCAGAACTGGACACGCCTCGCCGGCTATCAGCGCTATGTTGCCACCGCAACAATTCCAACCTGGACACAGGAAATTGTAGATGTATCGGCCTATAACGGACAAACCGTACAATTCGCGTTTGAAGGAACCAGTCAATACGGAAACGTGATTGGATTGGATGATATCAACATCAACTATTCTGGCGTAGTACCCGTTTCGTTACTGACGATTGACGCCCGCCGTGCCGGAAACGCCAATCAGATCTCCTGGAACACAGCCCTGGAAACCAATAGCAGCCGCTTTGAGATAGAGCACAGCACCGATGGTTTGCAATACACTGTTATCGGAACAGTATTGGCAGCCGGCAACAGCACAACCACCAACCGATACAGCTACCTGCATACCACCGCCGTCAAAGGCATGCATTATTACCGCATTCGCATGGTTGATGCCGACAGTCGCTATAAGCTCAGTCAAGTGCGATCCGTTCAGCTTTTGGACAAGAGCGCCGTAACCATCTACCCGAATCCGGTGGCACAGACAATCAATATGAATATGGATGCTGAGAAATCCGGCTTGGTGCGAATGACGCTTACCGACCTTTCCGGTAGAACACTGGAAAGCCGCTCATGGAGCGTGAACCAGGGATCCAACAGCCTGCAATGGCCGGCACAAAACCTACCATCGGGCAACTACATCATCCAGCTCGACCATGATGGTAGCCGTCAACGACACATGATTCGGAAGCAATAATCCTGACGATATACATATAATAAAGCCCCGAAATGCGGGGCTTTATTATTATAACGCGGTTACTAATGCACGAAATCAATTATTCAGCATCAACGGCATGACGAGCATGAGCAGCTCAGTATCTTCTACCTGCTCACTGGGCTTGATGATGCCTGCTTTTCCGGGAGCGCTTAATTCCATGTTCACTTCTTCGGTGTCGGCTCCATTGAGCATTTCGATCAGGAACTTAGCATTGAACGCAATTTGTAAATCTTTACCGTCATAGGTGCATGACATCCGTTCGCTGCCTTCGTTGCTGTAGTCTACATCCTGAGCGGTTAGCTGCAGTTCCTTACCGGTAATATGCAGGGCGATCTGGTTTGTACTTTTATTACTGAAAACACTTACCCGACGAAGGGCATTTTGAAAATCGCCTTTGTTGACAACCAATTTATACGGATTATCGGATGGAATCACCACGCGATAATCAGGGAAGCGAGCATCGATTAGCCGGCAAACTAGTTCCGTACTGCCATGCGTGATGAACAGATGGTTGCTGTTGTAGGACACTTCAATGGGATCATCATTGTCAGGCAAGGCCCCTTTCAACAGGTTCAGCGGTTTGCGTGGCACGATGAATGTATCTTTTTGTGGACATTTCACGCTTTTCAGCTGGTAACGAACCAACCGATGCGCATCGGTGGCCACAAATGTGATACCTTTTTTATCAAGCTCAAACAACACGCCGGTCATCGCCGGACGCAGATCATCATTACTTACGGCATAAATGGTTTTGTTAATGGCCGTTACCAGATCACCGGAGGTCATGGAAAAAGAACCCGCCTCGTTGGCTTGTGGTTCTTTGGGGAAATTATCCGGATTTTCGCCCATCACCTTGTATTTTCCATTATCACTGGTGATTTCAATTCCATAGTTCTTGTCGATGTTGAATGTCAGCGGTTGCTCCGCGATATTTTTAAGCGAGTCGATGAGAATTTTAGCCGGAATACAAACCTTTCCGGTTTCTTTTGCCTCAATGTTCAGATGCACTTTCATCACCGTTTCGAGATCGGTAGCCACTACGGTGAGTTTATTTTTTTCAATTTCAAACAGGAAGTCTTCCAGAATTGGTAAAACCGTATTGGTGTTGATCACCCCGCCAATTTGCTGCAGTTGTTTGAGCAGCGCCGATGAAGAAACAATGAATTTCATATATCACATTTAAGATGTCCAAAGATAATCGGTTTGAAACGAAAGAAAGGGCATTAATTTGCACGGAATTTCAACAGATAACCCATCGTTTTTGTGGAAAAAAAAAGGTTCATCGGCAAAGAAAGCGCCCTTCCGAAAATCCGGCATTTCTGCTCCTATCAGGAACGTTGTCACCGGGAAGTACGGGACAAACTCTACGAATATGGACTGGACACCAGTACGGTCGAGGAATTAATCACCGGACTTATCGCGGATGGATTTTTGAATGAGGAACGATTTGCCAAACAATATGCAGGTGGTAAATTTCGGATGAAACAGTGGGGTCGTGTGAAAATCCGCTATTCGCTAAAACAGCTGGGGGTGAGTGAAGCCAATATCCGAATCGGTTTGCGCGAAATTGCTGAATCAGACTACCGTCAAGTACTGCATCAGCTCACTCACGCAAAATGGTCGTCTTTGTCCGGCGAAAAAAAACAATGGGTTCGGGCCCAAAAAACACAATCCTTTCTGATACAACGGGGTTTCGAGGCTGAACTGATTCGCGAAGCCTTGCATCCTTATCTTTCCACGTCCAAACCAACAAGTCATGGCCGAAGAACTGACCATTCATCCGGGCACTAAACAGGAGCAGTATGAACAGCTGTTGCCACAGATCCGTGCACTGATATCCGGTGAACCCAATGTGATTGCCAACCTGGGCAATATCACCGCCGCGCTCAAAGAACAGTTCAACTGGCTATGGGTGGGCTTTTACCTTGTTGAAAACGATGTATTGGTGCTTGGTCCCTTTCAAGGCCCGATTGCGTGTACACGAATCCGTTATGAAAAAGGGGTTTGCGGTACGTGCTGGGCGAAAAAAGAAACAATCATCGTACCGGATGTAGCGCGGTTTCCGGGGCATATTGCGTGTAGTAGCCGGTCAAAATCCGAAATCGTCATTCCGCTGATACATGAGGGAACAGTTTGGGGCGTGTTGGACGTAGACAGTGAAAACCTGAACGCCTTTGATACCACTGATGCGACTTATTTGAGTCAGCTGACCGATTGGATAAAACCGTCCTCCTGATTATCAGGCAGAAACACCCTCTGCCCATTTCCTGAATACGGAAACACGGTCGCGGCTGACAATCAGTGGCTCACTTAATTTGTTTCCGCGAAGCTGAACCTGCATGCGGTTGTTTACAAAGGGACGAACCTGTTCCACTTCTCGCGCATTCAAAATATATTTACGGCTGATGCGAAAAAACTGATGCGGATCGAGCATGTGTTCCAGCTTCTCCATTGTATAATTAACCAGGTACCGGTTTCCTTCCCGGTCGATCAGATAAACCATCTTATCATCGGCCATGAAACAAAGCACGTCATCCGTCTGAACAAAAAAGGAACGATTGCCCACTTTTGCCACAAATCGGTTTCGATAGGCCGTGGTTGAAAAAAGCGCTGGGGCTGTGGACGTTGAACGGGGCGTAAAATGGTTTTTCAGCTGCTTCCATTTTTGAACAGCTCTTCGGAGCGAATCTTCCGAAACGGGTTTGAGGATATAATCCACGCTCATGTATTCAAACGTTTGAATCGCATACTGATCAAAAGCGGTGGTGAAAATCACCGGCGTGTGCACCGTGCATTGTTTGAAAATAGGAAAGCAGGAACCGTCCGACAAATGAATATCCATGATGATCAAATCCGGAGCCGGTTGTGTACGCAGCCAGGTTACCGTATCCTCCACACTGTCGAGCATGGCAACGATGGTAGCATCCGGTTGAATGGATTTTAGCAGAATCCGGATTCGCTCAGCCGCCGGCATTTCATCTTCCACAATCAAAATAGTCATTATGCATGTTTTAGTTTAGGTGAATCAGCGGTAGTTTGACAGTAAATTGTTGCCTATCCTCAGCTATAACTACTTCCCGTTCAGTGACCATACCATACCGCTTCCGGATATGCTGCAAGCCAATACCCTGACTCGGTTCAGGATCCAGCCGAGGTTGGCGGTTATTGGATACGGCGAGTTGCTGGTCCGGCGTTTCATATATGCGAATATGCAAAGGCTTGGAACGACTGACAATATTATGTTTGATGGCGTTTTCAACCAGCAGCTGTACCGAGGCCGGTACGATGTGGGCGTTGGCGTTACCGGCCGATAAATCATAAGTGACTTCCAACCCTTTTTCAAATCGTTTTTGCAGCAGGTATATGTATGATTGAATATGACGCATCTCTACGCCAACACTGACCATTTCCTGTTCTCCGCACTGCAGTATATATCGATAGAGATTGGAAAACTCCTCGATAAATCGGTTGGCATCGCCATTTTGCTGCAGCACGAGAGAAGAAAGTACGTTCAGGTTGTTGAACAGAAAATGTGGATTGATTTGCTGACGCATCATCTGCAATTCGGCTTCACGATTTAACCGTTGCAATACCACCGTTTTCATGTAGGACGTACGGTACTCACGAAAATAAAACATGACCGTATTCAATAGGTGAAACAGCAAATTGACCAACCAGGCATAAATCAGGTTCAGTTTCAACGGAATAATAATTGCGGAGAGTGGGTATGCATGCAAAACATATCCAACCAGCAACACACAGACCGTTGTGAAAACCGTACTAACCAATCCGGTTGCCATAAAAAAATACAGGTGCCAGCGAATACCGGACCGATCTTCTTTGAATCGTTTGCGAAAAGCCGGTTCCATGATCCGGCTGATTTCCATGGTAGCCAGTGTGATGGCCGAAATGGTTAACAAAGCAAAATACCAATCAATGTCAATTCCAAAATGATGATACAGATCACAGAACTCTGTACTCAGAAACGTATAAACCGCAAGGAGTGCGGCAAACAGGTATCGATAGCGGTTCTGAAACATACGTATAAAAAAAAGGCACCAACCGGTTTCCCTGTTGATGCCCTTTCAATTGAGTATAAGCGGATTACAGAATTACACGGTCAATCAGGTGCACCACACCGTTGGTAGCGGTAATATTAACACCGGAAGGAGCGATAATGTTCGATACCGGATTGGCACTACCCGTCTTTTTAACAGAAGGAGGTGTTGTGCCGATGGTCAGCGTTACGCCTGATTCCAGGGTTGTCGCGGTAGAGCCATTGATCAGGTCACTGGCAAATACGTTCGTTGACAGGACGTGTGCCTTCACTATTGAAGCTACGACGTTGACCGGTGCAGCATTGATGGCAGCCGCGTTGGGGAATCCAGCAGCGTTGAATGCGGCGTTGGTTGGAGCAAATACGGTGTATTTACCGGGAGCACTAACAGCTCCGGCCAAACCGGCCCGTACTACGGCAGCCAGTAAAAGGGAAAGATCAGGACTACCACTAGCCAGTTGAGCAATTGTTTGGGTTGGCGGTGTCATTACGGAACTGATGACGTGGATAACACCATTGGCAGCATTCACATCAGCGGTTTTTACTTTGATTCCGTTTACAAAAACACCATTTGCGTTTTTGGAGGCATACAAGTTAGTACCCAGCAGCGTTTTAACGGTGTCAGAAGCAGGCACTCCTGTTGAAAGAACTTTAGTATTTACAACGTGATACTTCAACAGATTGGCAACATCAGCGGCAGGTAAAGCATCAATGGTTGCAGAAGTGATTCCGGAAGCAGCAAATGCAGCATTATCGGGTGCGAATACAGTCAACGAACCGGTTGAAAGTGCCTGAGCAAGACCGGCTTTAGTAACCGCTTGCTTCAGCAGCGAAAAGTTTGGATCATTCACGACGATGTCCGTGATCGTTTGCGGAGCGGGAGCCGGATCGTCTTTTTTACAAGATGTGGTGGTTAATAATACACCCCCCAGGGCGACCACCAAAAAGGTTTTGAATAGATGCTGTAAACGTGTCATAGTTGTTTAAGTTTTATAGAGATAAAACACAACAAAACAAACAAAGACCATTTACAGGGAGTGAATAGTATAAATAAATTCGTGAATGGTATGATATAATGGGTAAATCGTATTTGAGCGCTAAAAGCGTGTTTAGCGCAAAAGTATTTTTTGTCATTGTATATTAAACAAAAGCTACCCGCGTGTCGCCCACAGATGCAACATGCCATAAGTACGAAAAGGCCGCCAGCACTCCGCGATGCTTGTTAACCGCTGGGTAAGCGCTTTACCGGTAAGTGGGGGCAGATTATAGAGATCGATCATCGCCTGCCGAATACCCAAGTCATTCGGTGCAAACACATCCGGTCGGCCCATGCCAAATACCAAAACCATTTGTGCCGTCCACATCCCAATGCCTTTGATTTGAACCAAGGTCTCGATGAGTTCCCGGTCATTCATCCGATAAAGCCGTGTATCGGTCATGCGCTTATCGGTAAAATAGTGGGCTACCGCTTTCAAGTAGGTCACTTTGGATGCGGAAAGGCCTACTTTACGAAGGACATCATCATCGATGTCTAACAGATAGGGAGGACGAATATTTCTTCTGCCGATTAAATTTTCAAAACGCTCAATGAGCACAGCCGCTACACGAGTATTTAGTTGTTGACTGATGATCGAGTGACAAATAAATCGGAACACGTTTTTTTGCGGGGCAATGGTGTATTCGGTGCGGTTAGAAAGGATCCGTCGGAGTATTTTATCTTGTTGCAGATGGGCTCGTATGGTTCTGTCATCGATCTGCATGTATTAATCGGCCAGTACCGGGCGAAGCCAGCGTTGGGCTTCTTCCAGGCTCATGTTTTTACGACGGGCATAATCAGCCAACTGATCCCGTCCGATTTTTCCTAACCCGAAATAGCTGCTTTGCGGGTGCGCGAAATACCATCCGCATACACTTGAGGCGGGATACATGGCCAGTGATTCGGTGAGGGTTATTCCGGTGGCTTCTTCGCCACCCAACAGATCAAACAATTTGTATTTTTCGGTGTGGTCCGGACAGGCCGGGTAGCCAGGTGCCGGACGAATGCCCTGATATGCTTCCTTAATCAGTGATTCATTGTCGAGTTTTTCATCCGGTGCATACCCCCAATAACTGGTACGAACTTGTTCATGCAGGTATTCAGCAAAGGCTTCTGCCAGCCGGTCGGCCAAGGCCTGCAGCAAAATTTTACTGTAATCATCCTGCGCCGCTTCAAACCGGCGAATCGGCTCATCGATACCCTGAATGGTTACCGAGAATGCGCCGAGGTAATCGGTTTGATCTGCAAGCACAAAGTCGGCCAGCGATCGGTTGGGTTGTCCGGCCGCTTTTTTCGATTGCTGTCGCAAGCATTCGAGGTTTATCTTTTTTCGGTTATGTGTTACCGTTATAGTGTCCGGTCCCGATTTCTGTGCTTCAAACAGGCCAAAAGCAGCGCGCGCAGTCAGCCATTGTTCGGAAATCAATGTGTCTAACATGTTCCGGGCATCCTGGTATAATTTAGTGGCTTCGACTCCAACGACTGCATCCTCGAGAATGGCAGGGAATGAGCCATGCAGTTCCCAGGCGATAAAAAACGGTTTCCAATCGATGTACGGAACAAGCTTCGTCAACTCCTGTGATTCAATGACCTGTAAACCCAATTGACGGGGCTTGACCGGCGTGATTGGTTCCGGTACAAAGCTGTTTTGTTGGGCCTCCGCAAAGGCGATCAGATTTTTGGTTTGATTTCTGGATCCGAATTCAGTTCGTAATTGGTCATATTCAGCCCCAATGCTGTTCAGGTACGCTGTTTTTTGGTCGGCTTGCAACAAGCTGCCGGCTACGGTTACACTTCGGGAGGCATCCAGCACATGGATCACACCGCCATCATATTCCGGGGCGATTTTGACAGCCGTATGCATGCGGCTGGTAGTAGCACCACCAATCAGCAATGGAATTGAAAACTGCTGCCGTTTCATTTCATGGGCAATGTGCACCATTTCATCCAACGAAGGCGTGATGAGTCCGCTGAGGCCGATCATCGACACACCATGCTTTCGGGCTTCCTGCAAGATTCGGTCGGCAGGTACCATCACCCCGAGGTCAATGATTTCATAGCCATTACAACCCAAAACCACCCCTACAATGTTTTTTCCGATATCGTGTACATCACCTTTCACGGTGGCCAACAGAATTTTGGCGGGCCCTTGTGTGGTTTCTGTTTCCGCACGGTCGCGTTTTTCCTGTTCGATGTAGGGCGTTAGTACAGCCACTGCACGTTTCATCACCCGGGCGCTTTTGACCACCTGCGGTAAAAACATCTTACCCGATCCGAAAAGGTCGCCCACCACATTCATGCCGTCCATCAGGGGACCTTCTATCACATCCAAAGGACGTGGATAGTTCAAGCGCGCCTCTTCCGTATCGGCATCGATATATTCGGTGATGCCATGTATCAGCGCATGTTCGATGCGTTTTTGAACAGACAATTGACGCCAACGTTCATCCTTGACCGTTTCTTTTCCTTTGGCTTTGACGGTTTCGGCAAAAGCAATCAGCTTCTCAGTGGCCTCATTGGAATCATTATGTTGATTCAGAATAACATCCTCGCACAGCGCTTTTAAGGTTGGTTCAATATCATCATAGATTACGAGCTGACCAGCATTGACAATACCCATATCCATTCCGGCCCGAATCGCATGAAACAGGAATACGCTGTGAATCGCTTCCCGGACATAATCATTACCGCGGAAAGAGAAGGACACATTACTTACGCCACCGCTTACGCGCACCAACGGCATCTTCTGTTTGATGATCCGCGTGGCTTCAATGAAATCAACTGCATAATTGTTGTGTTCCTCAATACCTGTTGCTACGGCAAAGATGTTCGGATCAAAGATGATATCCTGCGGATCGAATCCAACGGTTTCGGTGAGAATACGATAAGCCCGTTCACAAATAGCGACTTTTCGTTCACAGGTATCGGCCTGTCCAACCTCATCGAATGCCATGACAATCACGGCCGCTCCGAAATTTTTACAAATAATGGCTTGTTCGATGAATCGCTCCTCTCCTTCTTTGAGTGAAATGGAGTTGACGATGCATTTCCCCTGTACGCATTTCAAGCCCGCTTCAATGATCTCAAATTTGGAACTGTCGATCATGATGGGTATACGCGCGATATCGGGCTCGGATTGCAACAGGTTCAGAAAGGTGGTCATGGCCTTCACGCCATCAAGGAGGGCGTCATCCATATTCACATCCAAAATCTGGGCACCATTCTTAACCTGCTGGCGGGCAACAGACAGCGCCTCTTCATATTGATCTTCGCGGATCAGGCGGGCAAATTTCTTACTGCCGGTCACATTGGTGCGCTCGCCCACATTCACAAAATTGGTTTCCGGACGAACCACCAGCGGTTCCAAGCCGCTCAATCGTAAATAGGGTTTGATTTGATTCATTTTTATTGTTCAATGTGTTTCATGCAACACGTATGGTTCATTTTGTTGAGCCGATTGTTCGTCGGTTTCAACGGGTATTCAGGTCTTAGGCATCCACCTTTCGTGGTTTGAATTTTTTCACATGCTCTGCAATATGCCGGATATGATCCGGGGTGGTGCCGCAACAACCGCCCACGATATTCAAATAGCCTTCTTCTGCCCATTCTTCGATGATATGCGCGGTTTCGGAAGGCTGCTCGTCATATTCCCCGAATGCATTGGGTAATCCGGCATTCGGATACGCGGAGGTATAACAAGGTACCATAGACGAAAGCTCCTCGATGTGCGCCCGCATTTCCCTTGCACCCAGAGCACAGTTCAATCCAATACTCAATGGCTTGGCATGCATGAGCGATATTACAAACGCTTCCAGGGTTTGTCCACTGAGTGTTCGGCCACTGGCATCGGTTATGGTGCCGCTGATCATGATGGGTAACTCGGGCAGTTGCCGTTTTCTGAAAAATTCTTTGATAGCGAACACAGCCGCTTTGGCATTGAGGGTATCGAAAATGGTCTCGATCAGCAGCAGATCTACGCCTCCGGTGACCAATCCTTCGATTTGTTCGGTATAAGAGGCCACCACGTCATCAAAGGTTACGGCCCGGTATCCGGGATTGTTCACATCCGGTGAAAGCGACAGGGTTTTATTCAGCGGACCAATAGCCCCGGCTACGAAGCGGGGTTTGTTCGGATCGGCGGCCGTGTAGGCATCGGCTGCTGTTCGGGCACACCGGGCTGAAGCCACATTCAATTCCATCACCAGCGATTCCATATCGTAGTCAGCCTGCGCGATAGACGTACTGCTGAAGGTATTGGTTTCAATGATGTCGGCACCGGCGGCGAGGTATTCTTCATGGATGGCAGTGATCAAGTCTGGCCGGGTGATGCTCAGCAGATCGTTATTGCCTTTGACATCTTTGTGCCAATGGCTGAAACGCTCTCCGCGATAATCAGATTCCTGCAATTTATGGCGCTGAATCATGGTACCCATGGCACCATCAATGATCAGAATACGCTCGTTGAGGTATGTACGGATGTCCTTCATAAACAATGGTGTTTATTGTATGATGTGCCGCGGAGTATTGCTAAAAACGGTGCCTGCGATGGGCAAGGGAAGACACGTTTATTAGTTCAAAGGAACCCGTCGGCCTGCAGCGTTGAACAATAAACAAATCCGCGTTGCAGTGGTGCAAAAATAGCACAACGGTTGCAAGCGTCAAAATAAACAAGGTTGAATCAGCGATAGCGCTTCAGTGATTTCGTTTCCTGTCCGGTTACCGGAACCAGCGAAATAGCCGTACCCCCACCGGCAGCCAGTTTCAGTCGAACCGATGTTTTGCTGTTCACGATCCATTTTTCGATCACATAGGCCTCCGGGTTGTCGTTCCAATGGGCCTTATCGGCATCCCGATAGATCGTGGCGATGTAGGATTTGCCGGGTTCCAGAAAATCGAGCGAAACCTTCATCTGACGGGCATTTTCATCGGTAATGGCTCCCATGAACCAGTTCGGACTACCCTTGGCCTTGCGCGCCATGACGATATAATCACCGGGCTCAGCGGCCGGCACCACGGTTTGATCCCAATCCACGGCCACATCTTTGATAAACTGAAAGGCATCAGGCTTGGCCTCATAGTTTTCAGGGAGATCGGCTGCCATCTGAAGCGGACTATATAGGGTTACATACAAGGCCAGTTGCTTGGCCAGCGTGGTATGTACTTGTTCTTTCTTGTTTGGATCATAATGATTCATCTTGATCTTGAAGATGCCGGGTGTATAGTCCATGGGTCCACCCATCAGCCGGGTAAACGGCAAAATGGTTTCGTGCTCGGGCATGTTTCCATTGCTCCACGCGTTGAATTCATTGCCCCGGGCTGCTTCACAGGCCAGCCAGTTCGGATAGGTCCGGTGTAATCCGGTAGGACGAACCGGCTCGTGTGCATCAACCATAATCCGATAGCCGGCGGTCTTCTGAGCCACGCGCTCATAATGACGAACCATCCATTGACCGTCGTGGTGTTCACCGCGGGGAATGATATGTCCTACATACCCGGTTTTAACCGCATCGTACCCAAACTGTTTCATGAATCGGTAGGCGGTGTCCATCTGGCGTTCATAATTGGTAACCGAAGCGGATGTTTCGTGGTGCATGATCAGCTTCACGCCTTTTGCTCGTGCATAGCGGGTGATCTCCATCAAATCAAAATCCGGATAGGGCGTAACGAAATCAAACACATCTTCTTCCCATTGTCCAAACCAATCTTCCCAGCCGGTATTCCAGCCTTCCACCAGCACCGAGGGGATGCCGTGTTTTGCGGCAAAATCGATATATCGTTTTACATTGGCGGTATTGGCGCTATGCGGTCGTGTAGTCGTTCCCGTTGATCCTGCTTGTGTTCGTTGCAGATCCCAGCTACCCACACCCACATGCATTTCCCACCACACCCCAACAAACTTTTGCGGTTTGATCCAGGAAGGGTCTTGTATGCGGGAGGGCTCGTTCAGGTTAAGGATCATGCGCGAGGTCAGTAATTCACCGGCCTGATCGCTCACGATTATTGTTCGCCAGGGCGTAACGGCCGGCGCTTGGAGATAGGCTTTATTTCCCATGGCATCCGGAACCAGGTGCGACTGAAAAATGCGTGTTTTCTTGTCCAGTTCCAGGTTCATGGCCGGATAATTGGAGAGCGCGGCTTCGTGGATGTTCATGTATAGGGCGTCCTTCGACTTCAGCATCAGCGGAGTTTGCACCGCATTGTTTCCAATCGGATGGCGGGCATATATCTCCTGACTGTTCTTACCGCCGCTGGCGTCCAGCTCCGACATGCTCGAGGTGTAATACGCATACTCATTCGTATCATAATCGCCCGGAATCCAGAACATCGTATGATCGCCGGCCATGGCAAACTGTGTGTGTTCGTTGGCTATAATAAAATGGTTTAGGTTGGGTTGCTGCGGGAATGCATACCGGAATCCGACGCCCTCATTGAATACCCGAAAGACTACATCTAACAAGATGCCCGAACCGGAACGGTTATCTTTCAGATGGAGCACCAGTTGATGATGATTGTTACGGATGCGGGACTCTTCACCCCAGACCGGCGTCCAGGTTTCATCTACACGCGTTGAATCAACCGAGACCAGGTCAAACGAACGAAGGTCGATCGCCGGTTTTTGGAGCGTGAATCCAAGGGTAGAGGGCATGATCACCGCTTTGCCTTTATAGGTCAGCGAATAGCTAACGTTGGTCTCCACGGAAACCCGAAGCTGGATTTGTCCGTTGGGCGATT
>CAZZJF010000019.1:0-19733 GCA_964654325.1 uncultured Ferruginibacter sp.
GAAATCTTCGGCGGTGTAGATAATAATTTCTATCCACGTCCAAGAACGTTTACGATAGGTGCAAACCTTGATTTTTAATCCAAACTAAAAAACAATAAACCGAATACAATGAAAAAGCTATTCATTCAGTCAGCCATCGTGCTTCTCTTGGGTGCCGGCATTCAGTCCTGTACAAAAGATCTGGATAGGCTTCCAACCAATGATATCACCTCTGAAACGGTGTTCAGCAACTTTTCCGGTTATCAACAGGCAATCGCCAAAGTCTACGGAGCGTATGCGCTTACCGGCAATGCGGGGCCTGCCGGGAACGGCGACGTTCAGGGAATCGATGAAGGCACCTCTGATTTCCTCCGCTTGTACTGGTGGGTTCAGGAAATCAGCACCGACGAAGCGGTTGTTCAAGCCGGTTGGAATGATCCCGGTATCCATTTCTTCCACAGCATGAATTGGACAACTGATAATGTGATTCTGAAAGGACTCTATTATCGTTCATTCTATCAGATCAACCTGGCCAACGAGTTCATTCGACAGGCTTCCGATGCCAACCTAAACAAGCGTAACATCAGCCTGGCTGATCAAACGACCATCAAAAACTATGTACAAGAAGCCCGCTTCCTGCGTGCGTTCCAGTATTCTGTTCTGATCGACCTGTTTGGTAATCCGCCATTCATCACGGAGGCCAATGCACCAGGGTCTTCATTGCCCACACAGATCAGCCGTGCCAATCTATTCAACTATATCGAATCGGAGTTGCTTGATCTTGAAACTAAACTGCCGCTGCAAAACGAATATGGTCGTGCCAACAAAAGTGCTGCCCGTGCGCTGCTCTCCCGAGTATACCTGAACTCGGAAGTTTACACCGGAACGAAGCGGTTCACCCAATCAGCTCAATATGCACAGAAAGTTATCAACGAAGGAGGCTATACCCTTATTCCGGACTATCGTCAATTGATGCTCGCCGACAATCATACTAACACCAGCGAGTTCATTATGACCATTAACTATGATGGTATTCGCACCAAAGGGTATGGTGGAACCACGTTCTTCACCCATGCCTCTGTTGGCGGTAATATGCCGGCCAATGCATTTGGTATCGGTGGGGGATGGGCCGGATTACGGACTACCAAAAACCTGCCTAATCAGTTCCCTGATCCGGTTGGAAATGCCGATCAGCGCGCTCAGTTCTGGGTGAACGGACAAAACATTGAGTTAACCGGAGAGCCTGCACCGGCCTTTACGGATGGATATGCCGTAACCAAATACAGAAACGTAACGAAATCAGGTGCTCCCGGTCAAAGTCCCGATTTTGCCGATGTGGATTTCCCACTGTTCCGGGTAGCTGAAATGTACCTCAACTATGCTGAAGCGGTGCTTCGTGAGCCAGCTGCCGGTGATGCCGGAACGGCGTTGAACTATGTCAATCTGCTTCGTACCCGCGCGTATGGTGGTAGTCCTGCCGGAAACATTGACGCCACACAAATGAACCTCGACTTTATGATTGATGAGCGTAGTCGCGAGTTGTATTGGGAAGGATTCCGTCGGACCGACCTGGTTCGTTTCGGTCAGTTTACAACGGCCGATTATCTCTGGCCTTGGAAAGGCGGAGTGAGCACCGGAACGGCTGTTCCTTCGTTCAGAAACCTGTTTCCTATTCCGGTCGCAGACATCAACTCCAACAACAACCTTACCCAAAACCCCGGTTATTAAATTAAACCACTCACTAAATCACTCATACCATGAAAAGGATTTTTCATAACCTGTTTCTTTTCGCAGTGGCCGCGTTCGCGCTGACTTCCTGCAGCAAAGATGAAAACAGAATCACCTTCGAAGGTGGTACGGCACCGGTTTTAACAGCCAACAAACAAGGCACGATTCCAATGGGCTTTATCACCGCGAGTCAGGAAGCGGTTACATTCACCTGGACAAACCCCAATTACCAATTCACGACGGGCGTTAGTTCGCAGGACGTAACTTATCTGGTTGAAATTGACACGGTTGGTGCCAACTTTACCAACCCGAACAAAAAAGCAATTTCCATTAGCAAAGATCTTACCCTGCGTCTTACCCAGGCCCAACTCAACGATATCATGCTGAATCAGCTTCAGCTGGATACATCGTTTGTGCATCAACTGGAAATCCGTGTCCGGGCCAGTCTGTTCAACAACAACGGTGTGTTGTATTCCAACGCCCTCACGTTGAGTGCAAAGCCTTACAGCATCCCGCCGAAGGTTACACCACCATCTACCAACAAATTGTTCATCACTGGTTCGGCCACGCCGGCCAACTGGCAATGCGGTTGCGGTGAGCCTGAGAATACCACACAGCAGTTTACTCGGTTGTCACCGACTTTATACGAATTGCCATCCATTTTCCTAAATGGTGGTGGCTCATATCTGTTGTTGCCTCGTTATGGTACCTGGTCGGCTTTTCCGCCCGACCCGGAGAAATACGGTTACAATGGTCCAAACAACCAAAACAATACCTTGGGTGATGATATTAAAGCATTTGGTGGCGACTTGCTGGCTCCGGCTGAAAGCGCCAACTACAAAATCACCGTCGATTTTCAGCGTGGTAAAATTTCACTCGTAAAACTGTAATCAACCAAAAACCTCATTTTTATGAAAACAATTTTCAAAAGCTTTCTCGCGGTTGTTTCAGCAGCGCTGATTTTTGCCGCATGCAGCAAAGTGGATGATCTTCCGTTCTATAATGCCGGAACAGCCCCCACTTTAACAGCTACAACAACGACACTGGCTGCCAACCCAGCCGACTCTTCCAATACACTGGTATCGTTTGCCTGGACCAATCCTGGACATGCCGCGGATTCGGGTAACTACAAATATGTATTACAAATCGACTCTGCCGGTCGCAACTTTTCGAAAGCGGCCACCAAAACCCTGATTGGTTCCCGTAACGTATCGTTCACGGCCAAACAAATCAATGAAATCTTACTTGGATTCGGATTCACCTTCAACGTGACCTACACCATTGAAGCTCGCTTGATTTCTTCGTATGGCAACAACAACGAGCAATTGATTTCAAACTCAATCTCCATGACAGCCAAGCCCTATAAAGTGCCTCCTGCTGTAACATTACCTTTTGCCGATAAGTTGTACATTGTTGGCGGAGCAACTGATTTTGGCTGGAATAATTCTAATCCAATGCCTGCTGTTCGTCAGCTCACCCGTTTGGATGAAACAACTTGGGCGGGTATTTATTTTTTGAATGGCGGAAGTGCCTACTTGTTACTGCCTGAAGCCGGTAACTGGGGGAACAAATACAGTGTACAAGATAACAGCATCCCGGGTGCCGCCAACGAAGGACCTTTTGGATACAATTTCCCGCAGGACATTCCCGGAAACGTTTCCCAAGGTGCCAACTGGTATAAAATGGTATTTGATTTCCAGGTTGGTCGCTATAAATTAACCAAAGAAGACTATGCGCTGGGACAAGAACTGTATATTACCGGAGACGGCACGCCTTCCGGCTGGACGAACAGTCCGCCGCCCAGTCAGCGTATGACCATGGTGTCTAACGGTGTATTTGAAATCGTTATGAACTTTGTTCCCGGGAAGCTCTACAAATTCCTGAATACGAATGGGGCTTGGCAACCCCAATTTGGTGGAGACAATGCCAATGGCGGCGCGTTGGGAGCTAACTACGGCCCTCAGGGTGATCCTGCGGCGATTCCTACTCCAGCCACGGCCGGAAATTATAAAGTTCGTGTCAACTTTATTACAAAAACCTACTCGGTAACACCAATGTAATAAATTCAAACGTTCATTCTCTAAAAGCTGTTTCAGATTTTTTTGAAACAGCTTTTTTGTTTCAATTACAGCGGAATGAATAAAATTTTCTTACTCGAAGTCATGTTGCATACTTTAAAACAATCATTTAATCTCTTGAAAATCGGAAGTTAATTATCGATTAAATGTAGAAAGGAAAAGAAATACGTTTAGGTAAAAATAATCCCAGAAAGTAAACAGCTTAGGATGAGATACGCTATGAAGATGTTTGTTTTTTCTAAACATAGAAAACATAGAAATAAATAAAATGAGGTTGAGGTCTTCAAATTGAGACACAAACAACGGCTTCCCTGACTTGCTTGTAAATTCGGAGAGGAAAATACAGGTCGCAGATGCTGTTTTTCCACCTGATTTTGGTGTAAAGAATGAAGTTGTTATCAAATGTTTGAGCTTTTCATAATAATCGCTTATTCGTGTCAGAAATCGGGGGATGGTATAAATACTAACCGGAAACTCGATAAACAAACCGTTATCAAGTTCCTGGTCGATGGGGTCATTGAACCGGTAATAAGGCTTATCCGGGGCATTTCGAAAATCATAGAATTGCACATCGCTGTGTAGTATTTTTCCAGGGATCACCGTAAAGTCGTACTTAATCTTGTGTTTGATAAAATGGGGTTGATACACGGAAAAAGGGGTTATTGACCAACCTCCGGCACGGTATCCAAAACAAATTTGGTCCACATCGGTGCATAGGATTTTACTCAGCAAGCTCAACGACTGTTCAAAATAGTAATCACTTTCTTGTGAAGTAAGGGAGGATAATTGGTATCGCCGGGTATCTGACAGATTCCAAGTAGCCGTTGCTTCATTATAGGTGGCATCCAGCCAATGTGGGTGTAAGTGAATAAACAGGTAGTGATTGCTTCTTTTAATTTCAAGGAGCTGAGCACAAATCGCCTGAAAATCATGGCGCGCTTTCGTGCTATGTTCTGCTACTTGCTGAAGCCTGATCAAATAAATGGTATCAATGAAAAAAATACCACGAATACTATGCCTGTTCAGAATTCGTAATAGTTTGTTTGTAGGCTGTATAAGGCAGCTATCCACACGACCACTGTCAGATCCTAAAAAAAGCTCGTAATCAAATGAAAAAATAGAACTTCTCATATAAAAAAAACGATACCAAAAACTGATTCTCGTCACAAAGATAGCCTGTTGCTACCCAATTTATCTGTTGGCTTTTTTTAACATAATGCCCAAAAGAGATCGTCGGAGGATAAGATAAATGGTCTATTATGTATTATTGATTGTTTGTCAGATAATTACGCAAATCGGCATAATTGGTTACCTTGCACTCACTGTTGAAGTGTAGTTATCATATCCTAGGTTTTCCCGATCTACCATGAGCATCAAATCCTATCTCGCCAAGCCCTTTGCTTCATACATTCATCGTCAGATTCAAAAGGGGATGGCGCACGCATTGAAAGACCAGCAAACCATCCTGGAGATGCTGATCAAAAAAGCGGCAGCCACCGAATTCGGTAAAGAGCACGGGTTCACTGATATCAAGACGTATCAAGACTTTTCGTCGCGCGTACCCATTCGTGATTATGAAATGATGGCGCCTTACATCCAAAAAATTAAAGAAGGAAAACACAATGTGTTGTGGAAAGGCCGGCCACTCTATTTTGCAAAAACCAGCGGCACAACCAGTGGTGCCAAATATATTCCGATCACCAAAGATTCGATTCCCAATCATATCAATACAGCTCGGAATGCATTGCTCTGTTATATGGCTGAAACAGGCAACACGGCATTCGCTGATGGGAAAATGATTTTTTTGAGTGGATCACCGGAACTGGAACGAGTAGGGGATATTCCTACCGGACGATTGAGTGGCATTGTCAATCATCATGTGCCTAAATACTTACGATCGAATCAGTTGCCGACCTATGAAACGAACTGTATAGACGATTGGGAAACCAAGCTTGATCAGATTGTGGAGGAAACCATCCGGCAGCGGATGACGCTGATCAGCGGCATACCCCCCTGGATGCAGATGTATTTTGATCGGTTGTGTGAACGATCCGGGAAATCGGTCGGTGAATTGTTCCCGGACTTTAGTGTGATGGTACAGGGTGGCGTAAACTTTGAACCCTATCGTGCCAAGTTGATGAACAGCATCGGCAGGCCTGTCGATATCATTGAACTGTTTCCGGCGAGTGAAGGATTTTTTGCTTTTCAGGATTCGCAGAAAGAGCCCGGTTTGCTGCTCAATACAAACAGCGGTATTTTTTATGAATTCATTCCGTTGGATGAATGTCATAAAGAGGATCCAAAGCGGCTATCGTTACGGGATGTACAAATCGGGGTCCAATACGCGTTGATCATCAATAGTAATGCCGGTCTTTGGGGCTATAATATCGGAGACACGGTGCGGTTTCTGTCCACAGAACCATATCGTTTGGTGGTAACGGGTCGAATCAAACATTTTATCTCTGCTTTTGGCGAGCATGTAATTGGTGAGGAGGTCGAATCAGCTATGCTCGCTGCCTGTCGTATTACGGGTGTTCGGCCCATTGAATTTACGGTGGCTCCGTATGTGTCATCCGATGCCGGAAAAAGCTACCACGAGTGGTTCATTGAATTTGAAGAACAGCCTGCCGATCTCCATGCCTTTGCGGTGGAGTTGGATAACGCGCTTCGGACTAAAAACAGCTATTACGATGACTTGATTGCCGGACATATTTTACAGACCTTGCGTATTTCATCCGTGCGTAAAGGTGGTTTTGTGGATTTTATGCGATCAGCCGGTAAGCTGGGTGGCCAAAATAAGGTCCCCCGACTGGCAAACGACCGAAAAGTGGCCGATGGTCTGGCGGCTTACCTCGCTTAATCACGATAGCCTCGTGCTTTAACGTATTTACGGCCACAAAAACGGCAGATTCCCTTAAATTGCAGCCGTACTAAATACCATTGTCAATGTCTTCGGAAAAAGGCGTGAAACGCATTGCCCTTTTTGGATGTACCGGATCCATCGGTACTCAGGCACTGGAGGTTATCCGGGCAAACCCAGCGTTGTTTGAGGTTGAGATACTCACCGCCTTTACCAATGATGAACTGCTAATCCAGCAAGCGATTGAATTTAAGCCCAATGCGGTTGTGATTGTAGACGAAAAGAAACACACTAAAGTCCGCGATGCACTCGCTGCCTATCCCATCAAAGTATTTGCCGGAGAGCAAGCGCTGGAAGAGGTTGCCGATTTTGACTCGTACGATATCATGCTGGCTGCCATCGTTGGTTTCGCCGGTTTGAAGCCGACATTGAAAGCCGTAGAGAAAGGGAAAGTGATTGCCCTTGCCAATAAAGAAACCTTGGTAGTAGCCGGTGATATTGTGATGCGAAAATCGCTGGAGAACCGGGCGCCGATCATTCCGGTAGACAGTGAGCATTCGGCGATCTTTCAGTGTTTGGTCGGCGAAGTCCGCAATCCGATTGAACGGATCATTCTAACAGCCAGCGGAGGTCCGTTTTTAGGAAAAAAGCCCAACTTTCTGGTAAACGTCAAACGAGACCATGCTTTGCAGCATCCCAATTGGAGCATGGGCGCAAAAATCAGCATCGATTCGGCCACGCTGATGAACAAGGGATTGGAAATGATCGAAGCCAAGTGGTTATTTAATCTTCAGCCCCAGCAAATTGAGGTGGTTATTCATCCACAGAGTGTTATTCATAGTATGGTGGAGTTTGAGGATGGAAGTATCAAGGCGCAAATGGGTTTTCCGGATATGAAACTTCCCATCCAGTATGCGTTAGGATTTCCGGGCAGGTTGAAAAATAATTACCCCCGCTTCAATTTTAAAAAGTATCCCAACTTACAATTTGAAGAACCTGATTACAAGACCTTTCGAAACCTCGGTCTGGCGATTGATGCGATGGAGAAAGGCGGTAACAGGCCCTGTGTACTAAATGCAGCCAACGAAATTGCCGTCTGGGCTTTTTTGAAAAATCGTATCGGATTTTTAGATATCACGGCAGTCGTTGAAAAAACACTGGACGCAGTCTCTTACATACCTTCCCCCAGTTTAGACGAATATTTTGAAAGCGATGGGGAGGCTCGTACTTTTGCAGCTTCTCTGATCAAACTCTGATCGGATTGAATCCAACCAAAAATTAGAACACATGATGCAATTCCTGGCAATCGATTGGTCTGTAGTGGGTTTGAAAGCCGCCCAACTGCTGTTGTCACTCTCTATACTGGTCATTTTACACGAGTTTGGGCACTACATCGCGGCGCGTATATTCAAGTGCCGTGTCGAAAAGTTTTATTTGTTTTTTAATCCCTGGTTTTCGCTTGTCAAGAAAAAAGTAGGCGATACGGAGTATGGTATTGGTTGGTTGCCGCTTGGGGGTTATGTAAAGATTGCCGGTATGGTGGATGAGAGCATGGATAAAGATCAGCTCAAGCAACCGCCACAACCACATGAATTCCGGTCGAAACCCGCCTGGCAGCGTATTATAATCATGCTCGGTGGCATAATCGTCAATGTGCTCCTGGCTATAGTCATCTATTCAATGATTCTAATGGTTTGGGGAGAACGGGACATCAAAGCCGACTCGTTGAAATATGGTCTCTCATTCAACGATCCCATTTTTGTTGAGCTTGGATTTAAAGACGGCGATAACGTAATTGCGGTGGATGGCGAACCCGTTGAAAAATTTTCAGATGTGCTGAAAAAAATCCTGTTGGTAAATAAAACAGTCCGAGTTACCCGTAACGGTACTGAAACGGATATACAGATGCCAAAAGACCTGATCGGTAAACTGATTGAGAAGCGTCGAAAGAACACCGGTGTACCGCTGATCACTCCCCGGGTACCCGTTATCGTTGATCAAATCGCTGATTCAATGCCCGCATACAAGGCTGGCCTTCGAAAGGGCGATTATATCCTCTCTGTCAATGGCAAGCCAGCACAATTCCGTGATCAATTTCAACAGGTCATGGAACCACTGAAAAAAGGTACGTCCATTTTGATGCAAGTTCAACGAGGTGCCGATACCATAGAGCTGACTACATCACTCTATGGCGATGCGATGATTGGGTTTGGGGCCGTAACCGACCCGAAATCATTGAGCGATCTGCGTATCTACAGCTATGAAACTAAAACGTATGGTTTTTTCGAAGCCTTTCCGGCCGGTTTTCGTAAAACCGGAGCTGAATTGACCTTTTACATTGACCAATTTAAGAAGATTCTTGACCCGGAAACAGGCGGATACAAAGGCGTCGGTGGTTTTAAAGCGATGGGAAGCGTTTTCTCGGGAACCGGATGGGATTGGGAGCATTTTTGGACAATCACCGCCTTTTTCTCAATCGTCCTGGCATTCATGAATCTATTGCCAATTCCGGCTCTGGATGGGGGACATGTCCTGTTTACCTTGGTAGAAATGATAACCGGACGAAAGCCGAGTGACAAATTCCTCGAAATAGCCCAAGTCATCGGCATGATCATTTTACTTGCATTGATGCTGTATGCCAATGGAAACGACTGGTTTGGCTGGGGTAAATAATGCATGGTGGCTCCGCCTCGCTGACATAGTAAAACACTGATTGGCAACAGCATGCTACCGTATGGCGGCTTTGTTTATTGCTGCCCAAGGAGATGTACCTTTACTGTTTATTGATTTAACGTTTACTTTCCCGCTTTGTTACGATCACTGTCCATACTGCAAAATGCGCTACGCTTAAGTCTGCAGGAACTTCGCATGAATAAATTGAGAACAGGACTCAGTTTGACGGGTGTGGCATTTGGTATCTTTTGCATTATCGGTGTATTAACAACCGTCGGAAGCCTGGAACGGAATATTCAAAATGAGGTGCAAAGCTTGGGGAGCAACAGTATTTACATCGACAAATGGGACTATAGCGGTGGTCCGGATAAGCCAATTTGGAAAATGCGGGCCAGGCCAATGATGAAAATAGAAGAAGCCGTCGATATTCGAAACAGGTCGGCCCTTGCCGAATCGGTGACCTATCTGATGCAAGCTATGGCAACGGTAACTTACCGTGACGATTTGATTCAGAATGCAACCGTGTACTGTATCAATAAGGAACAAATCGTTATACAGCCGATTCAATTTGCGTATGGTCGCTATTTTTCAGAAACTGAATTTCAAAATGGCAGTGCCAGTTGCATCATCGGTTATACCAATGCAGAAGACTTATTTGGTAATGCCGAACGAGCGCTGGGTAAACAGATTGAATTAAAGGGGAAAAAACTGACGGTCGTTGGTGTTATTCGTAAGGAGGGTAAAACCTTTATCGGCTGGGACTACGATAAATGCGTCATGGTTAACAACCGATACGCGCGACAGTTATTCGATCCTACCGCTTTTAATCCAATTTTGATTGTAAAAGGCAAGCCCAATGTGACCACGTCGGCCTTGAGTCAGGAGTTGCGTGGGGTGATGAGACAGATCCGTCGGTTGAGTCCGACCCAAGAGGATAATTTTTCCTTGAATAGTGTAGAGGCCTTCAGTAAGGCGGTGTCGGCATCTTTTGTAACTATCAATGTTGTAGGTTCTATCATTGGTGGAATCAGTCTGATCGTAGGTATGTTTGGAATTGCCAATATTATGTTCGTGACCGTCAAAGAAAGGACTTCTGTCATTGGCTTAAAAAAAGCGATTGGCGCCCGAAAAAAGACCATATTAATCGAGTTTTTGTTGGAGTCCTCTTTATTGTGCATTGTTGGCGGGTTGATCGGCCTTTTCTTTGTATACTTGCTAACGCTGATATTGTCTGGTCCGTTGGATTTTCCGGTTTATCTCTCTGTGTCCATGATTGTGAGAGCTATCTTACTTTGTGTAGTGATCGGCATGTTGTCAGGCATTATACCGGCTTCACGTGCCGCAGCGCTGGATCCGGTGAAAGCTATTCGTAGCCATTGACAGGCTGCCGTTGTTCGGTAAAAAGTGTTGAAACCAACGTTGTTCATTGTAGTCTATCGGAGTATAAAAAAACGTAAATGCTGTGTCAATTGTTTTGTTAGCTATTGAATCATCTTGTGATGACACTTCTGCCGCCATCTGTGTGGATGGCATCATCCGATCCAATGTGGTATCCGGACAAGCAGTGCATGCTCAATTTGGTGGCGTTGTGCCCGAGCTGGCCAGCCGGGCGCACATGCGTTGGATCGTTCCGGTCGTGGATGAGGCCATGCGAATCGCCGGGGTATCGGTCAATGACTTATCGGCGGTTGCTTACACCCAATCTCCGGGTTTGATTGGTTCGTTGTTGGTTGGTGGGCAGTTTGCTAAATCCCTGTCTCTGTCCCTTGGCATTCCGTTGATTGGTGTTCAGCATATGCAGGCACACGTGTTGGCCAATTTAATTGATGAACCCCGACCGACGTTTCCTTTCTTGTGTTTGACGGTAAGTGGAGGGCACACACAAATTGTTCAATGCAATGCACCAAACGATTTGCACGTGTTGGGTCAAACCATTGACGATGCAGCCGGAGAGGCCTTTGATAAAACAGCTAAAATGCTCGGCTTGCCGTATCCGGGCGGCCCCATGATTGATCAATTAGCCCAACAGGGAAATCCGATGGCTTATTCGTTTCCTGTTCCGAACATCGAGGGATTTGATTTCAGTTTTTCAGGACTAAAAACGGCTATTTTGTATTTTCTGAATAATGCAGGCAAAGGGATGTCGTATAAACCGACGCTGCAAGTGTCCACCGAAGAACGGCAGGCCTTTATACAAGCTCATTTGCACGATATTTGCGCTTCCGTTCAGCAGGCTATTGTCGACATTTTGATGCGGAAACTCGTTAAAGCATCCAATATGACCGGAATCAAAACGATGTGTATTGCAGGAGGAGTCAGTGCCAATGGGGCTCTTCGGACAGCCCTGCAGACATACGGGGACCGACATGGCTGGGTTTGCCACATCCCCCGATTTGAATACTGTACCGACAACGCCGCCATGATTGCCATAACCGGGTATTATCAATTTTTGACAAAATCATTTTCGGATTTATCTGAACCGACATCAGCCCGGTCGGACTGGTAATCGGTTTATCGAACTTCCATCTTGATCCCGTTTGTATGCCGAACTCATTTTTTCAATGTAAACAGTTTATGGTTCGGCAAGATCGCTGTGGGATGAAAGTATCTACCGTCGCTTGTCTGTTTGGTGCCTGGACTCGCGAAAAGATGATGGGGGATCACCACTGTTATCAAGTTTTGGATGTAGGTGCCGGAACCGGACTGCTGAGTATGATGCTTGCACAAGACACTTGCCATACCATACATGCGCTCGAGATTGATCCGGACGCGGCTGTACAGTGTAAATCAAACTTTCTTGCATCGCCTTTTTCCAATCGGTTGAATGTACAGGCGATGGATGCTACACATTACAACGCTCCTATGCGCTACGATTGGATCATTTGTAATCCGCCCTTCTTCGATAAGGACCTCCCTTCACCCAATCTGAACAGACACACAGCAAGACATCAGTCAACACTGACCTATTCCGCACTGGCACTAAAAAGTCAAGCATGGATAGACGCAAAAGGATCCTGTTCGCTGTTGATGCCACATAGCCAGGTCGCCTCGGTTATTGCGGAATTTCGAGCAGCAGGATGGTTTGATTATGCCAGGTTACATATCCAGGATACACCAATAGCCAGGCCGTCATGCACAGCAATTAGTTTTAAACGTGAAACATCTGGGTTGAACTCGGAGGAGACAATCGTCATTCGTTCGGAGCACGGACAGTATGCCGATCGGTTTGTGGCCTTATTGCAGCCATTTTACCTGTATCTGTGATTGGCTCAATGGATTAATTCTGCTTGCGTTTGATGGTACATCCGATGCTTTTTGTTTCGGGGACGCTAACCGTCTTACCGTTGCTCGACTCCATCATGGCTTCTTTAAGATGTGTGCGCTTTACAGCTTTCTCATCATTGACATTGTCATCAATCGCTCCATGATAAACTAAAGTCAGATTCGCGTCGAACAGAAAACACTCAGGGGTTCTGTTTGCGCCAAATGCATCAGCAATCTGACTGTTTTGATCGACCATGTAGTACGTGTTCAATCGTTGTTCTTTGGCATAGGCTTGCATAGACTCATAGCTATCTTCGTCGGCGCGTTTGGCTTCATTGCTATTGATGATGACCGTACCGATATTTAATTTTTGAGCAAAATCAATCATGCTGTTGATGCGAGGTTCGTACTTGACAACATACGGACATGTGTTGCAACTGAAAATAACAAGAAGTCCGTTTCCTTTTGCTGCTTCCTTCATGGAAACCATAGCGCCGGATACATCAAGCATTTTATTGTCCGCTTTTGGAAGTGACGATCCGATTGGCAGCGGGTCAATGGTGGTTGTAAATCCAACGATGAAGACGAAAAGGAGCAAACCAAAAAGTGAACGTTTCATATAATACATTTTAGTTGTAAAAGTAAGCTTTTGGATGCTATTTCAGCGTTGCTGTTTAGGTATCTGGCTACTAATGCTCAGGTTGAGTTCAAACCCAACCAGGATGGAAATAGAAATGATATAGATCAAAGCCATGATCATCAAAATAGTCCCTAAGGATCCATACAGCACATTGTAACGAATAATAGAGTCGGCGATGGTGGAAAACAGCGTGGTTGATAACAAAATCAAAACCGTGGAGGCAATAGCCCCCGGAGAATATAGTTTCCATTTGGTTTCCAGCGACGGGCCGTACTTGAAAATGAACGCAATGGAGTAAAAAAGCAATAAAATGATAAATAGCCAACGAGTATAGAAAATGATACTACGCCAGAACGAAGACTCCACTACATTATGCAGAAAAGTGCCCTGAAGAACCAGCAGCACCAGACAAAGCAGAAAAAGGCCAAATACAATCATGGTCAATTTAATGGCTGTCCATCGAGACAAAAGTCCTATTCGTCTGAAAAATCCCGGCTGTCCTTTTTTGTAAAACGAGCGGATGAGTCCGGTCATGGCATTGGAAGCGAAATAAAGGGCAAAAACAAATCCAAACGAAATCAACCCGATTTTATTTCCTTTAAAAAACTGGTCTATGAATTGAATGATATCCCGATTGTATGTTTCAGCCGGTATAATGTCGGTTATGATGTAATGAAGTTCTTGTTGTATGGATTCTTTTGAGAAAAAGGGGAGGTTTGGTATCAGGGTGAATAAAAAAAGCAGGGAAGGTGGGATGGCCAAGAGAAAGTTAAAGGCTACGGACGCGGCTCTGTCACGGAAACTGATCGAACGCAGCTGGATATAAAAAAAACGAAGGACGTCATATAATGGAACGCCTTCAAAACCGGGTGGATGAATGGTTTTCGTTCGTTTGATGATTGTCCCCAGTGGAGGTTTGCTAAACAATATGCGCTCAAACTTCGTCAAGGTCTCTTGTTTTTTTGTGCCGTAAGGCTGTCGAGTTTACGTTGGTAAATGACCGCTTTTCGCATGTGTTCTTCATACGTTTTAGAGAAGTCCGTTCGGCCGTCAAAAGCACTATTGGCAGAAAAAAAATAGTAATCAGTGGCTGGCGCATCCAGGACGGCATCAATGCTTTGAATTGATGGAATGCAGATTGGCCCTGGCGGTAATCCTGCATTTTTATACGTGTTATATGGTGATATGATGCTCAGGTGTTCATTCAAGATTCTTGTCATCGCAAAATCTTTTCGGGCGTATTTGATCGTCGGACAGGATTCCAGTCGCATGCCATTTCGAATACGGTTGATGTAGACGCTGGCAATAAAGGGTTTGTCCTCTTTCCGATTGGTTTCTTCCTCAACCAGACTGGCAATGATATAGGCCTCTTTTTGCGTCAATCCCGTTTTTTTTAGTTTATCCAGCCGGGAGCCTTTCCAAAATAAAACCTGCTGATCATAAAGTCGTTTGAATGTTCGTCCAAAATGGCCATTCCACCAAACGTTGTACGTATTGGGTATAAAGGCCATCAGCGCGGTTGCCGGTTCCAGCCCATAGGGGGCCAGTGAATCAGGTGAGTTTAAAAAGTGTATGATCGAAGCTGAATCAGCCTCCAACAGTTTGCCGAATTTGCCGGCTACGTCTTCATTCAAACGGGACTTGCCAAGCACTAACCGGACCTCTTTTTGTTGGCCGGCATGTAATGTACGTACCAACGAAAACAAACTCATTCCGTCATAGACGGCATATCGCCCCGGTTTCACGGGATCTCCATATCCGTATATCGATGATAGCAGACGAAACATGCGTGTGGAAGAGAGAAAGCCCTCACTTTCCAACGTGTGCAGCACATTGTCAAATTGATCTCCTGTTTTGATCTTGATGAATGCCTGTTTTGAGGTGCAATGTACGGCCGGACTGAATAGAATCCAGGCCGCTACCAAGGCAATAGCCAGCATCAATAGGCCGGCCGTTATCCAGCCTTTTTTTTTGACAGAAGAGGAAGTACGCTTTTTCGCCATGAGCATTCATTGATTAGATTCAGAATCAATTTGCACGTAAAGGTAAACAGCCGGGAAAAAATAAATCCCCGGTTTCGGGGATTTATCAAATTTTTTATGGCCCTAGTTACTTGCCCGGCGAATCAGGCCTTTGTGCAGGGGGTGGGGCAGGACTATTAACAGGAGGGGTCGTTTGTTGTTTTGATGGCGGACTTACTTTTTCATACATCTTTTTCTCATTGGCTGCCGATTTGTTGGGAATAAACATCGGAGATGTAATACATAAGATGGCTACAATAGCTGAAAAAATCCAGGTACCCTTCTCCAGGATATCAGTCGTTTGCTTCACGCCGATGATTTGAGTACCCACTCCGCCAAAAGAGCCGGATAAGCCACCGCCTTTTGGGTTTTGAACCAACACAATGAAACCCAGAATCACAGATGAAAGAATAACCAATATGGCGAAAAAAACTAACATATTAAACGGACTTTAAGTGATTTATTTTCTCGGCAAAGTACGGCTTTTTGGCAGGATTTTGCAAACTTAATTTGGTGTATATGTCTATGGCAAGGGCTTTATTGCCTTGTTGAATATAGAGCGCTGCCATCGCTTCGGTGATTACTTCAATTTTTTTATTGCTGATTTCGGCTAACTGGTCTACTGCGGGGTCAGATTCGCTCTGATCGGCCAGAACCTCCGGTTTGACCTTTTTCATGGTTTTTAGCCATTCCGTAAAGCTTTTCAGCTGCTTGCCTAATCGGTCATTCCCGGTTTGCTGTTCGGAAAGCCGGATGCCTTGTGATGCAAAATAATCAGTGGTATGCAAGGGTTCAAAGACCAAGTCGGTTTCTTTATTCAACGCTTGGTTTTCGTTAATGTGGGTACTTAATTCTTTTAAAGAAGAATTTGTTATAGTATTCTTTAAGCTATTGCTATTCAGTAAATTAGAATACTCTTTAATTCTGAGATTGATTAGTAAATCGTTTTTGAAATAAAGAGAGGCAGCATTCAAATCCGGTGTTTTATTACTGCCCGCATGGGCTAGCATCAGGTGAAATTGAGCCAGCCCAAAATAAGGGTATTGCTGGGCGAGCTGCTCAAAATCCTTGATAGCTTCCAACGAAGAAAGTGGATGGTTAGTCAAAGTTCCAATAATGGGAGCGCCGGTCATGAGATGTAAAAATAAGGAGCAGGGTTTGTATTACCAGTTCGAAAATACTTTATTGAAGATTTCGTCGGTCAGGTTTCGGATGATATCGTTATTCAGGGTAGCTTCTGCTTGTGCCAGGGAAATATTGGCATCAAAATCAAAGGATCTGGACAAATCAGCCTGCATATTCTTGGTTTCATCAAGGGTATTCCTGAAATCAAGGTGAAACCCAACAGTCAGGCGGTTTCCGCCGGAAGCCGTACCATTGATACTGATGGTACTGAGCGCATATTGGGAGATGTAACCGCTAATATCATAGTGGGCATCGTCGCGATTGGTTTGTTTGAGCCGGGTAGTGCTTATAATTTTCTGTTTCAGGCGCTCTGTCAACTGGGGACTCAGTTGGGCATTAACAAACGGGGCTTTATTTTCGAGGTAATTGACCCGGAAGGTCTTCACTTCCGGAGGATACGACGTGTCGTTGAATGAGTATTTACAGGTCGACGCGCTTAACAGCAACAGCAAAAAAAAGGCAATCAATGACGTTTGAATAAGTGACGGTAGCCGGCGCATGAATCAAATCATATAAGGACGTAAAGGTAGTGGATTACCGGAAATTTGATGGGGCCGGTTTTACAAGTGCTCGAGGTCGTACTCCTTCAATTTCCGGTAGAGCGTTCGTTCACTGATGCCCAGGTCGGCAGCCGCATCTTTGCGTCGGCCCCGATGTTTTTTGAGCGCCTTGATGATGAGCTCTTTTTCATTATCAGTTAAGCTCAGCGACTCCTCTACATCTTCATGTTGTTGGATGCCGGCATTCGGTTCGCTCCGCAGGATCACCGTATTACCACCATGACCGATACTCGTATAGGATGGTTCAGTCGGTTGGATACCGGGATCACCATGAAAAGGCGTTTGCATCGTGGTAGCCCCCGGATGTTGCATCATCTCAAAAAATAATCGTTTCAGTTCCGTTACATCTTTTTTCATATCGAAAAAAAGCTTGTACAGAATCTCGCGCTCGTTCGCGAATTCCGATTGACTGACCATGCCAATCCCGTTACTTAATACAGGTAACGATGTATGAGATGGCGCCGGTAAAAACTGACGGGCCTCATCGCCGCTAATGTTTTTGTCTTTGCTAAGAACCGATATCTGCTCGGCAATATTTTTGAGTTCGCGCACATTACCCGGCCAAGGGTATTGCAACAATACGTCTTTGGCAGCATCGGATAGTTGAACAGGTGCCGTACGATATCGCTCCGCAAAATCAGTGGCGAATTTCCGGAACAATAAAATGATATCTTCTTTGCGGTCGCGCAGGGCCGGAACACGAATGGGAACGGTGTTGAGCCGGTAGTAGAGGTCTTCGCGGAATTTGCCTTTTTGCGTGAAATCAATCAGTTCGCGGTTGGTAGCTGCGATGACCCGAACATCCGTTTTTTGCACCTTGCTGCTGCCTACCCGAATATATTCGCCGGTCTCCAGTACACGAAGCAGGCGAGCCTGGGTGCCCAAGGGCATTTCACCGATTTCATCCAGAAAGATTGTGCCGCCATTGACGGTTTCAAAATAGCCTTTCCGGTTGTCAACGGCACCGGTGAACGAGCCTTTCTCATGACCAAATAATTCGGAGTCGATGGTGCCTTCCGGAATCGCGCCGCAGTTGACAGCTATGAATGCATTATGTTTACGGGTAGATAACGCATGAATAATTTGAGAGAAAACTTCTTTACCCACTCCGCTTTCACCATTGATCAGCACACTCAGGTCTGTAGAAGCCACCTGGGTTGCCACATGCAAGGCATGATTGAGCGACGGCGAATTGCCGATGATATTGAAGCGGTTTTTGATGGACTGCAGTTCCATAATTTGATTATTCAACGATTGTACCGATCAGGGTTCCGGCGGTGCATTGTTGTATGTGAACGCGGACGTAATCGCCCGGTTTCAGTGATCCGTTTTTGGGAAATACCACCACTTTGTTTTGGTCGTTTCTTCCAAAGAAGTCCTGGTCGCTGCGTTTCGAGTCTCCCTCAATGAGTACGGTAAATATTTTTCCAACTTCTTTTTGCATGCTTTGCAACGAATGTATGCGATGCAGATCGACGAGTTCCTGCAAGCGTCTCTTTTTCGTTTCCAGTGGCACATCATCCTGAAAACGTCTGGCAGCCAGCGTACCGGGTCTTTCCGAATAGAAATAGAGATAGGCGAGATCGTACTGGCAATAAGCCATCAACCGCAGGGAAGCCTGGTGGTCTTCTTCCGTTTCGGTGCAAAAGCCTGCTATCATATCCGTCGATAAGCCGCAGTTGGGTAGGAGCTCCCTGATTCGGTCAACTTTGGCGATATACCATTCATTGCTGTACGTGCGGTTCATCAGTTGCAAGACGCGGTTGCTACCGCTTTGAACCGGCAAGTGAATGTAGTTGCAGATGTTATCGTATCGCTGCATCGTAAACAACACCTCATCGGTGATGTCTTTGGGATGGGAGGTTGAAAAGCGAACACGCAGCAAAGGCGAAATCTGTGCTACTTTTTCAAGCAGTTGCGCAAAGCTTGTATTGTCGTTATTTTCTTCGCCATGCCAGTGGTAGGAGTCTACATTTTGGCCCAGCAAGGTCACTTCGCGGTAGCCATCACGGAACAATGCCTCACATTCTGCTAAGATACTGGTGACGGGGCGACTCCGTTCCCGACCACGGGTAAAGGGCACTACGCAAAACGAACACATGTTGTTACACCCGCGCATGATGCTGACAAAAGCGGTGACCCCGTTGCTGTTCAGGCGAATAGGGGCGATATCGGCATAGGTTTCTTCCCGACTGAGCAATACATTGACTGCTTTTTGTCCGGTCTCGGCCTCCTCAATCAAGGTCGGTAGGGTTCGGTATGCATCCGGGCCTACAACCAGGTCAACCAGCTTTTCTTCTTCCAGTAATTGCGCCTTCAGTCGCTCAGCCATACAGCCCAGAATGCCAATCAGCAGTTCCGGTTTTTTTTCTTTCAGGTGCTGGAATTGAGCGAGGCGTTTTCGAATGCGTTCCTCCGCTTTTTCACGGATGGAGCAGGTATTGATCAGGATCAGGTCGGCTTCGAGAAGCTCGGTGGTTGATCCAAGGTTGTTTTCATGTAAAATCGAGGCAATTACCTCGCTGTCGGCGAAATTCATGGCACAACCGTAGCTTTCTATGTAAAAGCGTTTCCGGTAAGAGCCACGGTCGCTTACAGCTGGCGAAAAAGCCTCTCCCTGGCGATGTTCATCATGTATAAGGTCGGTAGTCGGGTGCATGGCTAATAAAGGGTTGCAAAAATAAGACGAATTATGATTTAGTGACAGGATGTCAGTCATAAATCAAGGCAATTTCTTGCTGTTGC
>CAZZJF010000020.1:0-19195 GCA_964654325.1 uncultured Ferruginibacter sp.
CATCTTTATCAAAACAACAAGGCACCACCAGGCCATCCCAGGTAATGACATTGGCGTGCCAGAGTTTCCAGCAACGATTAGGCATTTTATTTTTGGGACGATACGAACCGTCAGCCGTTTTGGCATAACGACTATATTGATCAAGGGTTGGAATCAGCTGATTGGGATCCTGTTCATAATCATATACCTGAGCGGTTTTGAAACGCACCTCATCTACTCCCAAAGAAGCGGCTAACTGCTGAATATCTTCGAGTTGATGTTCGTTAGGTTTCACCACCAAAAACTGGAAAAAGATGAATGGTTTTTTACTGTTCAGTTTTTTGCGCCAGGCAATAATGTTTTTTGTTCCTTCAATCACCTTTTCCAGCCGACCACCCACCCGATATTGCTCATAGACCTCCTGGGTGGTGCCGTCAATGGAAATGATCAACCGGTCAAGGCCGCTCTCCACCGTTTTTCGGGCCATCTCATCCGTGATGTAATGGGCATTGGTAGAGGTCGCGGTATAGATGTTTTTATCGGCGGCGTATCGAACCATATCCAAGAAGGCAGGATTAAGGTAGGGCTCTCCCTGAAAATAAAAGATGAGATAGAGCAGGTCACGATGGATATCATCGATGGTTTTACGAAAAAAATCAGCCCCAAGCATCCCCGTCGGTCGGGTAAACGCCCGAAGACCGCTCGGGCACTCCGGACACCGTAAATTGCAGTGGGTCGTTGGCTCAAAGGAAACAGAAACGGGCAGCCCCCATTGAACCGGCTTTTTTAGCAAGACACTCAGTTGATAGCTGGCAAACACCTTGACTGCATTCCAAACACGTCGAACCGTGAGTTTGCGAAGGAGGTTGAGTGTATCGTGGTATTGAAAGCGAGGCACAACACAAAATTAGTGGTATGTGGCCGGCCTCGAAAAAAATGAGCACCTTTGTTTAGAAAATGATTCACGATGCGTGTTTTTTCATTGCTCTTCCATTACAGCTTGTCCCTACTCCTGTTTTTTTGCCTGTACAACCATGGTTCCATGGCACAAACCATGACGACGGAAACCATCGCAGCGATGGAAGAAAAAGCATTTGCGGCTCACTGGAATAAACCACAGGGCGTGTCGGCCCTGTCGCATATTGATGTACGCTATTACCGCTGTGCATGGACTGTTGATCCCGCGGTACGGTCTATTTCGGGAGAAGTAACCATCTACTACACCTTGACCGAGCAAACAAATACCATCGCCCTTGATCTGAACAGTGCGCTCATAACCGATCAGGTTACACAACGCGGCCAAGACAAACCGTTCACGCACAGCAATCATATACTGAGCATCGACCTGGGTACAAACCAGCCCGCCGGGACATTGGATTCGATTCGCATTGTGTATTATGGTGTGCCGCCCTCCTCCGGCTTTGGGTCGTTTTATGTAGGCACCCACGCCGGCACGCCGGTGATGTGGACCCTGAGCGAGCCCTATGGCTCCCGCGACTGGTGGCCCTGTAAAAACGGACTCGATGATAAAGCAGACTCTATTGATATTTTCATCACGCACCCCAATGCTTATAAAGCAGCCAGTAATGGCCTGTTACAATCAGAACTACCGGTATCGAATAATCGAACCATCACCCACTGGAAACACCGATACCCTATTGCCACCTACCTGGTTTGTCTGGCAGTAACCAATTATGCCATTTTCAACCGCTCAATCACATTGGACAACACCCCGTTGCCCATCGTTACGTATTGTTATCCCGAGAACCTGACATCATTTGAAGCCGGCACACAAACAACACTTGAAGCAATGGCCTTGTTTCACCGGGATCTGGGTGAATATCCTTTCATACGTGAAAAATATGGCCATGTGCAATTTGGCTGGGGCGGCGGAATGGAACACCAAACCGCTTCCTTCATGTATAATTTGGATGAAGGACTGGTAGCACATGAACTCGTGCATCAGTGGTTTGGAAACATGGTGACCTGCGGTAGCTGGGAGGACATCTGGCTGAACGAAGGATTTGCAACCTTCTTTACCCGTTATTTTCTGGAACAAAAATATCCGGCCAATGCGCGAACAGCCCGTCGGTCGGTGATCAACAACATCACCTCACAACCGGGCGGCTCGGTAAAGGTTGATGATACCACCAGCGTTGGCCGTATTTTCAATGGCCGACTCTCCTACAACAAAGCATCCTTCCTGTTGAACATGCTGCGCCTGAAACTCGGCGATGCTGCTTTTTTCAGCGGCCTGCGACAATACCTGCGCGATCCGGCACTGGTTCACGGGTATGCACGCACGAAAGACCTGCAACGACACCTGGAATGGGCAAGCGGCTTTTCGCTGGACCGTTTTTTTGAACACTGGTTTGAGGGCGAGGGGTACCCATCCTACACCATCGAGTGGGCACAAGCCGGCGACGACCTGGTCCGCGTGCGCATCCGACAAAGCCCGTCGTCGGTACGAACATCTTTTTTTGAAATGACCGTTCCGCTTACATTCCGAAATGCTACAACCGAAAAAACAGTATATGCAAGTCATCAATTCGCTGATCAGGAATTTGTTTTTCCGATTGGTTTCCGGGCCGATACGGTGTTGGTTGATCTCGATGCCCAACTGATTAGTAAAAACAATCAAACGGCTCGTGTAGTGTTTCCTAATAGCGGAAGCGGTGTCATTGAATTGTTTCCCAATCCGGCTACGGATCGGATAACATTATACATGCACGATTTTAGTGTGCCAGCCGCATTGGTATCCTTGTTTTCAATGAGTGGACAACGGTTGTTATCGAAGTCTGTCGCATTGTCTAACGGGATGGGCGGATTGAGCATTCCACTCAGTCGCTATGCAAACGGGCAATACCTCATTCGGGTGGATGGGGATGGTTTCAGTAAAACGCTTCCGATTATTAAAAATTAAATCACCGAACCGACGACATTATTGCTTCGGTTCTCTTGTCTTGTAAAAAAAACCGGAAAGGGCATTTTCGGCAATGCCTCCGACCGTATTTGGATCCAGGGCCTTCCATAAATATTTCTGGAAATAAACGCCATAGGTGTCAGACTCATCATACAAATCCCACTTATTGTCTTCTTCTACGATATCCTCTTTTTTCAATCCCAGAATATCATTCGCATAATCATTTTCTCGATTGACCTGGCCTGTTGAGGCGTCTTTTTCGACGTAAAGCACCAATACACCTTGTTTGTAGCGAATCAGGTATTCGGTCCCGTCTTCGAGTATCTTCCAGTCTCCGTTCATGTACCCGTTAGGCAGTAATTGTCCGGTTACTTTTTCTTTAGTGGCATCATTGTTGTACCGAAAGTTACCGACAGCAACACCATCCTTGAATTCAACAGACATCGATTGATAAACAGTCCCATTGTTTTTAGCCGTATAAGTAAACTTCCCTGATGGCAGTCCGTTTTTAAAGACGCCGTCAATGGAGACTGAAATTCCTCTACCCGCGAGCGTGCTTTTCCAGGGTCCGTTTCGCATGCCATTGACAAAAGAACCTTTCAATTCTTTCTTAACACCATTGGATGAAAAACTAAAAGAAAATGGACCATGTTTGATTTCCTCATTGTCTTTTTCATAGTATGAATAGGTTACCATACCGGGAATCTGGCTATCATCCTCAAAACGGCCAGAATAGGTTTGTGTTTTTTGAGCATTGGATAAAAAGGCGATGTTCATAAAGAACAAAACCAAAGCCAGGGTTTTCGATCGCATACTTATTAATATTAGTTTTATCAAATATAATTTGTTTTACCGAGAAATCCGTAACATTGATTACTTGCAGGCCCCTTTTGAATCGCTGACTATCCAAACTCATACATGACTCCTCCTTTCTCCGTTGAAAAACCGCAAACAAGAAGTCGCCTGCGATTTTTGGGGGGACGGACCTACTTCATACTGAAACGAAAATTTACCTGGTGGCTGGGTTCGGCGAAGTACGCAAAACCAAATCCTTGCATTAGTTTCGAACATACCGTCTTTCAACATCAATCCATGTTACTCCGGCCTCTCAAAGATGTGGACATGGTTTTACAACACAATAAAATAACCAATCTGCGATTGTCGATCGCGCGTTTAAATCAAGTGGTCATTCGTCCCGGTGAAACGTTTTCTATCTGGAGACTGGTTGGATCTCCATCGGCCTCCAGGGGATACCTCGAGGGACTAACACTTCATAATGGCCAGATATCACGCGGCATTGGCGGCGGACTTTGTCAATTAGGCAACCTGCTGTATTGGATGTTTTTACATAGTCCGCTGACCATCACCGAACGGTGGCGTCATGGATATGATGTGTTTCCCGACGTGAACCGCACCATCCCGTTTGGCTGTGGTGCCACCCTCTCGTACAATTACATCGATCTGCAGGTAAGAAACGATACGGCAACTACTTATCAAATAAACCTCTGGCTGGATGATCAATATCTGCACGGAGAAATGACTTGTGATACGCCACCGCAAACTCGTTATGAGATTTTGGAAACAGATCATCGGTTCGCCTTACAATGGTGGGGCGGATATACCCGTCATAACCGCATCTGGAAAAAATGCATCAGCCTGCAAACCAGCAAAACGACGATGGAACTGGTGGCAGAAAACAATGCCATCATGATGTATAATCCGTTGCTGGAGAATGACAACATCCGTTGAGAAACGACTCTCCATAAATACAATCTGGTTTATTCGGTTTCTTTTTTGTTATTCATATTTACATTTGCATGTAGTAGCCTCTTTTTTTAATACAATACTGGTGTGAATTATGCTTGATGCCCTCGTTCCTCTGCTCTCATTGATTGCGCTCGAAGTAATACTTGGTATTGACAACATCATCTTTATTTCGATCTTGGCCGATAAGCTTCCCGAAAATCAACGAAACAAACTCCGTTACTGGGGTATTGGACTAGCCATGGTTATGCGGTTGTTGTTACTTGGATTTATTTCCTGGATTCTCAAGCTTGATCAGACGCTGTTCCGGTTATTCGACATCGATTTTTCAGGCAAAAGCATCATTCTCATTTTAGGCGGATTGTTTTTACTTTACAAGAGCACAAAAGAAATTTACCACAAATCGGAATTGGCAAATAGCCAGGAGCCCGCAGTGCCTTCAAATGCGAGTTTCAGAAAATTATTGATTGAAGTCATTATACTGGACCTTGTTTTTTCCGTCGACTCCATTATAACCGCGGTGGGCATGGTACAAGAACTATGGGTGATGTATACGGCCGTTATTGTAACGGTTGCCATCATTCTGGTAGCCTCCAATCCAATCAGCACGTTTATTCAAAAACATCCCTCATTCAAAATTCTGGCACTCTGTTTTTTGATGATGATTGGTGTGGCCTTGCTCGCCGAAGGCCTTCATTTCAATATACCCAAGGGCTATATTTACTTCTCGATGGCCTTTGCTTTTCTGGTAGACATCATACAGATGAGAACAATCAAAAAACATTGATGTCATTGATTTGGACCAGCTGTTAGATCAGTTGTGTTGAATAACAGGCGGCTTTCGGCAATATTCGAACTATTGGGCGTATCCGGTTGTTATATGTATCTTTCACTCTATTATGGAAGAAGAAACCAGACTGTTCCTCGTTCGGATTGCCAACACCCTCTCACTGGTATTGCTGTGGATGATGGCCAATGTGTTTGCCGGATTTTACTTTGAACTGGCTTTCTATGGTTCCGCGCAGCCTTATGCACATATGATCTATTATGCACTTTCAGCTATCAGCTTTCTGTTCTTGCTTTTCCATTTGAAGAAGAAGTGGAACCTCTGATCAGCTGCTATGATCGGCGATGATTTTCCATTTTCCCCGGATTTTTTTCAATAACAACATGAAATGACCCTCCAGGTTCCCGGCTGTTCGGGTAAGATGCCATTTACCAACCACTGAACAATAGTTCGGCGAAATGTTCTCAAAATGAATGATATCAAACCGTAAGGTGCCCATGGCGGCCGGATCGGGATAGCTTCGCTTGTAATTATTGAGTGTGTTTTGCCAACCATAGGTCACACCCGATTTGCCGATGAACATGAGAGAATCACTTTGCCAGTAGGTTTGCATGAATCCATCCAGGTCTCCCTTATTCCAGCAGGCATCTTGTTCGTGCAATAATGCCAGGACCTCTTTTTGGGTATTGGTTTGTGCCATGACCGAAGAGGATAAGGAAAGACAAAGGATAATCAAGCCCGTGACGGCTTTCAATAGTGTATGAACAGACTCCATGTGGATGAAATTAATGACGATGATGCGGAGAAGCGCAGGTGCTTTTTTTACAAAGACGGAAATTGATATAGTGCCCGGAGATGATCAATGCGACAGCAGCCAGCAGCAATGGAATTTCGGCATCTGTAAATAGCTGTTTTGCTATCAAAAAAAGCATCCCAACCGAAAACAACAACAAAGGGGTTCGCTGATGATGATGTGTTTTATAACCATGAATCAGGGAAAATACACCCACGCCGAACGCCAGCGCAATCATCAGCCATTCAAAAAATACGTTTTCAGGGCTTTTGATGCCAATCAGCGGAAGGGATGGCAAAACCAAGGGCAGCAGTCCACAATGAATCGCACACAAAACCGAAGTCAATATCCCCATGCCGTCCCAGTTGATTTTTCGCATCATAAGGGTACAAAATTAGGGTTATTTGCAATATTGTTGCAAGTATTAGCAACCGGTTCGTACCTTTGGGCATCCATTTTATGCGTAAACCTATCGTCCGATACGTCCTCTTTTTCAGCATTCTCCTGGCTGCTTTTCTGATTGCCATGTATTATTGGGCATTCACTGATGAAATGCGCGAAAAAAAATCAAAACTGGTTGTCATCAACGATTCAATTCCTGCTTTTCAATTGACTGATCAGAACAATCAGTTGTTTTCCAAAAAGAAAACAGACGGAAAGGTGTATGTGGCAGAGTATTTTTTTACAACGTGTAAAGGTATTTGCCCGATCATGAATGCAAACATGCGCCGGGTTTATGATGCATATAAAGATGAACCTGATTTTCTGATTGCCTCGCATACCTGTCAGCCCGAAGTAGACAGTGTGCCGCTGATGAAAGCGTACGAACAAAAAATGATACTAGGTACGCTTCGGCAGAAAACCAACGGCAATTATGAGGTGGTTGATCCGGCAACGATAACCGTCTTCACTAATAAAAACTGGTATTTTCTGAGCGGGAACAAAAGCGATCTGTACCAGCTGGCCCGCACCGGTTATATGATCGACAATGGAAAACCCGACTCGACGCAACGCATCGAAAACCAGTTTATTCATTCACAGTTTTTTTCACTGGTCGATCGATATGGACGCGTGCGTGGTATTTACGATGGCCTCATCGAAGATGAGGTTAACAAATTAATCCGCGATATTGCCGACTTGCTGGAAGAAAAAGCAGAGCCACAGCGTTTCCTGAACGGATTCAGTAACACGCCGAATTAATTACCGATGGACACCATTCGATCCATACTGAAAAAATATCAACTAAGCGTTACCGATAGTCGCGTTGAGATTTTGAAATTGTTTTTAAGTAAAAATGAAGCGCTTTCACACGGTCTTATTGAAAAATTGTTGTCGGATGCCTTTGACCGGGTAACCATTTACCGAACGCTTCAAACCTTTTCCGAGAACGGCCTCATTCATCAGATACCCACCACCGACAACACCATTCTGTATGCTCTCTGCAAGGAAGATTGTCAGGCCGGCCATCATCACGATGATCATGTTCACTTTCTGTGTATTCACTGCGGACAAACGCTGTGCATTGATCAGGTAACCGTACCAACGGTTCATTTGCCTGACGGATTTAAGCCGATGCAGCGCGCCATGATTGTGAAGGGCACCTGTGGCCAGTGTGCCTGATGAAATTCTCTTTAGGAGGAGGCTTCCACCGCATCTAATTCAGCCTGTACAAAGGCCATCAGGGTTTTAATCCGCTCGGGACTAAGGTCAAACGACAGGCCGGCGGTATCATACAGTGCAGGCAGGGTTTTCATACCGCCCATTTGCAGCGCTGTACAGTAGCGCGTTAATGCTTGTGCGGGATCTTGTTTATACTGCATCCACATACCGATCGCACCCAGCTGTGCAATGCCATATTCGATGTAATAAAAGGGCACTTCAAACAAATGCAACTGACGTTGCCAGGCATTGTTTCGGTAAGCATCAAGACCAGTGAAATCGATGACACCTTCCTGAAATTCTTCTAAAATCGAAGACCAAGCTGCTGTTCGTTCGGCAGTAGTATGACCAGGATGAGTATATAACCAGTGTTGAAATTTATCGATGATGGCAATCCAGGGGAAAATCGTGATGACCCTCTCCAGCTGATGCAGCTTAGCTCGTTTCAGATCCGAAGGGTTGTCAAAAAAAGCATCCCAGTAATTCATAGAAAACAGTTCCATCGACATGCTGGCGACTTCAGCGATTTCCATTGGATACTCTTTGAAGCCATTCAAACGCAACGGATGCGCCAGAAACGAATGAACTGCATGCCCCGCCTCATGCACCATGGTTGTGACATCATGCATTTGTCCGGCCGCATTCATGAATATGAACGGGGCGCCGCTTTCGGCTAATGGACAATTGTATCCGCCGGGAGCTTTACCGGTACGGCTTTCCAGATCGAGATGACCCAGGGTGCGCATTTTTTTCAGACAGTCGCCAAAAAAAGGATCCAGGGCGTTCAGGCATTGAATGGATTTCTCCAGCAGGTCCTCACCGGTGGTAAACGGATGAAGCGGTTTGATACCTTCCGGTTCCGCTTCCAGATCCCAAGGACGCAGCGTGTCTACACCCAGTTGCTGCTGTTTCTTTTTATAGATGGATGCAACGAGCGGAAGAACATGTTTTTTTACCGCCTCGTGAAAATCTTCACATGCTGATACGCCGTAGTCAAATCGGCCGAGTTCCTTGAACCGATAATCCACATACGAATCAAAACCGGCCTGCTGGGCCACTCGTTGCCGTAGTGAAAGTAATTTGTCGAACAACTCATCGAGCGATTGCTTGTCTTGCAGTCGGCGATTTTGTATTTTATGATAAACCGATTCACGAATGGATCGGTCCGGACTTTCCAAAAATTTTGCGGCTTGTTGCAGCGTGTACACCTGTCCGTTGACTTCAACCGTCATGGCGCCGGTAATCTGGCCGTACTGTTGTTGCAGTACAGACAGCTCGGCTTGCAGGGGAATGTTGGATTCACGAAACAGCTCAATGCTTTTACGGATATTCCGTAAAAAGGTACCGAAGGTATCTGCATCCAGTTCCTGAACCAATGGTGATTCAATCAATTTTTTATTGAGTTGATCGGCGTAGGGTTGAATTTGGGGCTGGATTGTCAGGCAAAAATCATTGAATGATTCTTCGAGTGCCTTATTCTGCGTGTCGCAAGTCATCCGTATCTGACGCCAGCAGGCGTCTTCGCTGATAGCACTTTCCAATTCGCTTTGATCCTCCAGCCATTGAATCAGAGACGCTTTATCGGTCAGCGGACGATCATGGAGTTCTTTGAAATAGGGTTCGAGCGCATCCCACCCACTAACGGAAAAACCGGCAGGCAAGTATTTGCTTTCGGCACGATGTATATCGGCGCTATAAGGTAATGTTTGCATGAAAAATCAGACCATTTTACGCGGTGCATTGACTTTTTTCGCGGGTGCGTTTTTAACTGTGGCCGCCTTTTGCTCGACCGGCTTTGGCGCTGATTTCTTCTCAGCCTGTTCCGTTGTGGCTTCTTCTGTTTCGCCGGAGAGTTTAATCTCTATATTATTACTACGTAACTGTTCAAACCATTTCACCATCTTCTTCATATCGCTCGCGTATACACGCTCAAAGTCCATCGTTGGGTAAACGTTTCCGAAATAGGCTTTTACGGCGGCAGCATTGCCGGCATCGGGCAGGGCCTCGCTGCTAGCTTGCATAGCCAGGAAAACATCAGTGAGATTGACATTGTCAGCGGTGGTATACACTTCGATGCTTTCGAGATGAGAGAAGTTGTGCAGGCGATTGCTAGCAAATTTGGTACTTTTGTCGGCCAGCGAACGAACCAGACCGCCATCGGATTTAGAAGAGATCATTTCATACAGGCCGCTGAGTCCGGTAATGGCAACTAATTTTTTATATTCCATGCGTGCTGATTTGAAGTCGCAAGATAGTCCATTCACCCTAAAACATGGTTTTGCTATGCGAAAATTTAACGAGGTGTTGTCCGTTTCCCGTACCCCGATGATGGTTATCATTTTGCTGTTCATAATCCTGACCGGCACATCGATGAGTGATCCGCTCTATGCCCAACAAGCGGCAATACGCGGAGAGCTCTACGATACACTTTCCAAAAAACCGATTCCAAACGCCAACTTATCCCTGCAAAAAAACCAGGCCAATGCGGGTAAGCCCATTCTCGTTTCGTCCGGAAAAGAAGGTCGGTTTCAGTTTTCGTCTGTTACCGATGGGAGTTATACGCTTACAATCACTTGTGTGGGCTACAAGCCAATGAGTTTCACGCTGCAAATCAAATCGACTGATATTGATTTCGGACGAATATATCTCATGCTGCCCGATCAGACAATGACCGGCGTTACCATTATTTCAAAAGGACCGGCCGTTTCTCAAAAAGATGACACGGCTCAATACAATGCCAGCCAGTATCAAGTTAATCCGGATGCCACAACCGAAGACCTTGTTAAAAAAATGCCCGGCATCTCTGTCGACCGTAATGGTGTAATCACGGCACAGGGGGAGCAGGTTCGTAAAGTGACGGTTGATGGTAAAGATTTTTTTGGAGATGATGCCACGGCTGCCCTGAGAAATATTCCCGCCAATGTGGTTGATAAAATTCAGGTATTCGACCGGATGAGTGATCAGGCGCAAATGACCGGTATTGATGACGGAAACACCCAGAAATCCATCAACATCATCACGAAAGCAGGTATACAAAACGCCCAGTTTGGACGATTATATGCCGGTACGGGTACTGATAATCGTTATGCCGCAGGTGGTAATATCAGTTTTTTCAAAAACGATCGTCGTCTTTCCTTTGCGGGCAATTTCAATAACATCAACCAGCAAAACTTCGGGTCTCAGGATCTGCTGGGTATTTCGGGGCCACAACAAAACAATCCGATGCGGATGCCCGGTGGCGGCGGCGGTATGGGTGGCTTTCGACCCGGTGGCGGGAACTTTGGCGGTCCGGCCGAATCATTTACAGTAAACAACAGTGCTGGTATCAACACCACCAATGCCATCGGTTTAAATTACAGTGACAAATGGGGAAAATCCACAACGATTACCGGAAGTTATTTTTTCAATCAAACTAAAAACGAAAATATCAGTGATGTCAATAATAAATTGTTTGAACAGGAGCTGATTAGTTTTCAAAACAACGACCAATTCTCCGATAATTTCAATCATCGGATTAATGCCCGAGCGGAAATCAAGATCGACAGCAACAACATGCTGTTTATTATTCCAAGCATCAGCTTTCAAACCAACCGCTCTGAGCGAAGCAGCGTATTGAAAAGTTATGTTGAAAACGGCGACTCGCTGTATAATGCCATTGCCGGAAACATCAGCGACCGCTCCGGTTACAACATCCGAAATAATATGCTCTATCGGCGATCATTGGCTAAAAAAGGCCGGATCTTCACTGCCGGACTGAACACAACATTCACCAAAAATGATGGCTTGTCGAATATCAACGGCACCTACCGGTTTTATGATCCTTTTGGTTTTCCGGTATTGCCGGATTCCGTGCAACAGCAAAACGCCGACAACCGCAGTGATGGCTACACCATTGGTGGAAACATTACCTACAATGAACCTCTCGGCAAAGCCGCCAAAAGTCAGCTGCAATTTGAATACAATCCTACGTATCAGAAAAATAAAGCCGACCAGCAAACATTCTCTTATGACGGGGTCCAATACACGAAATTTGACACCTTGCTGTCGAACCGATTCGACAACGTGACCGTAACGCAAAATGCGGGGCTTGCTTTTCGTCGTACACCCAGCAAAGATGAGCAGTTCACCCTGGCGGTGAATGTACAGGAAACCCGATTAACCAGTGATCGGATATTCCCGGTTGTTGCCGGCGTCGACCAGCGTTTCAGAAACATTCTGCCCAGCGCCAACTGGCGGAAAAAACTAAGCCGGTTCAGTAATTTCCGGAGCTTCTATCGTGCCTCCACGCAGTTTCCGAGTATTAACCAGTTGCAGGATGTTGTGAGTTTTTCCAATACAACCACCGTATCGGTAGGTAATAAAGAACTAAAACAGACCTATTCTCATTTCATGGGCGGTCGGTACACCTATACCAACACGCAAAACAACCGTAGTTTTTTCATGGGTGCTTTCATGCAGTTGTCGAAAAATTTTATTTCCAACGCAACCTTTGTGGCTTCTTCCGACTCTGTATTACAACAGGGCATTGTACTGCGGAAGGGAAGCCAGCTAAGCAAACCGGTCAACCTTGACGGATATCGCTTTCTCCGTTCGTTCATGACATTCAGTCTGCCAATCAAAAAAATAAAAACAACGGTTACGGTTAACGCCTTTTTCATCTACAATCGACAGCCGGGACTAGTCAACAATGTTGCCACCGTTACCAACACCTACCAATATAATGCCGGATTAGTGCTGGCCAGCAACATCAGCGAATATGTTGATTACAATGTTAACTATAACGCCGCCATCAACCGCGCCGCTACCCGTGGAACGGCTGTCACTCGTAATGATTATGTCAATCACAGTCTTTCCGCCACCCTGAATCTATTGAGCAAAAAAGGATGGTTTATGCAACACGAGCTCAACACACAAGTGTTTACCGGACTGGCCACCGGCTTTGATCAAACCTATTCCCTGTGGAATGTATCGGTGGGAAAAAAATTCCTCAAAAATAAAAGCGGCGAATTAAAGTTTACCCTTTTTGACCTGCTGAAACAAAATCAAAGCATCAGTCGTACCATCACCAACGTATATGTGGAGGACGCGCAAAGTCGCGTATTACAACAATACGGCATGTTGACCTTCAGCTACAATCTCCGAAACTTCGGAAATCCAAAAAAAACAGAAGCGAAGGATGATTTCATTCAGCCGGTGGGTTACCCTCGACAAGGGATGTGATAATATTGAAATCGAAAAATCTATTTTACAAGGTAACGACTGTTACCAAATCATTTTCCAAAAACGAGCACATCACCTAATCCGCCCTGGATTGGCTGACGGTTATACCGAAGCGGAGAAACCGTTGAATAGGCATCACAACAGGCCGATCCTTCGTTCAGTGGGTAACTGATATACAGCGTGTCAATATCACCATCCGGCAGTTTGACGTAAACGGTAGTCAACGATCGTGCATCAAACAGAATGGTCAAAACGCTATCGGCATTCGATGCATTATACTCCCGTCTATTGACGCTGTGCGTAACCGAGTCGGTTCCGATGAGTGAATAGAAAACAGGCTGCTCATTCCGAAAACGAGCCGAATCTCCAAAAAACAGGTCTTTTCCGGTTGTGAGATCGATCAGGCGTGCATTAACTCCATTACTGCTGGTTTTGCATTTGGCGTTTCCCAAACAACAGGCTGTTAAAACAAACGGCAATGCAAAAAAGAAAAAAAGTAATCGCGCATTCATGACATAAAGGTAATTCGACCGAATGATTTTTCAGTAACTTACTCGCCGAAATAAGATTATGCGAAGAGATGTTGAAAGCTGGCTGAGTCCGGCATTACAATGTGACATGCCGATCGTCAGCTACGGGCATTATGGCTTTTCTGTATTGCTGGTTCCTACTGCCGCGGCTGATTTTTTGGAATACGAGCGATTTCAACTCATTGAATCGTTATCGGCATTGATTAACAACGGAACATGCCGGGTATTTTCCATCAATAGTATCAATAATGAAAGCTGGCTCAACAAGTCGATGGCCGGTGAACATAAAGCCATCCGTCATAATCAGTTCAATAAATATGTTTTGGATGAGGTCATACCATTTATAAAAACCAAAACTTCTCCTGAAACCCCCATTTATATTTGCGGGGCTTCGTTTGGTGCTCTGCACAGCATGAATTTATTTCTGAAACGTCCGGATCTGATCAATGGTGTTATTTCGATGAGCGGGGTATATGACCTGACCGAATATACCAGTGGTTATTTTGATGAGCAAGTTTATTTCAATTCGCCCATGCATTACATACCCAATTTGGAAGACGACTGGTATCTGAGCCGGTTTCGTTCCAGTGGGCACATACATATATTGTCGGGCAGCGGGGCTTATGAAGACCCTGCGGCCTCCGAATCCTTTTCGGGTATTTTAGAGGCCAAATCTATCCCTCATGATCTTTCGGTATGGGGCCCGGAATGGAAACACGACTGGCCAACCTGGCGGGCTATGTTACCGGAATGGCTTGGAAGTCGGTTTTAGTTGATTTACTGGGGAATAGTGTAGGTTAAAGATAGGTGGTGAACAGACATTTGATTGTCTGGTTGCAGACCGAAGTGTCTGTGTTCGAACCTGGTTCGTGTATGGTTCGAACCTGGTTCGTGGCTGGTTCGTACCAAACCAAACCCTTTATCAGCCTTCGATTGACCTATGCGTCCTGTTTTCCGTGTACTTTTGTTGTTTAAAACGCCGAATGACGAAAAAACTATACCTGCTGGATGCCTTCGCACTCGTTTTCCGAGCCTACTACGCCCTGATACGCAATCCGCGTACAACCTCCACCGGCCGAAATACCAATGCCCAATTCGGATTTACGAATACCCTCCTCGACCTGATAAATAATCAGAAACCAACCCATATGGCCGTTTGCTTTGATACTAAAGCACTCACCGAACGCCATACCGATTTTGCCGACTATAAAGCGAACCGACAAGAAACACCAGAGGATATATTAAGCGCCGTTCCCGATATCAAACGGATCATCCGCGGATTCAATATCCCGGTCATCGAAATGGATGGATACGAAGCTGATGACATCATTGGCACACTCGCACAACAGGCCGAAGAAAATGGGTATGATGTGTTTATGGTCACTCCCGATAAAGATTATGGACAACTGGTTACCGATAAAATCAAAATATACAAACCACCCTATCAGGGAAATGGCCATGAAATTCTTGGCCCGAAAGAGGTCTGTGAAAAATGGGGCATCGATTCAATCACTCAAGTAGTGGATATGCTCGGTCTCATGGGTGATGCGGTAGATAACATCCCCGGCATCCCCGGTGTTGGTGAAAAAACAGCAGCCAAACTACTCAAAGAGTTTCATACGCTGGAAAACGTGTTGGCCAATGCCGATACCATCAAAGGAGCCATGGGTGAGAAAATCCGGAATGGAAAAGACCTCGCGCTGATGAGCAAGAAACTCGCAACCATCATCACGCACGTGCCGGTCTCATTCCATGAAGAAGATTTTAGAATCAAGGAATGGAACAAGGATGAACTCACTGCTGTATTCACCGACCTGGAATTCAAAACACTGGGTAAAAGACTGCTTCAGCAGGATATCGAAACACCGCGAGATAAAGCAATTACACCCAATCAACAAACAGACCTGTTTGGAAATCCGGTAGAAGATAAAAACACCAAATCAAACCAACAGCAACCCATAACCGAAACATTCTTAGCCGAAAAAAATATAACCAATACCGATCATCGCTATCACTTGATTGAAGGTGAGTCGTCAATAAAAAACCTGGTGCATCAACTCGCCACGGATCATGAAATTTGTTTTGATACCGAAACAACAGACATCGACGCCAATCAGGCCGCCTTGGTTGGACTTAGTTTTTGTACAACCCCCGGAGAGGCCTATTATATCCCATTTCCATCAGAGGAAACCGCATGCCGTAATCAACTGGCACTTTTTGAGCCGCTTTGGAAGAACGAACAGATAACCTGGATTGGACACAATCTGAAATACGACCTCCTGGTGCTTAAATGGTACGACATCCAGCTGAAAGGCCATTTCTTTGATACCCTGCTGGCACACTATGTCATCGAACCCGAAGGTAAACGCAGTATGGACGCGCTTAGCGAACGATACCTTGGCTATAAACCGATTCCCATCGAATCGCTGATCGGCAAAAAAGGAAAATACCAAGGGAATATGCGCGACGTGGAGCTTGATAAAATAAAAGAGTACGCCGGAGAAGATGCCGATATTACGCTGCAATTGAAACAGCTCTTTGTTCCCAAAATGCAGGAAATATCGGTGGTGCCTGTATTTGAGGCCGTAGAAAACCCACTCGTACCCGTACTTACCAATATGGAATTCGAAGGCATTCGGGTGGATGTTGATTTTTTAAGGTACTATTCGATTGAACTCGAACAGGAAGCCAAAAAAGCCGAGGAAGCCGTTTATGAAAAAGCGGGCGTTCGATTTAACCTGGCTTCTCCCAAACAACTGGGCGACGTACTGTTTGAAAAACTAAAACTGGATCCAAAAGCAAAAAAAACAAAGACCGGACAATATGCAACCGGTGAAGATGTACTGAGTAAACTGGCCGTTCAACACGCTATCTGTGATGATATCCTTACATTCCGGGAACTCACTAAACTGAAATCAACCTATGTGGATGCGTTGCCGGAACTGATCAATCCAAAAACAGGCAGAGTACATACCAGTTATGCACAGGCTGTAGCCGTAACCGGTCGCTTAAGCAGCAATAACCCCAATCTGCAAAACATTCCGATTCGTACCGCCAAAGGCCGGGAAATTCGAAAAGCCTTTGTTCCACGCGATGAAAACCATGTGCTGGTATCCGCTGATTACTCCCAAATCGAACTCCGAATCGTGGCAGCCATCAGTGGCGATAAAAACATGTGTGCCGCGTTTGTAAACGGAACAGATATTCATACAGCCACCGCAGCGAAAGTGTTTGGCGTAGCAGAGTCGGATGTCACCAAAGAGATGCGCTACAAAGCCAAGAGCGTAAACTTCGGTATCATATACGGACAAGGCGCTTTCGGACTTGCCGAAAACCTGGGGATCTCACGAACCGAAGCCAAAGAGATTATTGATAACTATAAAAAAGAATTTCCGGGTATTCAGCAATACATGAATGACACGATTCAATTTGCGAAAGATAACGGCTATGTACAAACGCTGATGGGCCGGAAACGCTGGTTGAAAGATATCCAATCGACTAATTTTACCGTACGCGGATTTGCCGAACGAAATGCCATCAACTCCCCGATACAAGGAACCGCTGCTGATATGATCAAGCTGGCAATGATCCGAATCCACGCCGCTTTCACCGAGAAGAAAATACGTTCTAAAATGCTGTTACAAGTACATGATGAATTGGTTTTTGATGTGCTGACCGAAGAACTCGAAGTGGTGAAACCAATCATTCTCGACTGTATGCAACATGCCATGGAACTACCACATGGTGTTCCTACGGACGCCGAAATCGGATTTGGAAAAAGCTGGTTGGAGGCGCATTAAGAACGGTTTGGAAAGTTCAAAAAATTAAGAGGTTTCCGCCGTTTGATAGGATTAAATAACCATACCAAGCCGCCAAAACCTACCCAACAAAAAGTAATCCATGAAACCCTTACTGATTTATTGTTACGATGCCTACTGTAGCTGGTGTTATGGATTTAGTCCAACTATTCGTAAAATCGCAGAAAGGTATGCCAACCGGGTTTCGTTCGAGGTACTCAGCGGCACGATAATCGATGATGAAAACCCTGTGCCCATTCATTTGATAAGCCCTTTTTTTCTGAAAGCATACAAAGAAGTGGAGGAAAAAACAGGTATTCAATTTGGTTCAGACTTTTTGTGGCATATCAAAAACCCGAATCAAAGCGATTGGATCATCCATTCGAAAAAAGCAGCCATCGCCCTTTGTATTTTGAAAGATCTTCGACCGGCAGACACCCTGAATCTGGCAGCAGACCTGCAAACTGCGCTATTTTCAGAAGGGCGTGACCTGACTGACCCGGAGGCTTACCGACATCTGCTCCTACAGTACGATATTGATCCTTCGTTTTTTTACGAGGCCCTGAATAACGAAGAATATAGACGAATTGCCAAGCAAGAGTCCCAATTTATCCAAGATCTCCACATTGAAGGGTTTCCCACGCTCCTATTGCAAATCGACGAAAAGACGATTCACCTTGTCTCTCACGGATTTGAATCCAACGATGACATTAGCCGGCGATTAGATGATCTTTTACAGCAATCAGACATTGATTAATTTTGAATAGCAAGGCAACAAAGTAGCATTTCTTTTATTTTTTGTTTTTAATTTTAGGTATCAAAACAACAGTATGAGACAGATCGCCTGTTTATGCATTTCTTTACTATTTTTCGCCGTTGCTGGTGTAAATGCCCAACCCTTCGCCCTATCTCTCAATAACGTAGACGGTTCGCCCTATACCTGTACCCCACTGGAAGACCTGGGTACCTACAAACGCCTACGTGTTCAGGCTACGCAATCATCAACGAATGGTCGATGGGAGTTCCCTCAAACCTGCTCTTTTCCGGGAAATGTCTGGCGCCCTTATACTGATGCGGAAGCAACCCCTATTCCATTTAACCAGGTTATACCACCAACACCAAGCACCTATGCCGCGCTTTGGAACTCGTCTAACGGTGGGGCTCCCGGACGACTTCAGCCGGTAACGAACGGATATTACTATACATTCAATGTCGAAAATATCGATTGTACTCCCAGTCTTTGTGAAAGTCCACATATCGGCGTACTGGAAACACCCTACTTGCCCGTCGACCTCGTGTCTGTAAGCCAACTTCCAGCTTCTTCGGCCGTTACTGAAAACACACCGGTTACCATAACCGTTACCAGCTCGGCACCGCCCATCGAAAATGTGTTTGTTCGTTATACAACCAATGAATATGTAAATACAACCATTATCCCTGTTACTTTTACCGGAACCACCGGAACTGCAACTATTCCGGGTTTTGCAAATGGTACCACCGTGCGTTATTATATATACAGCTCAAACAAATCGCAGGCCCTGATTGAGTCGGAGGTTGTATTATATGGTGAAATTACCCACGACATGTCAACCCTGAAATGGAATGTGAATCTGGGCTCAAATTACAGCTATATCGTCACCGGCACGACGCCTGTAACACTTGAGTATTTCAAAGGATCAAAACAGCTTAATCAACACCTGCTGCAATGGAAAGCGGCCTGTCTGGTTAACTCACCGGTTACCA
>CAZZJF010000021.1:0-18731 GCA_964654325.1 uncultured Ferruginibacter sp.
AACCGAGTTTGCATGAGTCGGAAACGCAGGAATATTATTTGGATACTCTCTATCATAGGCATATACCTGTTGATTGTTTTCGGTCTATATCTGATTGAAATCCGTGATGAGCAATCAAATATCAAAAGTTTTCAAGACGCCCTCTGGTACTCTGTCATCACACTCACGACCATCGGATATGGCGACCGCTTTCCGGTTACGGGTGCAGGACGTATCCTGGCAATGGTTTTTGTGCTCGGCAGTGTGGGTATTCTGGGTTTCGTTATCAGTCAGATCTCTAGTAAAATTTACAAGTATATGGAAGACAAAAAACTGGGGTATTTCGGTACAAAATTGGAAAACCATGTCGTACTCATTCATTGGAATGGGTTCGCCCGTCAGATTCTGACCGAAATCGTGAACGCGGAAAAAAAAGCGGTAGTCATCACCGAAAAAAAAGAAGACGTAGACTATATCTACGAACACTACGACCAAAAACTGGTCTTTGTCTTGCATAGTGACACCCTGGATGAACAAACCTTTCAGCGATGCAACCTGGCAAAAGCTACGACCGTACTACTCAATTACGAAGATGACACGGATAATTTAGTGAACCTGATCGCCTTAAAAACGCCTTTTCCGGATCTCTGTTATGTTATCTCACTGAATAACCCATCGCTTAAAAAAACATTTAAACAATTGGGCGTTACCTTCACGCTGGCCAAAAATGAAGTAGCCTCCAAACTGATTGCCAGTTATGTGTTTGAACCAGAGGTGGCAAAAATAACAGAAGGCCTCATGAGTTCAGGCACCAGCGACCTGGATATGGGCCTGATGCAATTTAAAATCACTGCTGGAAACCCGTATATACAATGCAAAGGGCTCGACAGTTTTATTGAGTTGAAAAACAAACACAACGTGATTTTGGTCGGCATCAGCAAACCCACACCTGTCAATGGCGAGTATGAACTCATCAAAAATCCAACCAACGCACATACCATCGAGGAAAACGATTACGTTATCGTGTTGGGCAACCTCAAAGGAAAACAAGAACTCACCACGGTGTTTGGCGTAGAGGAAGGCATTTAACAGGATTTCAGCCAAGATAGTACACCGATGTGTTCCCTAAATCAGTTAACCTTTTTGATCTGATTAATCATCCACTGTTTTTTTCGCCCTGTTTTGACAGGTGGTTCATCGGTTGAAAAATACTCATACACATCATACATTCGATATTCCAGCATCAACAAATACCGAGCACCTATCATGGATGCGATATTTTCACCGTTGTCATAATAGGTTTTTTGAATGTCCTCCAGGTATTTTTGGCCCTTTGTTTTTTCATCCACTTGGTCAAGTCCATACATGTCCTCAGACGAGACATCTTTCCATTCGATGGCACAAAAATCACCACATTCGTACCCCAGCAACTCAACCGTAACCGTTTTTTTGGCACCCAGTTTTTGAGCCTGCATAAATCCGCCGGAAAAGACCGCTAAAAAAAGAAAAAGGATTGCTTTCATGTTTATATTATTTTTGAAGTAGCACCCGAAATTAACGTATCGTTCTTTCAAATAATCTCCCCATGTTGGGCAACTCCAATAGGATGTACGCCATAAACAAAGCCGATGAGCGGATTCCATGGTTTTGCCAACTTTTAGTGTTTTGGTTTTTAACAACATACGCAATTGAATTATTTTAATGTTTATTTTTTATATACAACAACCCTGTAATCTACGTTCTAATTCAAGTTACCGCTAAACGCTTATCTCACAAATGTCCTCTACGAACCAATCACAGCATACCGAGCCCACCCGTTTGCAGGGACTATTGATGGAAATTGCCAATCACTTCATCAACGTACCGCTGGAAAGTACCGCCACCGCCATCAATACGTCTTTGAAAACGCTCGGCGATTTCACGGAAGCCGACCGAGCCTATGTTTTCAACTACGACCACGAACATCAACTGTCCAGCAACACCTTTGAATGGTGCCGGGAAGGCATTCAGCCGCAAATTGACGAATTACAAAATGTACCCTACGAAGCCATACCGGACTGGATTGAAATTCATTTTTCTGGTAAGTCCTTGGTAATTCCCGATGTGCTTCAGCTGGATCCCGAAAGCGGTGTTCGACAAATCCTGGAGCCTCAGGATATCAAAAGCCTGATCGCCATTCCGATGATGGACGGAGATGTATGTACCGGTTTTGTTGGATTTGATTCGGTACGTCATCACCACACCTATACCGAAAAAGAACAGCAACTGCTGGAGCTATTTGCCCTGATGCTGGTAAACCTCAACAACCGCATCCACACACAAACCCAACTAAACGAAGCTATCGCCAAAGCCGAAGCCGCCAACAAAGCCAAGTCCGCTTTTCTGGCTAATATGAGTCATGAAATCCGCACACCCCTCAATGGAGTGATTGGCTTTACTGATCTGCTGAAAAACACACCACTAGATGCAACCCAACAGCAATATGTGGCTTATGCCAATGCGGCCGGACATACATTACTCAGCATCATCAATGACATCCTCGACTTCTCCAAAATTGAAGCCGGCATGATGCCCTTTGAACGCATTCGCTCCAATTTGGTTGAAGTCATCGAACAATCAATAGATGTAGTTCGGGTTGCTTCTGCGGAAAAAGGTATTCCATTACGCGTGGAGTTGCCGGAAGAGTTACCGCCCTTTATCTGGACAGATCCTGTTCGGCTGAAACAGATTTTTATAAACCTGTTAAACAACGGCGTCAAATTCACAGAAAATGGAGAAGTAGTCTTTTCCGTCACGTACGAACCGCTTGAAGCCAACCAAGGCCGGTTCGTGTTTGCTGTGCGCGACACCGGCATTGGCATAACCGATGAACAGAAAGCCCATCTTTTCCAGGCATTTTCTCAGGCGGACAGCTCTACCACCCGCAAATACGGCGGCACCGGACTAGGACTGGTCATTTCCGACATGATTGCCCGGAACTTAGGCAGCAAGATTATTATTGATAACCAGCACGAACAAGGAACAACGTTTTATTTCGAACTGATAACACAAACTGAAAAAAACCATACCATCGACCAATTGCCATCGGTAAAGGCAACCACGATAGTCAAAGAGCAAACGACCACAGACAAAACCATCAGACAGTCGGAAGTAACGCAGCACGATAGTAGCTCGACGAATCAACGCAGGGTATTGATTGTTGAAGATGTGACCATGAACCGTCTCATGATTCGGGCACAACTCGAAATTCTGATTCCAGGTGCTCATTTCATCGAAGCTGAAAATGGATTCGAAGCCATTGCATGTTATCAACGCACCCGACCGGATTTGATTATGATGGACATCCATATGCCCGAAATGGACGGCATCGAAGCTACTCGCACTATCCGAAGGATAGAACATTCGGCCGGACTACGTGTGCCCATTATTGCACTGACAGCCGATGCTTTTGTTCAACAACAGGAAACCTGCCTGGCCGCGGGTATGGACTATTTTTTAACCAAACCCCTGGATTCAGTCAAACTTCGGGATATTATTTCAACCCTATTCCAAGCGCCAACGCCCATTATTCATTTTGAACAAGCGTCACTCTTAGAACGCTGTGGTAATAAGAAGGAACTGGTTGCTAAGCTCATTGCCATCGTGCTGGATGATCTGCCTAAACAACTGACTAAATTAACGACGGCCCTCGACCAAAACCAGCTAGAAGATCTTTGGAAAACCGCGCATAAAATAAAAGGAACCGCGCTGAATCTCAATCTGCCTGCCTTAAAAGAAATCGCTGCTTCCCTGGAACAAAAAGGACGAAACAGTGACGCTATTTCGTCCGAAATGAAGCAGCTGGTCGACGCCATATACGCGGAATGGACAATCGTGGAGCCGTTACTGAAAAATAATGGATAAGATTTTTTCCGGCTAAGCAGAAGATGGCGGCGTACTGCGTTTAACCAGTCGGCGGACCATCACAATCACCAGCAGAATCAACACAAACAACAACACCCCGTAAGCGGCGGCCATCCCGTAATTGTTCATGCGCAACTGGGCATACAACTCAATAGGCATTGTTTTGGTTGATGGCGTGTACAACAGCACTGTAGCTACAAACTCACCAAATGCATTGATAAAAACCAGCAACCCGCCTTCAAGCATGGAAGGCAACAAGAGTGGTAACGTAATGGCGTAGGTTGTTTTCCAAGGCGATGCACCAAGCATCAGCGACGCTTCCCGTAAAGATGGATCGATTCCCTGCCAGCCGGTGCGAATGGCCTGAGTCATTACCGGAACATTACGGATCAGGTAGGCAATCGGTAAAATCCAGAAATGACCAACCAAAATCGTGTTGAATGAAAAGAATGAAGGCTGATTGAAAGCCATGATCAGACACAGTCCGATCACCGTACCGGGTATTCCGTATGGAATCACCGCCATCCAATCAACCGCATGTTTGACTACCCCTTTTTTCTGAACAGAAATAGAGGCAATCAACAAACCAAGCATGAGGGATAAGCCAACGGCTAACAGCGATGTATACACCGAATGAATCAACGGCTCAAAAAACGATTGTTCCTGTAAAATCTGTTGGTAATGGTCAAGTGACAAATTCAATCCCTGATCGGCCTGCATTAAAAACCCCTCCGGCATCAAGGAAATGAAAACCAGCGAACCAACCGGCAATAGAATCAATCCACAAAAAATAGAAAGCAAAAAAGCCGTTCGTCGCCGATTTTGTTGATACATGCCAATCCGATTCAATTTAAGCGTTCCCTTGCTTACTACCGTGGCCTTCAATGAGCGGCCGGCTATGGTAAAAAATGCAAGAAACAAACCGGAGAAAAGCACCAGCAATAACGAGGCAGTTGCCGCGGTGGGTAAATCGCCGTTTATCTTGGCATAATAAATATCAGTAGTCAGAAAACGCATTGAACCACCAAACAGAAACGGCGCCGAAAAAGAAGCCATACTGGCCATGAACGTGAGTAAGGCCGCACTGATCATTGCCCGATACAACAACGGCAAGATGATCCTGAAAAAAGTGCGTGTCTTACCGGCGCCCAGCATGTGAGAGGCTTCAATAACCGAACTGTCGATCGATTTTAATCGATTGCCAATAAACACATAAAACAAGGGATAAAACGAAAACAGGTGAACGATGAGGATGGCTTTATATCCCGAAGCCAACGAATGACTATATCCAAACAGCCAATACAATAATCCATTCTCTGAGAATAAAAACAAATACGACATCACACCAACCATGGGCGGCAACGCCAATGGCAACAGCAATACGGCCGAAAAAAAACCATGAAAGGGCATGCGTTTGAAATGCATCACATAGGCCAGGGTTGTTCCAATGATCGCACTGCCAAGTACCGTTAACACCGAAAGCAGGACCGAGTTTACAACCGCCATGCGCTGATCGGGATTGATAAAAAATGGACGAATGGCGGCCCAATCGATGAAAGGAAAAAGCTTGCTGAGTGGATACATCACATAGCCGATCAAAAAGAAAGCCACGATACCGTATATCAATAACCCACTAAACGATCGTTGATTATGCATGACCGGTTACGATTTTGACATGATCCGGATCAACGGAAACAGAAACCTGTTGGCCGATAGTATAGAGATGATCGCCGGCCAGCGGTAACCTCACTTTAATACGAATCTGTGTATCAGCAAGCATCAGTTCGGTAAATACGCCCATGAATGATATGGCCTGAACGGTCAGTAATGCACCCGACATTTCATTTCGTAGCTGTACCTGTTCGGGTAACAGAGCAACAACCGCATTCGAAGCATTTACGTCTATCTGTATATTGAAATAGTATTTTAACTGCTCCGGTGTGAGGATGTTACAATGACCTACAAAACCAGCCGTAAACACGGTTTGTGGATGATGATAGAGTTCAACGGGCGTACCAACCTGTTCAATCCTACCTTGATTCATCAACGCCATTTTATCCGACAACGACAAAGCCTCAGCTTGATCATGGGTTACATAAATGGTGGTGATGCCCCGCTCCTGTTGTAATTGCTGAATGACCAGGCGCGCCTCTTCCCGAATGGCCTGATCTAAATTCGACAACGGTTCGTCCAGTAATAATAAGCGCGGCTCGGTAACAAGCGCTCTGGCAATGGCCACCCGCTGTTGCTCTCCGCCACTCAATAACGTGACATTTTTTTGAGCCAGGTGATGCATACGAAGTGTTTCCAGGATCGAGTGTACCTTGGATGAAATGACATCTGATCGCATTTGCTGAATAGTTAATCCATAAGCCACATTGTTGAAAACAGTCATGTGCGGAAACAAGGCATAGTTTTGAAACACAATACCAACCGGTCGGTTGGACAGCGGACTGTTCGTAATATCCTCGCCATCCAGCCACACACTGCCTGAATCGGGTTTTTCCAATCCGGCAATGATGCGGAGCAAGGTTGTTTTACCGCATCCACTCAACCCAAGCAGCGACAGAATCGCTGATTGATCGATGGCCAGACTGATATCTTGCAGAATCGTTGATCCGGCATAGGTTTTGGAAATATTGCGTAGTTCTAAAAAAGCCACGGTTTACGGATTTGATTTGATGTTGGCATCCCACTGTTTCATCCACCGGGCTTCGTTTTCAGCAACTAGCGACCAGTTGATGTCGAGGGTTTTGTACGATACCGTTTTCAGCCAGCCGGGAAGCTGATCGTTCGGAATATCCATACGAGCAGGTATGCGATAATATTTTTCGGCCTGAATCAGCAAGCTTTCTTTGGTAGTTACAAATTCGTAAAATGCTTTGGCCAGTTCCGACTGACGACTGCCTTTGACCAATGCAATGCCATCGGTAACAACCAAAGTTCCATTTTTAGGAAATACATAGCCGAACGGATACTTGTATTTTTCAGCCTGTAATACGATGTCGGGCATGTTCCATAATGTGACCATCGGTTTATCACCTCCCAACCGGGCGTATAATTGCGTGGGATCTGCGGCATAATCCGGGCCGTTTGTGTGGAGTTGTTTCAACCAGATCCAGCCGGAATCTTCGTGGCCGGTTCGTTGTACCGACTGTTGAATCATCCCGCAAAAAATAGCTCGAAGCGTACCCGAAGCCATGGGATTCCGAAGAACAACCTTGTCTTTCCAGAACGGTGTAACCATGTCGGACCAGTCTTGCGGAGCGGTGCTTTCATTCAGGGTTTTTCGGTTGAATGCAATCACTTCGGGTGTAGAGAAAGTGCCATACCAGCCATCGGTTTTGCTTTTGGCGGACACCGGTACCTGCGAGGCCCAACTGGGTTTATAGGTGGCCAGCAATCCCAGTGACTCAGCGCGCATGAACATGGTGGCCGGAGCGCCCCACCAAAGATCGGCCTGCGGGTTGGCTGATTCGGTTCGGATACGATCGAATACTTCCTGTGATCCCATATCCAGCCATTGTACATCCACATCGGGATTGACTTTTTCAAACGCTTTTTCAAATTCACCGAGCATCTCTTTACCGTGGGGTGAGTAAACAATAAGTGTTTTTTTAGAAGAACCGCCACAACTCGCAAATAACCAGGTGATAGCGCTTAATAGAAACAAAAAAACGGATTGATTCGGCATGGTGAAATGATTAAAAAGAAGGTGTACGTTTATTCAAGGTCTCAAAAAATTGGCGGGTAGTCTGCTCCGATCCGACAGGGTTCGCGTCAAACATCCGAAAATGTTCATAATCCCCCTGGCTCATGTAGGTTTGCATCGTTCCTTGTGATTTGTGTTCGGCGATTTCCCAGTTGACGATGATTTTATAGTTCAGGCGGTTATTGAAGCCGAAGGGCGTAGTTCGGTCAATACGGAACACCGGGCTGTTGGACGATGACCGGGTAATCGGATAGCCAGCCGGGGGTATGTATTTTCGGGTAGTCGTATCCGTTTGATTGGATGTATAAACCCCTAAAACAACGGGCTTTTTTTTAAGGGTGCTGGCTGTTCGCAATGCGAGAATCGTTGCCGCTTTGTGATGGGCATGTGTGGTAGAATCGGGCAACAAACAAAACACATAGTCGTAGGCGTTTTCAGTCATGAGTTCGGTTAGGCGGGTTTCAACCCAGCGAACATTCCAGGTGGTATCCAGTGGCTCACGGGCATCGAGTCCGTAACGGGCATCTTTCTGATCGAAAAAATAATGATTCCGAATACCGATGATTTTGCCGGCATTGATCAATTCTTGTTTTCGGATACGCGGTAAATGGGTGCGTCCAACCGATTCATCGGTTAATTTCAACTGATAATACGGTTCAGCGAGTAACGAATAGCGATAACCACCTTCGCCATTGGTAATCACGGCCTGGTCTACTACTCCGCCCTGTTCGTGGGTGATTTTGTATATAGTAGCCGCCATGGCGGCCTCGTCATCCGGATGAGCCACCACCACCAATACCTTAACCGGAGACTGTGCTAACGCATGACTGTTGGCTGCTGCAAGAAGTGACACCCAACAAACAAGCAAAGTGAAGAAACGAAACGGGCTCGTCGAAAGTAATTGTTTCATGTATCCGAATTTATTCGCAAAGATGCGGATATTCAGGAAGATGCTAAACAATGAAGAAACCGGCCATCTCCAAAAACAAATCAACGATTCAGTGTATAGCGAATGCCCAGATACCACTCCCGACCGCGGGTTGGTCCCCAGGCGGCGGATGTATCAAAATAAGGCCCAAACGGATCCTGCCAGCCTAACAACGGCCGTAATTGCCGAAAGTCGAAAATATTCTCACAGCCAATATACCATTCAACCGTTTTACCGGTTCGGGTATATTGAAGACTGACCACTGTAAACGGATCGGAATAGTCGGGGCGACGATAGGGTTCGGGATTGAGTTTGGTGTCGGGCAATCGCTGCTTGCCATACCAATGTACATTGGCATCGATATGATAACGACGCGATAATGGTTTATAGCTAAACGAAGTAAGCACTTTGTGTGCAGGATTAAATGGCAGGATATTCGTTGTGTTGCCGGTTCGACGATATACATTAAGATAGGTATACCCCAGCCGCCATTCAAAGCGTTTAAGGAAAGCTACATTGTACTCGGCCTGAAATCCCTCACTGCGGCTCTGACCGCCGAAGTTCCGGATAATAGCCTGTGTGGGCTGTACATCATAGTCCGGAAAAAACTGGCGACTGAAATCAGTCCGATAGTAATCAAAACTGATGTAGCCTGATAGCTGATCATTAGCCAGATTGAATTTTTGCGTGAGGTTGAAGCCGTAATTGAGTGCACGCTCTGGCAAGAGCGGCTCTTCAAAGAGTACGTCTCGGGAACTGGCCAGCAACGGAATGTTTTCACTGAATACATTGACTGTTCGCCACCCGGTTCCGATATTGGCACGCAAGACGGTTTTAGGTGCGATATCAACCTTGATTAAGGTACGAGGTGTAAGCGTGTACCCGAAAGCGTTATGATGATCCACACGCAGACCGGCAATCCAGGTCAGTCGATCATTCCAAAATCGCATCGTGTTTTCGGCAAAAAATCCGCCGATGGTTTCTGAACGCAGGTATCGTCCAGCATAGCTTCGCCCTAGGGTGGTATCGCCAAATCCAATGGCCTCATCAAGGTGCAACGACCGAACGCTCAGTCCGGTTTTGAGATCATGATTGCCATACGAGTGTTCATACTGCAGGTTGACGTATGCATTGGTTTGTCGGGCATTGTATAATAAACTGCCAAAGGCTGATTCCTGCCGCTGGTGAAATGCAGAGGCAAAGAGCATCAAGGTCGATTGATCATTAAAGCAATAACCGGTTTTGGTCCAGATTTCGGGCTGTTGGAAGGTGATGTGTTGGCCGTAAACACGGGTACCCCCTTTGTCAATATTGGGATTATATGTGGTTTGTCCGCCTATGCGCTGCTCGTTCAGATAACGCATGCCGATGCGGCTTTGCCAACCATATTCATCATCATCCCCGTATTTCCATTTGCTGAAAACCTGATAACGAGTCAGTCGGGACACATCCAGAAAACCATCTTCATCCCGATCAATGCGATTGGCCGGTTGAACCACATGAAATGCCGTCAGGTTGGTCCAGCTTCCGACCCGGCTGTTCCAATTCAAGTTGAATTGTTTTTCCAGAAATCGGTTTACGTAGACATTAGCATAGAGGCGTTGACTTGTATCGGGGTCACGTGTTTCTACATTGATTTGTCCGCTGATGCTCTCAAAGCCCTGCAGCACACTGTTGGCCCCTTTGGCCACATAAATATTGTCAACCAGCGTTCCCGGAATACTACTGATGCCGTAGGTATAGGTTAATGCCTGGATCATCGGGAAGCCATCCAACAACACTTGATTATAGACACCTGATAATCCCAGTATTCGCAGTTCCTTCGTATTGGTTAACACATTGGTAGTTTGTGGTTGAACCGTAGCTTGGGTTTCGAAACAACCCGCCAGATCGCAACAGGCCGCTTTACCTAATTCGGCTTTGGTGATCTGTTCGGTTTTGATGGGGTTTCGATCAGAAATAAGCGTACCCGTTGCGCCACTATTGACAACTACTTCTTGCATGGTTCCTGTCGGCTGTAAACGGAGACGAATAAACGACGTATCGCGAATCGTGTATGTTATTGGCTGATAACCAGTCGAAAGGACCTGAATTGTTTGTGGTAATTGGGTAACTACGGTCTGAAAAGAACCGGCAGTATCCGTTATTGTATTGAACGCAAATGAGACACCGGAAATGGTAGCCCCCGCAATGGGTTTATCAGACGAAGACACCTTTCCTCGTATTGTTTGGGTAACGCCGATAAACGGCTTGCCCATTACGAACAGACAAGTAAGGATAAAAAAAACACGCGGCATCGGTTGGCTTATGACTTGAGTATCTTCAAAGATACCAATTCATCAAGCACTGGCTAGTTTTTGTTCCAATCAACCGATTAAAAACCAATGAGCTTACTGAACAGGATATAAACACCCATGGCTAATACAAACCAGCCAAATCCGGTTTTTAGTCGGTCGCCGGAAAAAAACCGGTTAAGCCACATGCCGATGAAAATACCCAGGATGGCCATCGAGGTGAATAATAATATCAACGTCCAGTCGAATGCCTTGGGTTGTTGCAAATCACCCGTAAATCCGATCAGCGATTGAGCCGCAATGACGGCCAGGGATGTACCAACCGCTTTTTTCATAGGGATCTTGGCTAAAAGCACCATGGCTGGTATCATCAAAAATCCACCGCCAGCGCCTACGAGACCACTCAACATGCCAACACCCAATCCCTGCAGCATCAATCCCCAAGAAAGTCCGGACGATGGCTGTTGTATTGAATCGGTTGATGCCTGTTGATCCGGACGAATCATTCGAATAGCCGCCAAGACCATCAAGACGGCGAACAACAATAACAGGGCATCCTCCTTGGTTAACACCCAGGATCCCGTCGAGATTAGGGTGTCCGGCAGTTGCGGCACCAAAAATAATCGGGTACAGTATACAGCAACCATCGATGGAATTCCAAACAAGAGCATCGTACGATAATCAATATTTTTTTGAAGCGCATGTCGAACAGCGCCAACCATGGCGGCACTTCCCACAATAAATAACGAATAGGCTGTTGCCGTCACTACATCCACATCCAGCACGTAATGCAAAATGGGAACCGTGAGAATGGAACCACCACTGCCCATCAGTCCGAGTGTAACACCAACCATCAGCGCCAATAAATAACCTACATATATCATATGAGAAGAAAGGTAACAAAGATGACCGGTATTTTTTAAAAGCGCCGTAACAAAGGTGACACAAGCCTGTCAGGCTCGTTTTATGCCTGTATGCGTATTTTTTTCATTTTAACACTTGTATCTTCAAAAAAGAAAAAAACGTCTTTTACCTTCGATAAAACAATACGCATGGCCACAGCACGACACGCTTCGGGTTCGGATGCAATCCAAACCCTGTCCGCACAGATCCAACAAAACTTCGACCATCCCGCCACGCTAGAAAAATTATACCGGACTGACAAAGCCTCTTTCCGAAAAGCCTTTGATTTGCTGGATACTAACACCAAACAACATCCCGTGGCGAAGGCATGGCACGAGCGGTTAAATTATCAGGACGTTTCCAGGTCAACGTTTGGTCACAGGGATTTGCTGATGCTAGCCCTGTTGATCTTTCTTTCCGGATGGGTGGTGAAAGTGCCGGATATTTTTGATCTTGCAAAACCGAACTTTTTCATGCGGAACCTTGGTTTTATAACCTTTCCGTTCATGATGGCTTGGTTAGTTTGGAAACAGAAACCATTGAAATGGTCTGCGGTTCTGTTTCCCCTGATGGTCGTGCTGGTATCCGTAATCTACATCAATGTACCAAGCGATGTTAGCAACAGCAGCTCATTCAATCTGGCTTGCATCCATCTGCCTATCTTTTTATGGACAATCACCGGTATGTGTTTTGCTGAAAATGAAAACAGCACAAAAACCTATGGTATCGGGTTTTTACGGTTTAATGGCGATCTGATCGTTATGTCTGTATTACTTGGTTTAACGGCCATGGCTTTTACAGGTATAACACTGGGACTATTCGATATGATTGGCTTTCGCATTGAAGACTGGTACATGAAAACAGTTGGAATCTGGGGTGCCGTTGCTATTCCGCTCGTCGGCGGATACCTCGTACTTCATAACCGAACCCTGGTAAGCCGAATTTCTCCGTTGATCGCCCGCATCTTCACACCACTAGTCACCTTGTTGTTAATGGCCTTTCTGGTTTCCATTCCATTTGCGGGAAAAGATCCGTATAGCGATCGTGACTTTCTGATGTTATTTAATACAATATTGATCGGTGTCATGGCGCTCATTGTTTTTTCTACCGGCGAGTTGACCAAATCAAACGCTTCAAGGTTGCACTTGTACATTTTGACCGCACTTTCCATCCTGGCCATACTGGATAATGGCATTGCGTTGACAGCCATCTCCTACCGCTTAGCCGAATTTGGCTCTTCTCCAAACCGCCTGGCCGTGTTAGGTGGCAACTTGTTGATCCTGATCCACCTGATCCGCGTTTCACGGGCATTGATACAAACTGCGAGAGGTCGATGGGAATCCAAGCGGATGGAGGAAGAACTCGTTCAATTTCTGCCTGTATACAGCATCTGGGCGGCCGTGGTCACCTTTTTGTTTCCGCTGTTTTTTCTATACAAATAGTTATGTGCTTTGATTGGTCCATCAATCCCTGACCACCGATCTTCGTTTTCGTACCTTTGAGCCATGGAGAAGTCGAACTTTGTTGATCAGATCCGGATTTTCTGCCGAAGCGGACATGGCGGGGCGGGCAGCAAGCATTTTTTACGCAACAAACTGACAGCTAAAGGCGGACCGGATGGTGGCGACGGAGGACGAGGCGGCCACATCATCCTGCGCGGCAACAGTCAACTTTGGACGTTACTCCATCTTCGTTATTATAAAAATGTATTGGCCGAGAACGGCGAACACGGAAGTGGCAATAACTGCACCGGCCGAAACGGAAAAGATATCATTATCGAAGTGCCACTTGGTACCATCGCCCGCGATGAAGAATCCAATGCACTGGAAGCCGAAATCCTGCAAGACGGCCAAGAGGTGATTCTAATGTATGGCGGACGAGGCGGACTGGGTAACAGTCATTTTAAATCGGCCACCAACCAGGCCCCGGAATATGCCCAGCCCGGCGAACCCGGCGTCGAGGGCATCAAAATCATTGAGCTGAAAGTGCTGGCTGATGTTGGACTGGTCGGTTTTCCCAATGCCGGAAAATCAACCTTGCTCTCCAGCATCTCGGCGGCTAAACCCAAAATTGCCGATTACGCCTTCACTACCCTTACACCACAACTCGGCATGGTTGCTTATCGCGACGACCGCAGTTTTTGCATGGCCGACCTGCCCGGTATCATTGAAGGAGCCGCAGAAGGAAAAGGATTGGGCCATCGGTTCCTCCGGCATATTGAACGAAACGCGGTGTTGTTGTTTGTGATTCCCGCTGACAGCGCCCATCACCGACAAGAATTTGATATACTGCTAAGCGAACTCGAAAAATACAATCCCGAAATGCTGCAAAAAGATTTTGTGATTGCCATCAGCAAAGCCGATCTGCTCGATGATGAGCTTACGGAAGCCATTGCCGCTGAATTACCCGATGATATTCCCCATGTTTTCATCTCCTCGGTTACACAATTCCAACTCACGGAGTTGAAAGACCTGCTCTGGAAAACCTTAAACCCCTCTGCCTGAGAAATAAACAGGTGTGCATATCCTGCTGAGCGGTGTCGACCGGGTTTTGGGTTATTTTTAGTTAGATGGCCCGTTCATCCTATATAAACAATCAACTCGGACTTCTTGGCATTGGTCTGTTGCTCGTGTTGCTGACGGGTTGCCCTTTTGGGAGTCCGTATCCGCTTGATGACCATCCGCAGGTAGCCATCCAGGATACCTTGCTGGGTCGATGGCGCACCCAGATTGTAAATGAATATGGCAAGCCGATGCCGGTAACCATGTTGCTGGAAAAGCACAATGATTCCATTTATAACATAACCTTCTCCGGTTACTTCAGCAATCCGGTTCGTAAAATCGGTAAACATCCGGTGGAGGATTCCATTCAGTCGATGGCGTTTGAGAGCGTGGTGGAAGGGCATTCGTTCTGGAATGTAGCGATGGGTGATAAGATTTATCCCGTGTTGTTTTTATATCAAGATGATCAAATCAGCCTGAAACCCATGAACGATCATTTTACCAGTTTCATCATTAAATCTGGCAACCAATTGCGGGAGCGCCTCACCTATCATATTCGAATGCGAAAAAAGCTGGATGTCGATGAATCGTTTCAGCTCATACGAATGACGCGTGTAACCGATCCGTAGCTCTTCATGTGCAACATCATGTATGCCCAAAAGCGGTTAGCAAAATTTAAATGTACCTTGCAGGTGTTGATTCCGTCCAATGACCAGAAAATGCTTAATACTGCTCAATCCGATTTCAGGAACATGTTCCAAAAAAAACCTGGTGCCGGTCATTGAAGAAACCTTTCGCAAACACAACCTGGCCTTTGAAATTATACATACCAACCGCGAGGGCAATTATGCGTATTTACCTGAGAAAATCCGACAGGAGCAATTCACCGACCTGGTGCTCTGCGGAGGCGACGGCACCATCAGCACCGTTTTGGCGTATTTGACAAACACTTCCATTCCGATCGGCATTATCCCAATGGGTTCTGGAAACGGACTGGCCATGGGTGCGGGCATACCAATGAATACGCGGGCCGCCATTGAACGAATCGTAACAGGAACGGCTACGCCTACCGATGGTATTCGGATCAACGACCGGTTCTGTTGTATGCTCAGTGGTTTAGGCCTCGACGCACAGGTGGCACACGATTTTGCGAAGGAAAAAAAACGGGGGCTGCTCCGGTATATCAAATTAACCACGAGGCATTTTTGGAAAGGACGTTCCTACCCTATGACCATTACCGTCAACGGAGAAACCATTGAAGCGGATGTTCTCTTTGTCAGCATCGCCAACAGCAATCAATTTGGTAACCGCGTGACGATTGCACCGCAGGCGTTGTTAAACGATGGAAAGATGGATGTGGTGATTGTAAAAAAACAAATGGCCCTGATTGCTGCCTGGCAACTTCTTCGCCAGATTGTCAGCGGGAAAGTCATGCCCGGCAACACGTCAACCAGCCACACCGTCTATTATTTTCAAACAGCACATCTGGAGATTCATAATCCGAATAACGCGCCCTTTCATGTCGATGGAGAGCCACTGCCAACCGCAAACCATTTCACCGTGGACATTATTCCCAATGCGTTTAAGCTGATTCGCTAACCGGTTGTTTTCGATGCAGGAACAACATGGCTGCCAGGGATATCAAGATAAGCATGGCGGTGAACTGATGCGTAACGCCCAGCCAGATGAAGGATCCTTGTTTGTCGGTTGCGTGCAATACCGTGAAAATACCCAGCAATACCTGAATGGTTATCAATGCGATGAAAGCCAGCCGCCAGCGCTGAAACAAAGTATGCGACCGAAGCGAGCGGGTTTGATAAAAAAAGATGCATGAAGCAACGAACAGCACATAGGCCAGCGTACGGTGAATGAAGTGTACCTGTAAATGAAAGTCATTCCAGTCACTTGGTATCCACTCACGATTGATCATAGGCCAGGTAGGAGCGGTTTGAGCGGCTTTCAGTCCGGCCATGAATCCGCCATACATCAGCTGTATGGTGAATAAAATGAGTAGCCCGATTAGAAAAGGCTTGTATCGTGTATTCGTTACCGGTTGTTCATAGGCCGGAATCAATCGGAAAGCCAGCCAAAGCGTATAAAACAACGATAACAAGGCAGCGAGCAAATGAATGGTGAGTTTGGCATAATTCACGAACACTTCCTTGGGTTCCAGTCCGCTCTCCACCATGATCCAGCCAATCGCACCCTGTACCGCACCGAGTATAAACAACACCACTAATGGCGTAACTATTGTCCGCTGAAAACGTCCTTTGGAAAGGAAATAGATGAACCCGATCAGAAAGACCACACCAATAAGGCGTGCCCATAATCGATGGAACCATTCCCAGAAAAAAATCCATTGAAAATCGCCTAAGGTGAAGTGTTGATGGATGTTTTTATATTGATCAGTGGCCTGATACTGACGAAAAGCTTCTTGCCAGGCCTCCTGATTAAGCGGAGGTAAAACACCCGTGATGACTTCCCATTTGGTAATGGATAATCCTGATTCGGTGAGTCGGGTAATACCGCCCAGTAATACCTGAATCATGATCATGCCCACACCAATCAACAGCCAGCGGGCGATGGCCGGATCGTGTTTCAAGGTGCGGGGGGCTGATTGCATGCCGCAAAGGTAACGGATCCGTACAGCTTGAAAAAAGCTGTTCAGCCACAAGGCCTTGTGATTCTATTTGTGTTGAACAAGGCAGATTGCGTATTTTAGATCCTATGTTAGCAAACCGATATCAGCAAGATGTACTGGAAGCCGGTGTGGATGAGGCCGGTCGGGGTTGTTATGCGGGACCGGTTTTTGCAGCGGCTGTGATCCTGCCGGTTGATTTTCATCATCCGTTGCTAAACGACAGTAAAAAACTCAGTGAAAAACAGCGCGATCTACTGCGACCTGTCATAGAAGCTGAAAGCATCGCCTTTGCCGTCGCATCGGTCAGTCATACCGAAATCGATCGGATCAATATATTGCAGGCCTCATTCAAAGCTATGCACAAAGCCATCAATCAACTGAAGCCGCAACCGGAGGCGTTGATCATCGATGGCAATCGGTTTAAGCCGTTTCAGCATATTCCGCACACCTGCCTGATCAAAGGAGACGGTCGTTTTGCCAGCATCGCGGCCGCCAGTATTCTGGCTAAAACGTACCGAGACGCCTACATGCAAAAAATTCATCGCGAGTGGACGATGTACGGCTGGGACAAAAACAAAGGTTATGGTACCGCCGACCACCGGAAGGCCATCGAGCAACACGGATTATCTGCATACCACCGGAAGAGTTTCAATATTCGTCCGGAATAGCCAAAAGAACGAATACATCGGATACCTTAACAGGCTTACTATAGTTGCTTAACGCCATTGAACAAAAGCTGCTGAAATTATTCACAACAGCGGTTGTACTGAAATTCAAAACTAAAATTACGCCCGGTCAGGGTAACCTGATCCTCAAACACGATGTCGCCAACCATGCAGGGTGAAATCAGGTTGTTTCCGCTGATTAAATAATTTCGGATACCAATTGTCCCTTTATTTTTATTGTTGTTGGATTGGGTATTGATCATCTCAATCTTGTTCGTGCCTGCATTGACATAAGCCGGATTGAAATAAAATACCTTCATGTTATCCATGCTGCATACAAAATCAGGACTGGTGATTTTTTTGTTCCGATCTAAGCTGGCAATAAAAACGGACCCCACCGGTAAATTACTGGATAAGTCAAGGTTTCCAAGCAGATGCCCATTCAGATAAAAATCAAAATTGTCGTCTTTTGCATTATTACTATTGCAAACCTGAAAAACCAAAACCCGATCCGGACAATCGATTTTTGCCACAGGAGGAGTAGTATCAGGTGGCGGTGGTGGCGGCGGCGGTGGCGGTGGCGGTGGCGGTGGCGGTAATGGCTCTAAGCAAAACGTACGCTTCTCCTTCGGGTATTGAATAAAGTCACGCACCGGATGAACCCCATCCAATCGACCATCCTTATACCCCGGACGTGATCCTATAATCTCAATAGTTGATAACAACCACGCCGAATCGTACGTGCCCTTACCCACGCCATGGATATTCGTCAGCACACGCTTCTTCTTTCCCGGCTTCCCGTTCGGATACGTGAAACTGATCTCGCCCGTCGCACCCGAAAGACCTTTCCCCGTTTGACAATCCGTAATGAAAAACGTAATGGGTACCCGAATCGGTTTCAGCCTCAACGTGCGGTTACTGTCTAACCCACCCGCCAACAACATCGGCACCTCCCGGTCTACGATACTGTCTGAATAGTACCCCTCCTGACTGCCATGTGCCAGTTCCACTTTACCACATTTCGGTACACCCGAAAAACGTACCATACCCGCTGTATCTGAATGCGCCGAATCAATATATACCTTGCCCAACAAGCTCGAACGAAGCAGCACCCGTGAATCCGGTAACGGCTCGCCGTCTTCTTTATCCACTACCCTGAAATCCAGTGTCACCCGCGACGGATTCATGGGCAGAACCAGCTCGCC
>CAZZJF010000022.1:0-18442 GCA_964654325.1 uncultured Ferruginibacter sp.
GGCGCGGCCGGGCCATCAGGGCCCGGGCGATCAGGACGCGCTGGCGTTCGCCCTGGGAGAGGTACGCCCATTCGCGATGGGCGAGCGCGCCGAGCCCGCCGGCCCGCAGCAGGCTCAGGGCGCGAATTTCACGATCCACATGGTCGTCGGTATTCAGGGTGATGAGCAGATAGCCGCGCTCAAGCGCTGCGTCTTCGGCGCCGCGGATCAACTGCGGGAAAAAGGGGTTTTTGAGTGGAGTATGGCGCCCACCGCAATGGTCTGGTCGGCGGTAGATCATACCGATCATATTTTGTCAATTGGTTACCGATTGGATGGGACGCAGGATATCGACCATCGATTACACGAAATAAATATTCAGGATGCCGACTGGGTTCGGGTAAAAGAAAACCTGTTGCGTGAAATCCTTCAAATGGAGCAAGCAAAAAATCCATCACTCACGATGAAGGATATTATACCCTGGGAAGAAACGGTCCTGCCCGTTATCAATGTCATCGTGCGTAACAGAACCACATTCGATTGGCTTGTTCGTCAACCTCAGGTGCGCTACGCGGAACCGATGTCGTACGAACCGGCTGATTTGAGCATGACCAAAGCGCCTGTACCAAACCCGCAGCAGGCGGTCAGCAGCAGCAGTGGTTGCGGCTCGAACAATGCAGAACCCGGATTGGTCAACAATGTGCATTACACAACAATCACGCCTGCCACCAAACAATCCTGGAATCTTGCGTATCACAATATTTCCAAAGCTTGGACAAAGAGTACCGGTCGAGGGGTCAAGCTTTTTATCATTGACACCGGGGCCGAATCGGATCAGGAAAACCTGGGCACAGCATTCAATCAGGGTGCATCCACCGGACGTACGATTGAAAAGATTGTGACATTGCCTCGCGAAACCTTTCTGGGTATTCCAGTTGGTTCGGCAGAGACACCCGACGATGGTTGCGGACACGGAACATCTATGGCCGGCGCTGCGGCTGCACCGAGAGGTACTGATGGCAATGCTTGTGGGGTCGCCTATAATAGCAATCTTGTTACATGCCGGGCTGCCGTAGATGTCTATCTGGATGAAAGCCGTGAAATCAAAGGGGCTTCCGATGCATTTACGAATGCGGCCAACCGCTCTGATGTACGGATTATCAGTATGAGTATGGGTAAAATGACGAGCAGTTCGCAATTGCAAGATGCCATTCGATATGCTTATGGAAAAAATAAATTGATTTTCTGTGCGGCCGGTACATCATTCAGCTGGACAAGCGGATGGTACGGTGTTATTTTCCCGGCCTGGATGCCGGAAGTGAATGCTGTAACGGGCGTACGAGATAATAATTTCAACACCACTTGCGGCTCTTGTCACAGTGGTACAGAAACGGATTTCACCGTAGTGATGGAACGAGCTGCCGACAATGAAAATCCACTATCATTGGCCATGAGCGGAGATGCTCCATCAACCGTTGGGGGCTCATCGGTAGCCACCGCCACGGCTGCGGGTATTGCCGCTCTGGTTTGGAGTAAGTTCCCTACATGGACGCGCGACCAGGTATTGAATAAGCTCATTACGACCAGCGCCCGCTATCCAGTCAGAAGCAGTTCGCTGGGCTGGGGCAACCTGAATGCCGACGCTGCTACCAACTAACAATCCGATCGATTCATCCGTATTGAATGCCGTATTTTGCAAGAAATACGGCATTTGTGTTAATCGACTACCCGGCAACGCCCCCTTCCATCCGTCGGCTCAATGGCCGCGAAGAGATTTTTTGCGTCGTTCGTCGCCGCTGGTATAAGTGGACGCCTGAAGAATGGGTTCGGCAATGGTTTCTCTTATACCTGATTGAGAAAAAAGAGTTGTCTCCATCGCGTATGGCGGTTGAAAAAAGTATTACGGTGTCGGGTAAACGAAGGCGATTTGATATTGTAGTTTATGATGCTGCCTTTGTTCCATTCATACTGGTTGAGTGCAAGGAAACCTCCGTTGATTTGACAGAATCGGTTTTACAGCAAGTATTACACTATTATTCGGTTGTGCAGTCGCGTTATTTTGTAATAACCAATGGTGCGCAAACCATGGTTTTCCACAGACAGGCTCATCAGGTCCAAGTCGTTGATCAATGGGATTTCTAAAAAAAAGCCATCCAATCGGACGGCTTTTTTTATTCGATCAGCATGATGCATTATGGGAAGATACCCAGTTCCGCATAGCTGGTGGCTACTTTATTAATCGCACTCACGTATGCGGCTGTGCGCATATCAGGGATGCTTGGGTTGGCCTTCCAGATGTCCATGATTTCGCGGGTGGCGGTGATCATGGTTTCTTCGAGACCGCTATGGACCAGATCGTGTTCATCCGGGCCATGTTGAATCTGCGCCCGCTCCGCATCATTAACGGCTTTACCGGTAAGGTGTTCCATTTGCGTGAGGATGCGTGTATTCATATTTTCTGTGAATCGTTTTTCCATCCGACCGTAACGTACGTGGCTGAGGTTTTTCAGCCATTCGAAATAACTAACGGTAACACCGCCGGCATTCAAGTACATGTCGGGAACGCAGAGGATGCCTTTTTGAATGAAAATATCGTCGGCCTCCGGCGTGCAAGGGCCGTTGGCGGCTTCACCAATGATTTTTGCTTTGATGCGAGGTGCATTTTCGCCGTTGATGACATTTTCTAATGCAGCCGGAATCAAAATATCACATTCCATTTCAAGGGCATCCGCATTTTTGGCGAGGTTGGTGGCGCCGGGGAAATTCAGGATCGAACCGGTTTTTTTACGGTGCTGGAAAACCTCGTCTTCATTGAGGCCGTCCGGATGATAGATCGCTCCTTCGTACTCGGCCAGGGCGATGATTTTAGCACCGGCTTCGCGGAAGAATTTAGCGCTGTGGTAACCCACGTTTCCAAGTCCTTGTACGATGACGGTTTTATCTTTCACGCCAACTGATAATCCGAGTTTAGTCATCACGTCTTCCATGTTGCAGACCTCGCGGATACCGAAGAAAACACCCAGGCCGGTGGCTTCGGTACGACCTCGTACGCCACCTTGAGTCACCGGTTTGCCGGTCACACAGCCGGCTGCGTCAATCTCACCGGGTTTCAGAGATGCATACGTGTCAACGATCCAGGCCATTTCGCGCGCGCCGGTACCGTAATCAGGGGCCGGCACGTCGATACCGGGTCCAATGAAATTTTTCTTCACCAGCTCGGCGGTATAGCGTCTGGTGATTTTTTCTAGTTCGTATGTTGAGTAATTTTTGGGGTTGATTTTAATGCCGCCTTTACCACCACCGAACGGAACATTCACGATGGCACACTTGTAGGTCATCAGCGAGGCGAGCGCCATCACTTCATCCTGATTCACTTCATCACTGAAGCGAATGCCACCTTTACAGGGCGACTTGTGCTGACTGTGCTGAACGCGATAGGCTTCGATGACCTCGATGTCACCATTGTCCATCCGGACCGGGAAGCGCATCTGATACACACTATTGCAGGCTTTTATTTGTTCCAGTATACCGCGGTCCCAGTTGGTGAACTCGGCGGCTTTTTCAAAACTTTTTTCAACACTCTGAAAAAAGCTGTAGTGTTGGTTGGCAGACATGTAGGTTGATTTAATGATTTTGCAATGTAGGAGAAAATTTATGAACCCGGCTTATTTTCTTTTTCTATTTTTTTAAGGCGTCTTTCGATGCTGAACAGGTATAGAAACAATCCGGAAAGAATCAGTAAGCAAACGGCCACCACCGTGTATATTTTACCGTTACTACGCAGAAGATCAGCCATTTCGGGTTCTGTACCTGTGGTTGGTTGTGCGGTGGCAAGAATAGACGATAAGCAGCATACCAGCATCAGCCAAAAGAAACGTCGGTTACGAAGCAGCGTCTTCATACAGTTTTTTGTTTTTGATTAGTTCTATGCGTGTTTTAATGGTAGTGATCCAGAGGCCCAGCAGGGTCCAGCCGATAACCGCCGGGTAAAACACGATGCGCATGCGCGCGTCCATGTCTTTGTAATTCAGTGCCGGGTTGCCCTCGTCGCCGCCGGGTGCACCGGGGTGCAGGCTGCCCACCATACGAGGAATGATCCAGATGCTTGGAAACAGCATGGCGAACGCGAAAATATTATACACGGCACTGACGCGCGCGCGTTTATCCAGATCCGTTATGGAATCGCGGAGTACAAAATAGGCGCCATAGATCAGTAAGGCGATGGCGGCTCCGATTAGTTTGGGCTCTTTGAGAATGCCACTCATGGATTGTCCCTGATCGGTTACCCAGGTGACCCGGGCCCATAAGACACCAGTCAGATAGCCCAACAAGCCAAAAACAAATCCGGTGATGGCGAAATTGCGTGCCTGCAGGTCTGATACCAACCGGCCTTTGTGCAGATACCCGATGCTATGAACAAAGCTGCCAATAAACAACAGCATCATGGAGAACCACATGCACACATGGAAAAACGTATTCCGAATGGTTTCGTTGAGGATGTCTTTTCGCGGCACATCGGCTAAAAAGCCGGCCACGATGGTATAAACCAGGAGCAGGATGCACAATATTTTCCACCAATGTTTTTTCAATACCGGGGAGGTTGGTTGAATGCCGCAAAGGTAGGAGAATATCATTCCCTAATCCAAAAATGCGGGTTAGTCTTTCCACAAATAGGGAAAAAGGATGAGGGCCAAAATGACCACCAACAAATCCATCCCCGCCGTGAGGGCGGCTAACTGAATCAACGCATTTTCGCGAAAGACTTCGCCAAAAGCGGCTTTGCTCAGGCGCATAATCAACAATAATTGGGGTAAGATGACCGGGAAGCCCAAAATCGCCATCAGGGCAGCCGATTGCTGCGCTTTGGAGGCAATGGCACTCATCAGGGTAAAGACCATGCTGATGCCTACGCCACCCAGCAGGGCAATGCCCAGGAATAAGCCGGACCGTTGCGTCGGGTCATCGAGAAATAAACCAAATAGGAAATAGGTGCACACAGAGAGGATCAGCATCAATAGGACGTTGTACACCAGTTTGGCCAGGAGGAACGAAGCAGGGGATACCAGCGTTTGAAAATAGAGCAGCCTGGCTTTTGATTCCTGTAAAAAGCTTTTGGCAACGGCATTCACACACACAAATAGTTGCATCATCCAGAACAACGCGTTCCAGGTTTGATACGAAGGCGCGTCGGGCAAACTCAGAAACAAAATGAAAATGGTGGATGAGAGGTACAACAGGATTCCATACAATGTATGTTTCTGACGCAGCTCAAGCAGCACCTCTTTTCTGATCAGTGTCCATACCGCTTTATTCATAAACTAGGTGACTGGTTGTACGGGTTCGAGTGCGCATATCCGGCAGCGGGCTTCGTATTTGTCTTTCTCTCCCAACAATACCTGGCCTCCGGTAGCAACGGTTCGGTAGCTGATATGAGCAATGTTTCCGCATTTGACGCAGATGGCATGTAATTTAGTGATGTAATCTGCGATGGCCAGCAATTGAGGCATCTGACCAAACGGCTTCCCCTGGAAATCCATATCAAGTCCGGCAACAATCACCCGAACGCCCTTATTGGCCAGGGTGATACAAACATCGGTAATGCCTTCATCGAAAAATTGCGCTTCATCAATGCCCACGACATCGACATCACCGACCTGACTGAGAATGTCGGCTGAGCTTGGTACGGGTATAGACTGGATGGTGTTGGTATCATGGCTGACAATGCGGGTATTGTCGTATCGGACATCGATGGTCGGTTTGAATATTTCGACAGACAGGTTGGCAATTTTCACCCGTTTTAGACGACGGATGAGCTCTTCGGTTTTACCGCTGAACATACTGCCGCAGATGACTTCGATCCAGCCTCTCTTTTCACCACGAAAATCAGGTTCTATGAACATTGTTGGTTGAATTTACAATTTGGTTTGTAACTTTATCGCGTGCCTGCAAAGTAAGGCCAAAAAACAGTATTTCTAACGCATCAACCCGCTTTTACATGCAACGAGTGGAGACACTCTGTGAAACCCTGCAGGAACAGTTGAAAGAAGGAGCCTCCATCGAACAACTGTTGTTGACCGTTCAGATGATTCAGTCTGAACTGTTGCACTTGCAATCCACGTCACCTGAATCGGCGGCCTCGCATCCCATCGCCATCCATATCCCGTCTGCATTTGAGCATATCTTAAATCCGCCGGCAGATCATGCGGATGCCGCAGAGCGAGAACATATCGTGCTGGAGTTTGACATGGAAGAAATGGATCGTGAGCTGGAGGAGATGCGAAAAAATGCGGAGTCAAAAAATACCATCAGTTTAAAAAACAGACCGGCATTCACCTTTGATCCCGTACAGGATATTCCCACCTTATCGCAGCATATCGTTCATTCGCAACCGGTCGAATCCAAGCCGACGGAGCCGGTTGTTGTTACTAAGCCGGAACCGGTTACCGAAACGCCATCAATGCAAAAGCCATCGGAGCCCATCCCGGAAAAAACCGGGATTCATCCATCGGAACAACCGGCCACTACCTCCCTGAATGATCGGCTGAAAGAAGAAAAACGGGAGATCAGTGACACGCTGCAACAAACACCAATCAAGGATCTGCGTAAAGCCATCGGCATCAATGATCGCTATTTGTTTATTCAATCATTGTTCAAAGGGGATGACGTTATGTTCGATCGCAGCATCAAAACCATCAATGATTTTGCCATTTATCCCGAAGCTGAATTCTGGATCAAGCGCGAGCTCAAATTGAAACTGGGTTGGGAAGATGACTCCGATGCCGTACGTGCGTTTGATCAATTGGTTAAAAGACGATTCGCGGCAACATAATCAACGATTGTAGCCGTGGCACCCGCCTTCGCTTGTACATACTCCCGGGCTCGGTTGCCTATCTCCTGAAGATCCATCTCGTTTTGTTTCAAACGGCCGACCCGATTTTTCAGTTCCTCCGCTTCTTTTACCGAAAAGGCGCAACCTGCGTTAATCAGCTCGCTGGCCTCGGCCGAGCGATCATAGTGAGGTCCAAAAATGACCGGCATGCCATACACGGCAGCTTCGAGGATATTGTGGATGCCCGCCCGGTTAAAACCACCTCCTATATAAGCTATCCGACCATATGGGTAGAGTTTCGACAGCAAGCCGATACGGTCGATAATAATGACCGAACCTGGCACCCTGCTCTGTTCACCTTGTTCGAGCTGGCTGTACAAAACATGGTTTGTAAACCGGTTCGTTAGATCACGTACGCGAGCCGGGTTCACGTCGTGGGGAGCGATGATTAATCGAATCTCGGGAAATGCCTGGGTGAATGCGAACAGGATCGATTCATCGTCGGGCCAGGTGCTGCCGGCAACCAGTGTCCATGCCGGTGCGGTGATCGATTCGATAACAGGTAAAGAGGTTGATGCATCTCGTATGGTAATCACTCGGTCGAATCGCGTATCGCCGGCGACGATGGCATGGCCTTTTAAACCGATTGATTGCAGCAGATCGGCGGAGGCCTGATTTTGGACAAAACATACATTGAAAAGGCGAAGCATGTCTCGCCACCAGGCGCCATACCAGCGGAAGAAAAGTTGATCGTGTCTGAAATGGGCTGCGATCAAAATTAGCGGAATGTGTTGCTTGGCAATGGCTTGTAAGTGACAGAACCAATAGTCGTATTTCACCCAAACTACGATCGCCGGGTTGATGGTTTCGATGGTTTTTCGGGCACTGGCCGGATGATCGAGGGGCAGATAAACGACCCGATCCGCTAGCGCATAGTCTTTTCGCACTTCAAAACCGCTTGGCGAGAAAAAGCTGACAACTACCGGGTAGGACGGATAACGAGCTTTCAACGCTTCCAGAACTGGACGGCCCTGCTCAAATTCACCCAAACTGGAGCAATGCATCCAGATGGTTTTTTGGGTGAACGGCATGCCCAAACCGGCTTTTCGACCTTGCACAAAAAGGCGGGCCTTTGCATGCCAGATAGCCGCCAATCGAATGCCAAAACCATAAAAAATGACCGCTAAACGATAAAAAACGTACAAAGCCTTCAATTTTTCCAAAAATACACGCATTCGACGGCATTTTGGACCACGGAAACGTAATAACAATTTGAGCATCAAAATCATATCTTTGTGCCACTTAAAAAAACAGGGATGAGGCCATTGCAAATGGTAGATACCAAGAATCAGTATCTCCGCATCAAGGACGCGGTAGACCAAGCCGTTATCGCTGTGCTGGAAAGTTCGCAATTCATTGGAGGTAAAGTAGTTAGCGATTTTGCTGCACAGTTGGCTCAATACCACCAAAGCAAGCATGTCATCCCCTGTGCTAATGGCACGGATGCGCTTCAGATTGCCATGATGGCGCTCGGGTTAAAACCCGGCGACGAGGTGATCACGCCTTCCTTCACCTACATTGCTACGGTAGAAGTGGCGGCCCTTCTGGGTATCAAACCCGTTTTTGTAGACGTTGACCCCCGCACATTCTGTATCAGTCCGGAAGCCATCGAAAAGGCCATCACCCCCCGAACCAAGGCCATCGTACCGGTTCATTTATACGGTCAGGCTGCCGATATGGAAGCGATCATGGACATTGCCAGCAGGCACAACCTCTACGTGATTGAAGATAATGCTCAGGCTATCGGTAACGTGTACCGTTTTTCCGATGGCACAACCAAAAAAACAGGGAGCATTGGACATATCGGTTGTACATCGTTCTATCCCTCCAAAAATCTCGGTGCGTTCGGTGACGGCGGCGCTATGTTCACCAATGATGATGCCTTAGCCGACCTGCTTCGTATGATTGCCTCTCACGGACAGAGTAAGCGGTATTACCACGACGTGGTTGGTTGTAACTCCCGACTGGACGCCGTCCAAGCAGCCATCCTGCAAATCAAACTCCTGCATTTGGATGAGTACATTGACGCCCGACGAAAAGCTGCTGATTTCTACGATGAGGCTTTTGCAGGACAAGCTCGTCTGGAGACGCCCTATCGCAATCCCAATAACCGACATGTGTTTCATCAGTATACATTGATTGTACACGAGGTGTCCCGAGACGCCCTGAGTCAGCACCTGACCGAAAAAGGGATACCCAACATGATTTATTATCCTGTGCCGGCACATCGTCAGAAAATGTTTGATGCGTTTGGGGGGCGTGACTATGATTTGCCGGTAACCGACTGGCTGACGGAGCGCGTGATCTCACTGCCCATGCATACCGAACTGGATGAAGAGCAACAAGCATTCATTTCAAATACGGTTCTTCAATTTATTCAAAACGCATAATTCATGAAAATTGCAGTCGTTGGAACAGGGTATGTCGGTCTGGTGACCGGCACATGTTTTGCGGAAACAGGCAACCAGGTTCATTGCGTGGATGTCGATGTTCAAAAAGTTGAGAAGCTTCGTAACGGACAAATCACTATTTACGAGCCCGGACTTGAAAAATTATTCTTGCGCAACATCAAAGAACAGCGCCTGTTTTTCACAACCTCGCTGACGGATGCGGTCTCACAGGCCGACGTGATTTTTCTGGCCTTGCCTACACCACCTGGCGAGGACGGCAGTGCGGATCTTCGTTATGTGTTACAGGTAGCTGCCGATCTCGGCCGCTTGTTTAAATCCGGGGAATATAAAGTGGTGGTCGATAAATCAACGGTGCCCGTTGGTACGGCTGACCGGGTGCGCGAGACCATCTTAGCCAACAGCACAACCAATATTGAATTCGATTTTGACGTAGTGAGTAACCCGGAGTTCTTACGGGAAGGATTTGCTGTAGAAGATTTCATGAAGCCGGATCGGGTTGTGATCGGCTCGGATACCGATCGGGCCTTTCAGGTAATGCAGGAACTGTATGCTCCGTTTGTACGTTCGGGTAATCCGATCATCCACATGGATGTTCGTTCTGCCGAACTCACCAAATATGCGGCCAATTCATTCCTGGCCGTGAAAATCAGTTTCATGAATGAGATCGCCCAGCTCTGTGAGCGTATGCGTGCCGATGTTGATCTCGTGCGGAAAGGAATGGGCAGCGACGACCGGATAGGCAAACGGTTTCTGTTCTCCGGTATTGGCTACGGAGGTAGCTGTTTCCCCAAAGACGTGCTTGCTTTATCGCATTCATCGAAAACCTACGGGTATGATTTTCGTATACTCGATGCCGTTATGAATGTCAATGCGGCGCAAAAATTACACCTGTTGCCCAAAATAGAAGCGTATTTCGGCGGATCACTAGCCGGAAAGCGGTTTGCGATGTGGGGACTGGCGTTCAAGCCAAATACCGACGACATACGCGAAGCGCCGGCTTTCGATATGATTAGGGTGTTGCTGGACAAAGGCGCTTCGGTTTCGGCCTATGATCCGGAGGCGATGACCAATGCCAAACAACATTGGGGTGATGCCATCAGTTTTTCCGATACACAATACGGCGCGCTGGAAGGAGCCGACGCGCTTATCATTGCCACAGAGTGGAATGAATTCAGAACGCCGGATTTCGAGCGTATCAAATCATTGCTCAACCACCAAGCTATTTTCGACGGACGCAATCTTTTTGAATTGAACAACATGCGTTCTCTGGGCTTTCATTATGAAAGCGTAGGTCGTCAGCCAGTTATAAACCGATGAATACAAAGCCACGCATATTGATTACCGGTGCGGCCGGTTTTCTGGGATCGCATCTGTGCGACCGCTTCGTGCACGAGGGATATCATGTGATTGGTATGGACAATCTGATTACCGGCGACCTGCGTAACATCCAGCACCTGTTTCCTCTCTCGTCTTTTGAGTTTTATCATCATGACGTTTCGAAGTTCATCCATGTGCCCGGTCATTTAGACTATATCCTGCATTTCGCCTCACCGGCGAGTCCAATCGACTATCTCCGCATCCCCATTCAAACATTAAAAGTGGGTTCGCTGGGTACACACAATTGCCTCGGACTTGCCCTCGCCAAAAAGGCCCGCATCCTGGTTGCGAGTACCAGTGAGGTGTATGGTGATCCGCTTGTACATCCGCAGCATGAGGACTATTGGGGGAATGTAAATCCGGTTGGACCGAGAGGTGTCTATGACGAAGCTAAACGTTTTCAGGAGGCGATGACCATGGCTTATCATACGTTTCATCAGGTGGATACCCGCATTGTGCGTATTTTCAATACCTATGGTCCGCGTATGCGCCTCAATGATGGTCGAGCATTACCGGCTTTCATTGGTCAGGCTCTTCGCGGAGAAGAGTTGACTGTATTCGGCGATGGTACCCAAACACGAAGCTTCTGCTATGTAGATGATCAGGTAGAAGGTATTTTTCGCCTGCTAATGAGCGACTGTGTGCAACCCGTCAACATCGGCAACCCCGATGAAATCAGTTTGAACGAATTCGCCCGCGAAATCCTGAAACTGACCGGGTCCAATCAACAAATCGTTTACAAAGAGTTACCGCTAGACGACCCAAAGCAACGCCGTCCCGATATCCGAAAAGCAAAAGAGCTGCTCGGTTGGGAACCTAAAGTAGAGCGGTCAGAGGGACTCCGAAAAACCTATGAGTATTTTAAAACATTTAGCCAAGAGGATTTGTATCGTCAACCAATTGATTTTAGTGTTCCCGCTCCAAAAAGCGGGTATGCCTAAACGTTATATATCATCTTTCTATTGATTACATTATATATCAGCACATCATGTATCAGGAACTACTCGACAAGAAAAAGAAACTAGCCGTTATCGGTCTTGGATATGTAGGCTTGCCTATTGCCCTTGAATTTGCCCGAAAAATAAGCGTCATCGGATTTGATATCAATGCCGAACGCATCGAGATGATGAAGCAAGGGATTGATCCCAGTCAAGAGCTCGACCATACGGCTTTTGAAGATTGCGATATTGTTTTTACTAACAGTCTTGATGTACTCCGGGAAGCCAATTTTTACATAGTGGCTGTTCCAACACCCGTCGATGAACATAATGTGCCGGATCTTCGGCCGGTTCAACGGGCCAGTGAAACGATTGGGAAAGTGATTAAAAAAGGGGATTATGTTGTTTTTGAAAGCACAGTGTATCCAGGCTGTACCGAAGAAGATTGCGTGCCGATCATTGAGCAGTTTTCAGGATTGAAAATGGTGGAGGATTATAAAATTGGATACTCACCCGAGCGGATTAATCCGGGCGACAAAGAGCATACCATCACCTCCATTGTTAAAGTGGTCAGCGGCTGTTGTGCAGAAAGTCTGGACGTGATTGCCAAGGTTTACGAACTCGTCGTGAAAGCCGGTGTTCACCGAGCATCATCTATCAAAGTGGCCGAAGCAGCTAAGATCATTGAAAATACGCAGCGTGACCTCAACATCGCGCTGATGAATGAATTGTCGATCATTTTTGACCGCATGCACATAAATACCTTTGAAGTGTTGGAAGCCGCCGGTACCAAATGGAATTTTCTTCGGTTTCAACCAGGCTTGGTGGGTGGTCATTGTATCGGTGTGGACCCATATTACCTCACCTATAAATCCAAAGAACTGGGTTACAACAGTCAGGTGATTCTCGCCGGGCGCGTGATCAACGATGGAATGGCGGGCTATGTCGCCAAGAAGGTTATTCAGCATATCATTCAAAACAGCGGCAATGTAAAAGACAGTAAAGTACTAATCATGGGGGCCACGTTTAAAGAGAATGTGAGCGATATCCGAAACAGCAAAGTGGCTGATGTGGTTAACGAGTTAAAAGCATTTTCCCTGAACGTGGATGTAGCCGATCCGCATGCCGACAGCGACGAGCTGAAACATGAGTACGGCTTCGGTTTATCCGATTCGTTATCTACTGATTATGATGCCGTAATTGTGACCGTTCCTCATGAGCCCTACAAAAGCCTGGATGACGACTATTTTGCCTCTATAACCAAATCCAATGCGATCATCGCCGATCTGAAAGGAATATTCCGCAATAAGATTCAGAGCCGCAAATACTGGAGTCTCTGATCAACCCAAACGAATCCATATGTTTCATACGAAAGACCTTTCCAAGCATTCGTTTCTGATAACCGGTGGGGCCGGATTTATCGGCAGTCATATCGCCGAGTATCTTCTCCTTCATGGTGCCGGGAAAGTGCGTGTGCTGGATAATATGGTCAATGGTTTTGAAAAGAACCTCGATATTTTACGGGCCTATCCGGCATTTGAGTTTATCCAGGGTGATATACGGGATGCGGATGTTTGTAGAAAAGCCTGTGCGGGAATAGACTACGTGAGTCATCAGGCGGCACTTGGTTCGGTGCCCCGTTCGATTAAGGAACCGGTTTATTTTAATGACGTGAATGTGGGTGGGTTCATGAATATGCTCAAAGCTGCTGTAGATGCCGGTGTGAAAAGCTTCGTGTATGCGTCATCGTCATCTGTATACGGAGATGAACCTACCTTGCCGAAAATCGAACAACGAATTGGAAACTGCCTGTCTCCCTACGCTGCGACCAAGAAAACCAACGAGCTCTATGCGCAGGTCTTTGCCGATGTATATGGTATCCGGCTGATGGGTTTCCGCTATTTCAATATTTTCGGACCCCGCCAAGATCCGGATGGTCCATACGCGGCCGTCATTCCGTTGTTTGTGAAAGGCATTATTCATCAATTGCCCGTATACATCAATGGCGACGGTGAACAGACCCGTGATTTTACCTTTGTGGCCAATGCGGTTCAGGTGAATATCAAAGGAATGCTGACAGACAATCCCGAGGCGTTCCGTCAGGTATATAACGTAGCCTGCGGTGACAGCTTCACGGTGAATCAGTTGTATCAGCAATGTGCCAAAACCCTGGGCAGTACCTGGGCGCCCACGCATCGTGAACCCCGTGCCGGTGATATTCGCAATTCACTGGCCGACATCAGCTTGGCGAAAGCACAACTCGGATACGAGCCGGTCAAACGGTTTGAGGCCGGACTGATCGAAACCATCGAATTCTTTAAACAGCAATACGCATAATAAATCATCATGCCTTTTATCGAAACGGAATTTCCCGGATTATTTGTTTTCGAACCGGTCGTGCATGCCGATAGCCGGGGTTATTTTTTTGAATCATACAATGAAAAAACGTGTACGGATGCCGGCGTCATCGCCGATTTCGTGCAAGATAATCAGGCTCGCTCTGTTTATGGGGTCATCCGAGGCTTGCATTATCAGCTTGAACCTTATCCGCAAACAAAATTCATTCGCGCACTGAGCGGAACCATTTTGGATGTGGTGGTAGATATCCGGAAAGGATCACCAACCTATGGCAGTCATTTTTCGATCGAACTTTCTGCTGACAACAAGAAGCAGTTGTTTATACCCAAAGGCTTCGCACATGGATACTCAGTGCTGAGTGAGACGGCCGAAGTCTTTTACAAATGTGAGGGTTTCTACAATAAAGATGCGGAAGGCGGTTTGAACCTGGCGGATCCATCTCTGGGTATCGACTGGCGCATTCCGGTGGATAAGCGGATCATTTCCGAAAAAGATCTAGGACATCCAAATGTTGATCGCTGTTTGAATAATTTCATCTTTCAATCCTGATTGCTTTGCCCAATCAAATCAAAACCATATTGGTAACAGGTGCCGACGGACAACTGGGTCAGTCCTGCCGTGCACTCACCAAGGCCTATCCACAAGCCCGTTTTCTGTTTACCGGAAAAGCAGATTTATCCATTACTGATCGAGAGGCGGTATTGACATTTTTCAAAGAACACCAACCGGATGCTTGTATTAACGCAGCCGCCTACACGAAAGTGGATCAGGCCGAATCCGAAAAAGAACAGGCCTTCAACGTGAATGCTGTTGCCGTTGGTTACCTGGCCGAAGCCTGTGCTGAACAACAAGCCACACTCATCCATCTCTCTACCGATTATGTGTTCAATGGTACAAAATCGGAAGGCTATCTCCCTGACGATGATACCGACCCGATCAATGTGTATGGTGCCAGCAAACAAAAAGGAGAGGAGTTGGCGCTGGCCCTTAATCCCAAAACCTTGATTTTTCGAACCTCCTGGGTGTATAGTCCGTACGGACAAAACTTTGTCAAAACCATGATGCGCCTGATGAAAGAGCGTTCAGAAATCCGGGTTGTTGCCGATCAAACCGGCCGCCCCACCTATGCGCCCGACCTGGCCCGTTTCATCATGGATCTGCTGATGAAGTCGGATCATCGACCACCCGGATGCTATCACTATGCCAACAAAGGGGCCATTACCTGGCATACATTTGCCACCGCAATTCGAGACCTTTGTGGATTGGACTGTGCCGTGATTCCGATCACCAGCGCCGAGTTTCCAACACCGGCCCGTCGCCCGCATTTTTCCATTTTAAATACCGAGCGAACCGAACAGTGTTTTGGTATTCAAATACCGGATTGGACGACCGGGTTAGCGACTTGTCTTCATCAACTTCGTCAACCTATTGAATGATCTTGATGAATCCATTTCTTACTCCGGCAAAAATCATAGTCACCTGCAGCAACCGACTGGCGCCCTATCTAGAAAAAGAAATTCGGGCATTGCATTATGTGCCGCTTCGTGTATTCAAGACCGGTATCGAGCTCAAGGGAACCATGCAGGATTGTATTCGGCTGAATCTTCATCTCCGCACAGCCAGTCAGGTCTACTATTTGTTGCGGAGCTTTCGGGCAGTTAATGCCGACGAATTATATCGTCAGCTCAGTCAAATTGCCTGGGAAGAACTGATAGAGCCCGATGGTTATTTTTCGGTGACCAGTCATGTATCCAATCCTACCATCACCAACAACCTTTTTGCCAATGTGCGGGTGAAAGATGCTATCGTTGACCGGTTTCGTGCAAAAACCGGCGAGCGTCCGGATTCCGGTTCATCGTTGGATCGGGTAGTGGTTCATCTCTACTGGAATGAGGATATGGCCGATGTGTTTTTAGACACGAGTGGCGAAACGCTGTCTAAGCACGGATATCGGAAGATTCCGGGAAAAGCCCCCATGCTTGAATCACTCGCGGCGTCAACCATCCTGGCAACTCGCTGGGATCGTCTATCGCCGTTTGTAAACCCGATGTGTGGATCGGGTACACTGGCCATTGAAGCGGCCCTGATCGCTTCCAATCGTCCTCCGGGATTATTACGTACTAATTATGCGTTCATGCACCTGAGTGCCTATAAACCATCCTATTATAAGGCGGTTCGTGCATTCATGGACGAACGTATTCTATCAGATTTATCGTTTCCCATCATCGCCTCCGATCGAAGTGCCGATGCGGTCAATATTGCCCGTATCAACGCGGGAATCGCCGGGGTAGAACACCTGATCCAGTTTCAGCAGGGTGATTTTGCAGACACGGATTTTCCAGCAGAGGCCGGCGGTGTGCTAATGTTCAATCCCGAATATGGCGATCGGTTAGGAGAGGAACAAGCCCTGGAAGAAACCTATGCACGAGTGGGTGATTTTATGAAACAGGCCGGTGCCGGTTATACCGGTTATATATTTACGGGTAATCTGGTGTTATCTAAAAAAATTGGCCTTCGTCCTGCCAAACGCATTGAATTCTTCAACGGAAAGATCGACTGCCGACTCCTTGAATATGAGCTGTATACGGGCTCCAGGGATAAAAAATAAGCCCTTTTTTCAGGCGGCAGGAGGATTGGTTGACTCGCAAAATGGCGGTAAAACCGTACTTTTGCCCCGCAAAATTGCCATCTAACACTTCAATAACATCACTATGAGCAGTATTAAAGTAGCCATCAACGGTTTTGGACGTATCGGGCGTCTGGTTTTTCGTCAGATTTACAATATGCAAGGGATCGATGTGGTCGCCATCAACGACCTGACCAGTCCAGCGGTGTTGGCACACTTGTTGAAATACGACAGTGCTCAGGGACGATTCAATCAAACCGTTACGCATACCGACAATGCTATTATTGTCAACGGACACGAAGTAAAAATTTATGCTCAAAAAGATCCGGCTCAAATTCCCTGGGGTGCACACGGCGTTGATGTAGTGATTGAGTCTACCGGGTTTTTTACCGACAAAGAAAAAGCAGCGGCTCATATTACGGCCGGTGCCAAGCGCGTTGTGATTTCAGCACCGGCGACCGGTGATTTGAAAACCGTAGTCTTTAATGTGAATCATCATATTCTCGACGGATCTGAGACTATCATCAGTTGTGCCAGCTGTACAACCAACTGCCTGGCTCCAATGGCCAAAGTCCTGAACGATCAATTTGGCATCGAAATGGGTATCATGTGTACCATTCACGCCTACACGAACGATCAAAATACGCTGGATGCACCGCACAACAAAGGCGATCTGCGTCGGGCGCGTGCAGCGGCGGCCAACATCGTTCCAAACAGTACCGGAGCGGCAAAAGCGATCGGGCTGGTTCTTCCCGAATTGAAAGGAAAACTGGATGGGGGCGCTCAGCGTGTGCCGGTGATCACCGGTTCCATGACCGAGCTTTACAGTTATTTGTCAAAACCTGTAACCGCCGAATCAATTAATGCCGCCATGAAAGCGGCCAGCAACGAGAGCTTCGGTTACACCGAAGATGAGCTGGTTAGTGCTGATATCATCGGCATCGAGTTCGGTTCACTGTTCGACGCCACGCAAACCAAAGTGATGACCATGGGCGACAAGCAGATGGTCAAAACAGTTAGCTGGTACGACAACGAAATGAGCTATGTTTCACAACTGGTTCGCACCGTGAAGCATTTTGCCGGACTAATTTCGTAATCTGTTTTTCAAATCGATAAAAGGCCGTAAGGTTGCCCGAAAGGCAACTCACTTGGGCTATTGCTGCATACTCACAAAAAAACAAAGCCATGGCTGATTTTTCAAACGTTTCGTTTTCCGGAAAAAAAGTACTGATTCGCGTTGATTTCAATGTGCCGCTGAATGAACAATATCAGATTACGGATGATACCCGTATGCGGGCAACGCTGCCAACGTTGAATAAAATCTTACATGATGGCGGATCTATTTTGCTAATGAGTCATTTGGGCAGACCGAAAGATGGTCCCTCCGAAAAATTCTCACTGAAGCATCTGCTCACACATTTGAGTGCCTTACTTGGTGGCAAGAACGTAGCTTTTGCCAACGATTGCATCGGTCAGGAAGCGATTGATAAAGCCGCTTCGCTGAAGAGCGGAGAGGTCTTGTTACTCGAAAACCTGCGGTTTTACAAAGAAGAAGAAAAAGGCGACCGGGCCTTTGCTGAAAAACTCAGCAAGCTGGGGGATGTTTATGTGAATGATGCGTTTGGAACAGCTCATCGTGCGCATGCATCGACCGCTGTCATAGCATCGTTCTTTCCGCCGGATAAAAAAATGTTCGGATTGCTGATGGAAGCAGAAGTGAAAAGTGCTGAAAAAGTGATGCATGCCTCGCAGAAGCCCTTTACAGCGATTATCGGCGGCGCGAAAGTATCCGACAAAATCCTCATTATCGAAAATTTGCTCAATAAAGCGACCGACATCATCATTGGTGGAGTCACTCGTACTA